>NZ_JBHIQK010000001.1:0-504926 GCF_042196545.1 Bartonella sp. AC70YNML
CCTTCCTAACACTTTCAAGTAATGCGTGATTCACGAAATGGGTGAATTGCGTCTCAATGTAGGAGAAAAGATATGGCACCTCGTAAAGCTATCATAACGCAAGCAGACATTGCACGAGCTTTAAGAGAAGCAAAAAAACAAAAATGCGAACTCATAGAAATCAAACCTACCGGTGAACTGCTTATCTATCTTAAAGCAGATATCCCATTACCAAACTCAACAGCACATCCTGATAAAATATGGAATTTATCTCGTGATGATTATGAATTTGATATCGTCTTATAGGTGATCACCATGCCAAAACCACGCCCCCCTCATCTCGTTAAACAAATTACTCAACATGGCAAAATTGTATGGTATGTACGTATTGGTCACGGCAAACGCATTAGAATACGCGGGACCTATGGAACGCAAGAGTTTGTTGATAACTACAAAAGCGCACTTGCCGAATTACAAGGGCTTATACTTCCTAAATCCAAAACCGGTAAACTTGTTGAAGGGTCATTTGCATGGCTGCTTAAACAGTATTTAAACAGCTCTAATTGGCATAGCCTCTCTACAGTTACAAAAAAGCAAAGAGAATACATCCTTATGAAGATATGCGATTCCGTAGGAGATATCCCATACCAAGCAATTAATAAGAAACATATCATAGCTGGAGTTGAACGGCGTAAAGAAACACCAGCAATGGCTAGAGAATTTCTGAAAGTACTTAATGGGCTTTTTAATTGGGCGATTGACCAAGGTCTTTTGGAAAACAATCCAACTTTAGGGGTCAAAAAACCTCCTCTAAAAAATAAAGGGGGCTTTCCTGTTTGGACAGAAGAAGATGTTGAGAAATATTATAAAAGATGGCCTCATGGTACCCATGAACGTGTTTGGATTGATATTCTTCTTTACACGGGGTTGCGCCGTGGTGATGCAGTTCGCATTGGCTGGAAAGATGTCAAAGACAATATTATTCATCTCAAAACAGAGAAAAGTAAATTCCAAACAGATGTTTTTCTCCCTATTTTACCGGAATTAGCCAAAACACTTGAAGCTGGTCCTATTGGTGAGGACACATTCATTTGTAGTAAACACGGGGGGAAAATACCTAAAGAAAGATTCGGAATTACATTTTATAATGCTTGTACCCAAGCAGGTATCAAAAAAACAGCCCATGGCTTAAGAAAATTAGCAGCAACACGCGCAGCTAATTCTGGTGCAACAGTATCACAACTCAAAGCAATTTTTGGCTGGACACATGATGCTATGGCATCTCTCTACACAAAGAGCGCAGATCGCAAAAAACTCGCTCTTGAAGCCATAAAAAAGCTTCAAAAAGATGGGGGATAGAGGAAAAAAAACGTAATAGAATCAGGATTCCTCAATTCCCCCATATTAGACATAACTATTTCATTTTACTTGCTGTTTAAATCCAATAACAGAATAATTCAAAGTTTATCAAGGATAATATCTTTTAATTCAAAGCCCATGAACTATGAGCAAAAGCATCGAATGTTCTTCCACCTGTCTCCCTGTTAGGACTCGGCGGCTTTCTAGTAAAGAAATATACAAAATATGCGATTAAAGCAAAAATCGCTGTCTCCATCCCCATTAACCCCGCAACTTTTTGGACGTTTTTCTCAGCCCCTTGTCCTCCAAACTGGCTAATAATCATACCAACAGCTTTAATAACTCTATTTTCTTGTGTCATTACAGAAATAAAACCAGCATTTTGAAATCTATCATTTAAAGAATCAGCATTGGCTCTTAAAATCTGTGAAAAGAAAATCGCTACTGCAACAAAACATACTATACAATGCTTGAATATTTTCATCATAACCACCTAATTACAATATTTAATAAAATAAATTTTCTTTACCGCCCCCTCTAAATAGAAAACATTCCGTTATCTATCAATAAAGTATATTTATCTTATTACAATAAAAATATAATACAAAATTTAATTAATAATTTTATTTAAATTGTTGTTTTTATATTATATTACACTTGTAATATATCCGTTACATGTTTATTTAAGAGTTGTCAATTATTTTATTTGTAATTTATACTATGTAATTTAATGATAAAAATAAATTTATTTTGTTGCTTTTTAGTTACACGCAATGTTTTTATTTTTTATATAATATAGTAAAATAAATATTTTTATAAAATAATTTTTTCTTAGTATAGATTAAGAAAAAATATTTGCCCCAGCTACAATTAGCGTAAACACCAGCTTAATTCTTTGATTGAAAAAGCTAAATTAAGTAAGATAAGGGATAACTTTGGTAAATGCGCCAAATCTAATGCCATAAGCTATTACACATTTCAACGATTTCACAGCCATACGTTTCTACAAAAACGTGGAATAATTTTAATAAAGTTCATTGTCTTCCACAATTATAACTTTCTAACATTAATATAATTCCACAACTTTAAGATAAAATAGAGAAATAAAAATGAATACACCTTCTTTCTAACCAAGATAAAATGATTAAAAATATAAATCATAAAAAATTTAATAATGTCCAATAAAAGCATTTTTGCACAAACCTTTGTAATGCTAATCGTTATACTTCTTCAGTTTATCAAAATGATAATCTAGAATAGCCGTAAAATGATGTGATCGTATATTTTTTGAGTTAATATGAAAAATTTTATGGATATTCAAATCAGCTCATGCCCCTTTTCATCTTAGAAAAGATATCAATCACGAAAATTAGCATAGATATATATTTTGGAAAAAATTTAAATAACGTTGATATGGATAGATTATTTGCTAGCAAACAATCTTCTCTATTAAATCAGAGTGTTCACTACTGTGATATTTTAATCTCAATCACGACAATACTTCAATAACAGTTTAAAATATAGATTCACTATAAGCTTAAAATAAAAATTTTGGAATTGATCATACATACAATGAATGAACCATAAAATACAAAAGTAATCATAACACTAGAAAATGAAAAAGCTTATCACTCTTGTTCACTATTCCTTCCTCTCTCATTTTTTCTGTGTTATTTTTAAAGTCTTGTAAAAATATGAATTACATGCAAAAAAATTAGCCCTTTGTAATCTCTACGCCATCAATCACATTAGTTTTATTAATGATAAGCAATAACATCTGTATAGCTCTAAGCTTAGAGAACAACACCAGATTAAAGTATCATTTTTATTTATTGTAAAAGAGGATGTAAAACTCCATTTTTCTCTTATCATTGTTAAGAAAAATTGAAAAATGAGCTTATTAATATTAAAAAAATAGAAAATAATTTTTTACAAAATAATATCTTATTTAATTACTGTTTAAAATAACCCATTTAAAATAATATAAATATATTATGTTTATATTGTATGTGTTTAAATTGTATATTTCTAATTAAATAATAATATTTATAATAACACTAAAATATTACATAATAAATATCTTTCTATTAAATAAAATCATAACATGAAATAATAAATTCACAATAAAATTAAGTATAATTCTCTTAGTTTACCAGTACAACAAATAAATATATTTAATTATGTTATTGAACTCAGTTGCATTACCATCGTTTTTGCCCGCTTTGCTTAGTGGATCCTTTTATTTCCAAGCAATTATTAACTGAATTTTGACTGCTCAGCATGCTGAAAAATCTCTATGTGATTGTTGTCTTGATAATTGCTATCATGTTGTTTGGCGAAGCTCTTAGCTTTCTATCGGGCAACTTAAAAGCTTTATTCTGTCAATTTTCTTATTGTTTAAGCAAAAACTCATCCACGTAATAATATATTGAATGTACCAACAAAATCCGCACGAATAACCACATTTTGCACATATAAAAATTACCCATCTTTGACAATTTTTTAGCATTATAAACGTAACAAAAATAAATTTTGCTCAGATGAGAAAACACTACTAATATTGTACACCATCTTACCATTGGCTTGTGTCATCAAGCAGCCATCTAAACTCAAACTAATCTAAAACCAAGAAATTTAATTCTCTGATTTTTATTGTAAATTCTTTGCTCATAGCTATAGAAATACAACTGATTTTATGCATGAATATGTCTAATAAAAATCCTCATGTGTAAATTTTACATGCCCTATACCACCAGCATAAATAACGATAATCTACGCTATAATAGAATTATTCACTCAATTTTTTATTTTTATAATCATGATGATTTTTATATCATCCCCCTAATCCATTAAATTTAATAATTGTTTTCTTATAGATTATGAAAGTCATGACTATAGAAAGAAAAGTGCTCGACAGAAGATATCCAATATTCCATTCGCCTTTACCAAGTAACAGGGATACAGGAAAAGAAGCAGAAAAAGCCATGGGAAGCATAAACAAAAGCCATTTTACAATGCTTGAGGGATAAATTCCTATTGGTACAAATGAAAGCTCGTAAATCATTTCATGAAAATATTCGACAGGCATCTTACGGCTAATAATAAATGTCACAAAATTAAACATCATGAAAAAACAAATATTGACGATAAAAACACAAAATATTGCAACAATAAAAGAGATCCATCTGAGCTTAAGATCATACATATCCGGTAATGATACGAACAAATAGGCACTAACATAAAGAACAAATAGCTTTATCAGATTAAGTGGTTTGCACCAACCAAACAACATCAACAACCAGATTGAAACAGGCTTTATCAAGTAGGGTTCAATTTTACCATCTGCTACTTTTTCAAAAAACGTTTCAATAGAATGAGTAAAAATATTCAAAAATATCCCAAGTAAAACAAAGACAACAAAGATAAAATGAATTTCATCTCTGCTATAGTTACCAATCTTTCCTGAAAAAGAAGATATTCTATCAATAAATATGAATTGAATAAAATAATAGCATAGAGAAAGAATAAACTCCCCAGCCAAATTCTTACCATAAACAATCTGTCGGCAGATATTCAGGCTGATAAAATGAAGGATTATTTTCATCTCAACCGCCCGCTCCATAATACATCTTCATTCCTTTATTCCAAGCAATATGAATTAAGCATAAAAGACACAAAATATAAGCAAAACTTCCGAAAAAAAACTGCTGAAACAACGCTAAATTTTGCGTCGCGAAAAACTCGGCAGGAGCTGATATCATGAAACGATAAGGATTAAATTGCATGAGCGGAATAAGCCACACCGGCCAAAAAGATGGTGGTAAAAGAACACCCCCAAGAAGCGCTGAACTGAGAATACTGAAAGAGAGTAATATATTGTACTCAATCACCCAAAAACTTAATAAGGCAATCCCGAAAGAGAGTAAAAAACAAAGCAATTGTGATAGAATAACAACCAGAAAAAAGAACAGAAAAGAGATGACCAATCCCAGAATATTTTCATAGGATAAAACAAGCTTTGCAACAAAAAGAGCCAATAACGGAATGCAATATAATACACTCTCTCCTAAAAAAGTAAAAAGTATTTGTGTCATATAACTAAAGGGTTTTGTGAGATAGACTTCTAATTGACCTTCCCTAACATGATGAGAAAAAAACTTAATCACATTATAACCATTATTTAAACGTCCTAAGACTAAAGCAAAAGCATAATAATACATCATATCATGAAAGCTAAAGCCATTTATGGTGTTTCCCATATCAGAGAAAAGTGCATTCCATAATAGAAGTTGAATAATAAATGGCGAAAGTGTCCCAATGACAATATCAGTAAAAAACATGGCTCTATCACTTAGAATAGAGAGTAATCCATTCCTTGCATAAAAAAACATGCCAAAACAATAATTAAATAAATTCTTTAAATTTAACACGGAGCATCTCCTCAAATGAGGGAGTGGACACAGAAAACGTACAGTTGAATTTAGTTGTCATTTCCCGTATGAAATGCGAATAATCTCCACGAGGTAACGAAATTTCCAATGAACATTCTTCATTGTTCAGTTTTTTATTTTTTAAAGGAGCGGACAATTTTAACGAAAGTTCATCCATTCTCTTTACAACAGCATAAAGCGCCTGCAAGTGTTCACAAAAAAATGTCACTTTCACCAAAGAAGGAAGCATATTTTTAAATGCATCAATATCACCGTAAAAGTGTTTGTTTCCTTTATGCAAGAGAAGAATATCATCAACGTAACCATCAATATCCCCCATATCATGACTTGTGATGATGTATCCCATCCCTCGCTCTCTTTTAAGTTTTGTAAGTAGCTCCCTAATTTCATGCTTAGAAGTAATATCAAGACCAATAGTTGGTTCATCTAGGAACAATAATTTAGGTCTAAAAGATAAATTAAATGCCAATTCACTTTTGACTCTCTCACCCAAACTCAGCATTCGCACTGGCTTGTCCATGATATGCGCAATACCAAGCAACTCTGCAATCTCTTTAAGGTCGCGGATAAAAGAGGTTCGTTCAATACCATATAAGGGTTGCACCATATCCAAACTGTAACGTAGAGGTAAATCCCACCATAAACAACTCTTATGACCAAAGACCACACCCAACTGTCTAAACAGATCTTTCTTGGTTTTATACGGATTAAATCCCAAGACTTTAACACTTCCCTTATCAACGAATTGTATACCAGCAAGTATTTTAATCAGTGTTGATTTACCTGCCCCGTTAGCTCCGAGGATAGCAAGAGATTGTCCTGAAAAAAGGGTAAAACTGATATCTTTCAGCACGTGATAATTCGTATATACTGGCTTAAAAAGAGAAAGCACTCTGTTTTTGAAAGAAGTTCCTCTGTCCATGCTACGGTATATTTTTGAGACGTTATTAACGTCAATCAATAATGATCCCATCAGTCACTCCTCATTTCAACTTATCCCCTCTTGGAATGTTCCCATAATCTTTGAATATCTGTTTTTTCACTGGAAAAAACGACCATGTTCTCCCCCTCCTAAAGAGCAATAAACGCACCTAAAGCTTTAATCTCCAATTTTTGGTATAGCATATTTCTTCAATCTGATGCATTCACTGAAATAAAGCATTAAGAATGCTAAAAGTTGTTTCTTCTTTTACGAAAGAAAATCTTTCGAACAAATTCAGATAAATAAAGTAAGTAGAAAAATAATTGATCATCGAAAGGAGAGCTTTGTTAATAAATCTTCATGGTGTAAGCAAAGGTACAAATAGTAAATCTATCATAAGTATATCAAATCACATTGATAACAAAACAAACCTCCTTAACAACAGGATTTTTTTGAGAGGCTACTTTTCCTCAGCATTACTATAAAATGCCTCCTTTATCTCCCATGAAAAATTAAAAAGCGCCTTTACACATTTCAGCAAATATCCTTCAGATTTTATCTCATTCATCTTCCTCAACAGACACGCCTCCCCAATATACAGCCCTACAGATAAATTCAAAGGAGCAGCTTCATCAACTCAGATTATTAAACGATACACCTTATCTAGAGATAATAATACAATCAATATGGATAAAGAACTGTAGAAAGAAAATTTATGATATTTCAAAATTCATCACTCAAAAACACCATTTTCTCATAGCGATTACTAAAGCTCTCTTCAAATGAAGCCCTATCCATCTCATCAAATTTATAGACAAAATTTTTACCAATCAAAAAGGATAAACGAAGCTTTTTTACTCTGTTTCAGCATCACTCTCATTAAAAGACAAAAGATTGAAACTTTGAACCATATGAGGTGGTAAAGGTGCAACAATGTCCAATATTCCTCCTGAAGGATGAGGAATACGAATACGACGTGCATGAAGATGAAGACGATTTTGAATTCCTCCTGGTAATGTCCAATTACTATCAGAAAAAAAATATTTTGAATCGCCAATGATAGGATGATCCATATGGGCAGCATGAACACGAAGCTGATGTGTTCTCCCTGTATAGGGTTCCATTTCAAGCCACGAAAGAGCCCGCCCTCGCGTATCTAAAACGCGATAGTAGGAAACCGCATGATGTGAATCTGGCTCCCCATGTTCACAAACACGCATTTTGTCACCTTGTGCAGTCATTTCCTTAACCATCCACGTTGAAATTTTATCCTGCTTTTTTTTAGGTACGCCCCGAACCAACGCCCAATAAGTCTTTTTTGTTTCTCGCGCTCTAAAAGCAGCTGTTAAGGACTGAGCAGCTCCCCTTGATCGCGCAACAATAAGCACACCCGACGTCTCACGATCAAGACGATGAACCAAACGCGGCTTTTCACCTTTTTTATTGCGCCATACCTCAAGCATACTATCCATATGACGTGTTAAACCAGAGCCTCCTTGTACAGCCAACCCAGCTGGTTTATTAAAAACAAATACCTTTGGATCTTCATAAAGCAGCATTTTTTTCAAAACGGTCCCATCATCCTGCCCATGAAGTGTTTTATCCGTTATTGAAAGATTTTCTTTGTCATTAATAGGGAGAGGTGGAATACGGACAGCCTGTCCCATACAAAGACGCGTATCGGCTTTAACACGTCCACCATCAACCCGTATCTGACCAGAACGCAACAGTTTTTGCAAGACTCCAAAACCAAGTCCTGGATAATGCACTTTAAACCAGCGATCTAAGCGCATTCCATTTTCATCAGCCTCAACTTTTTTTATTTCTACGCCTGCCATGAAAGTTCCCTTGCCTGATAATTTTATTGATCTATTTTTGCGCCTTTATAAGCACAAATATAAACACAAAAATTCATATTTTAGTTGGCTTTATCACACCATATTACAGTTAGTATCCAAAATTGCCTTTTCTTAACGTCCAAATTTTATTAGCTAAAAATTAAGCGTTATAAAAAAATCAATACCTTTACGCTTAACAGCGAATGGAGATAATTAACAGTGTCCTTATTCAAAACCTATGCACGTGTTCTCACTTACCTAAACAGAGAAAAAAATGCATCCCTTTTAATCTGTACCGCTAATGTTATGTTAGCGATTATCACCATTGCAGAACCTATTTTATTTGGACGGGTTATCGATTCTATTACAGAAAAAGCAGGTATCATCTCTACTCTTGCCATTTGGGTTTGTTTTGGACTTTCACATATTATCGCTTATGTCCTTGTTGCTCGCGGTGCAGACCGCTTAGCCCATAGACGTCGCTTAACGGTTTTAACAGAATCTTTCGAACGTATCATTGCCATGCCGTTAATTTGGCATCAACAACGCGGAACATCTAACGCACTCCATACACTTTTGCGCGCTATAGATTCCATGTCAACCATATGGCTTGATTTTATGCGACAACATCTCTCAACGCTTGTCGCCTTATTGGTTCTCATCCCCATAGCCTTTAATATGAATTGGCGCCTTTCAATAGTCTTGGTTGTGCTTGCCATCATCTATGTATTAATTGCACGTTTAGTGATGCGAAAAACAAAAGACGGGCAAGCCGCTGTAGAATGCTATCATCATAACCTTTTTAAACATGTCAGTGATTCAATCTCTAATGTTTCCATTGTACAAAGTTATAACCGAATAAAAGAAGAAACTTTCATACTGCACCAACATACAAATGCTCTGCTTAAAGCACAAAATCCTGTTCTCAATTGGTGGGCGCTCGCCAGTGGCTTAAATCGAATGGCTTCAACGATTTCAATCGTTTGTGTTCTTCTCCTTGGAGCTTTTTTTGTTGCAAAAAGTCAACTACGAGTAGGTGACGTCGTTGCTTTTGTTGGATTTGCACAACTCATGATTAGCCGCCTAGACCAAATGAGCAATTTTATTCATTGTGCAATATCCTCACAAGCAAAACTGCAAGAGTTTTTTGAAATGGAAGACTCAACCTTTCATATCAACGAACCGCAGAATCTTCCCTCCCTCCAAAATGTTAAAGGCACCATACAATTTCATCACGTGACCTATAAATTTCCAAATTCTTCTCAAGGTGTTTTTGATATTTCTTTTGAGGTTAAAGCAGGACAAACTGTTGCGATTGTAGGACCAACAGGGGCTGGAAAAACAACGTTGATCAATTTGTTACAACGCGTATACGACCCTACCTTTGGGCATATCTCCATTGATGGAATAAATATATGCTCGATCAATCGCGAATCTTTACGCAAATCTCTAGCAACAGTATTTCAAGACTCAGGTCTTTTCAACCGTACTATTCATGACAATATTTCAATAGGAAAAGCGAGCGCAACGAATGAAGAACTTTATGAAGCAGCAAAAATAGCAGAAGCTCACGATTTTATTCTAAAAAAAGCTGATTATTATAACACAATGGTGGGCGAACGAGGATCTCAATTATCAGGTGGAGAAAAACAGCGACTAGCAATTGCACGCGCTGTTTTAAAAAATGCCCCTATTCTCATTCTAGATGAAGCAACAAGCGCTCTTGATGTTGAAACAGAAGCACGTGTCAAAAATGCCCTTGATTGCATAAGCCATAATCGCACCACTTTCATTATAGCACATCGCCTCTCAACAGTACGCAATGCTGATGTAGTACTCTTTCTAGAACATGGTCATTTAATTGAAAAAGGAAGCTTTCAAGAATTAATCGAGAGAGGCGGACGTTTTTCTCAATTCTTAAAAGCCAGTGGTTTAACAATCAAACCACCAGAAATAGAAGGAGAAAATGAAAACGTCATCCTCTTACATGAAGCCATAGCATCATAAAATTGATACTCTTCACAAATCTCATGTAAAAAATACCTCTTCAATACACCAAAAATACTTTATTGATACAAATAAAAAGGTTACTAAGAATATCACAATCCATTTTTGACGCGAGATCTTTGAAAAAAGATTAAAACCATTCCGCACTTTTTCTACTGTTGAAATTTTACTCGATTGGAACAAAATTATTGCCTATATCTTTGCATATTAATGAGTATACAATCGAATTTAAGGAAAATGCAAAGGTAAAAAAGCTTTCAATTTTACCATCTTCTTTTAACTCAGCTTTACAACTTTCAAAACTATCTAAAACAGTGTTTTTTTAATAATGGATATGACGTATTGCTTCACACTTTTGTTTATCATGTTTTTTGTAGAAGCCCCCCTCGCCAAGAACAAAATGTCATTGTGTTGTACATTCATCACGTGCTTTTTTAAGAAATATTTCTCAATACTCCTAAGCCTATTTTTCACAACAATTCTTGTGAATGATTTTGATTGATTCAATATACATAGATTTAAAATGAGAAAATCCTACGAATATTTGGAGCTCTTACTCAAGATATAAAAAATAAATTATCATTATAAATCAATGTATTGAGTAAATAGCATCATAATAAATCAGACATTAATATACCTCTTTAAATTTATGCGATATTCCTTTTTATAAAATAGGATAGAGATGTTTCTTTAAAAAGAATCTGTAAGAGCCACACAATGACTGCTCTTCTTCGTAAAAATATACTACAAAGCAAAGTGTAAAATGCTGCATAATCTTTCTTATTTTGAAAGGTAACTCCCGAAACTCTTGAAAAACATAAAATCAAATGAAACAGTGATGATAAAGATAAAAACTGTTTTTATCTTTACTGATTTTGTATAAGCCCCCATTACGCTATATCTGGATTTCAGCAAGACATCGGACAGATACTCGTGATACTTATACACCAATCCAACATAAAAATGTAAAAAACACCAATGAGAAAAGATTTTGCTTTTTAAATTTTTTCAAGAAAATCTTTTAGTGCTGCAAATGCCTCACCAGCCTTGTTACCCTCAGGACCACCAGCCTGCGCCATATCAGGACGACCACCACCACCTCGACCACCAAGCACAACTGAAAGAATACGAACGAGATCAACAGCATTCAACTTATCCGTTAAATCATCCGTAACGCCAACAACAGCACTGCCTTTTCCATCCTCCGAAACACTAATAAAAGCAACGACTCCAGACTCAATTTGTTTTTTTCCAGAATCGACGAATGCCTTAAGATCCCGTGGTAAAATATTTTTGACAATGCGTCCGAGAAAAGAAAGCCCATTAATGATGGTAATATCATCTTGACTACTTTCTGTTATACCACCACTCAACACCATTTTTTTGCGTACATCATTCAACTCTTTTTCAAGTTTACGACGATCATCAAGCAAAATTCGCACCCGTTCTTCTAAACCAGAAGAAGACGTTTTTAAAAGATCAGCGATCTCATGAATACGCTCATCTTGGCGACAAAGATAAAAACGTGCTTCTTGGCCAGTTAAGGCTTCAATACGACGTACTCCTGCTGAAACAGAACTTTCAGAAACAATATGGATCAAACCAATATCGCCTGTTCGCTCCACATGTGTGCCCCCACAAAGCTCTATTGACCAATGCTTTTTTAATCCCTCTTGGTGACACTGTTTCCCCATAGAAACAACGCGAACTTCATCACCATATTTTTCACCAAATAATGCCATGGCTCCTTTAGAAATGGCTTCATCCACGTCCATGAGATGCGTTACGACCTTACTATTTTGCAAAACAATCTCATTGGCTAAATCTTCTATTTTTTTCAATTCTTCCAAAGAAACAGACTTTGGATGAGAAAAATCAAAACGTAACCGATCTGGCGATACAAGAGAGCCCTTTTGAGTAACATGGTCCCCCAATATTTGCCGTAAAGCCTCGTGTAATAAATGGGTAGCAGAATGATTTGCACGAATTTTTTTACGACGAATACCATCAACGGTTAATTCTACACAATCAGACCTCGATGCCTGACCAGATTTTACTTCTCCAATATGGATAAAAACACCATCACCCTTTTTCTGAGTATCATGCACCTCAAAAACAAAATCTTCACCAGAAATGATACCGCTATCACCAATTTGCCCGCCAGATTCACCATAAAAAGGAGTCTGATTTACCACAAGAATAGCTTTTTGCCCCGAAGAAATATGATCAACAATTTTACCATCACACACAAGAGCTGTAAGAATGCCTTCAGCTTTTTCTGTTTCATAACCTAAAAATTCTGTCGCCCCTACCTTATCACGAACAGAAAACCAAATTGTCTCCGTTATAGCTTCACCAGAACCAGACCAATGAGCACGCGCTTCCTCTTTTTGGTGTTCCATCGCTTTATCAAAAGCATCAACATCAACAGATATTCCGCGACGCCGAAGCATATCTTGCGTCAAATCAAGCGGAAAACCATAGGTATCATAAAGCTTGAAAGCAACTTCACCATTTAAATGATCTCCCTCTTTAAGAAGACTACTCGCTTCATTTAACAAACCAAGTCCTCGTTCAAGTGTTTTACGAAAGCGTATTTCTTCTAACTTCAAAATTTCTGAAATCAAAGACTCAGCACGCACTAATTCAGGATAGGCTTGTCCCATTTCGCGAATTAAAGCAGGCAAAAGCCGCCACATTAAAGGCTCTTTAGCACCAAGAAGATGGGCATGACGCATAGCACGACGCATAATACGACGTAAAACATATCCTCTTCCTTCGTTGGAAGGAAGAACACCATCAGCAATCAAAAATGCGCACGAGCGAAGATGATCAGCAATGACACGATGGCTGGCAATAAAATCACCCTTTGCCTCAATCCCTGTAATTTCTTCTGAAGCAGCAATTAATGCACGAAAAAGATCAATGTCATAATTATCATGAACACCCTGTAAAACAGCAGCAATACGCTCTAACCCCATGCCTGTATCAATAGAAGGATGAGGTAAATCAACACGTTCTTCCTTGGAAATCTGCTCATACTGCATAAAAACAAGATTCCAAATCTCAATAAAGCGATCCCCATCTTCATGAGCACTTCCAGGAGGACCGCCCCATATTTCATCACCATGATCATAAAAAATCTCTGAACAAGGACCGCAGGGTCCTGTATCTCCCATCGCCCAAAAATTATCAGCCGTCGCAATACGGACAATTTTTTCATCTGGAAGACCTGAAATTTTACGCCACAGTTCAGCAGCAACATCATCACTCTGATAAACTGTCACCAACAGTTTATCTTTTGGCAGGCAAAATTCTTTTGTTAAAAGGTTCCATGACAAAAAAATGGCTTCTTCTTTGAAATAATCACCGAAAGAAAAATTACCCAGCATTTCAAAAAATGTATGATGGCGTGCCGTATAACCAACATTATCAAGATCATTATGCTTTCCACCCGCACGAACACATTTTTGTGCCGTTGTTGCCTGCTTATAAGGGGGCTTTTCAAGTCCAGTAAAAACATTTTTAAACTGCACCATTCCTGCATTTGTAAACATAAGTGTAGGATCATTACGTGGAACAAGTGAGCTAGAAGAAAGAACTTTATGCCCATTACGATGAAAATAATCCAAAAATGTTGACCGAATGTTATTAACACTATTCATATCGACACCTGCTCAATACAGTACAAAACCATAAAAGAAAAATCCCCCTCATTAAATATCCTCTTTGCCACGCATGGAGTCAATTTAATCAAAGAATGGAATATTTGTTCAAAAAAATTGAGAAAAAATGACTGTATATTTAAAAACTCAAACAAATAAAAACAGAAAAAATCTTAAATGAAAAAAATTATAGATGAAAAAACGCTCCATCAAATGGCTTCATCGCTCTCTGTATTTTCTGAACCTGCATTTTCTAACAATTCAATGGCAATCAAACCAGCATTTTGGCGCAAAGCTGCTTCAATTTCTGTAGCAACTTCCGCATGTTCACGTAAAAACTGCTTTGCATTTTCACGCCCCTGTCCTAAACGCTGAGAATTATAAGAAAACCATGCACCAGATTTTTCCACAATACCAACCTTAACACCCAAATCAATCAATTCACCTACTTTAGAAATGCCTTCACCATAAATAATATCAAACTCAACCTGTTTGAACGGAGGTGCCAATTTATTTTTCACCACTTTAACACGCGTCTGATTACCAACGATTGCATCCCTATCTTTAATAGACCCAATGCGACGAATATCCAAACGAACAGAAGCATAAAACTTTAAAGCGTTTCCCCCTGTTGTTGTTTCAGGCGAACCAAACATCACCCCAATTTTCATGCGAATTTGATTAATAAAAACAACCATACAATTAGAGCGAAAAATCGCTGCTGTTAATTTTCGCAATGCTTTACTCATCAATCGCGCTTGCAATCCAGGCAAAGCATCCCCCATTTCACCATCGATTTCCGCACGCGGTGTTAAAGCTGCAACAGAATCCACAACAAGCACATCAACTGCACCAGAACGAACCAACGTCTCTGTAATTTCCAATGCCTGTTCACCAGTATCTGGTTGAGAAATGAACAAATTTTCTAAATCAACACCAAGCTTACGCGCATAAATAGGATCAAGTGCATGCTCTGCATCAATAAAAGCACAAATCCCACCACTTTTCTGTGCCTCAGCAATAGCATGGAGAGCCAATGTTGTTTTCCCAGAACTTTCTGGTCCATAAATCTCAACAATGCGCCCCTTGGGTAATCCACCAATCCCTAAAGCAATATCCAAGGATAATGACCCTGTTGGAACTGTTTCAATTTCAACAACCTGCTCTTTTTGCCCAAGACGCATAATCGAGCCTTTACCAAAAGAACGTTCAATTTGTGAGAGAGCAGCATCGAGAGCTTTTGTTTTATCCACGACTATATCCTTGACCGAATTCATAAATAATCTAACACTTAAATTTTACACTGTACTTTTAATTTAACTAAAGTCTTGAGTTTAGATTTTCACAGACTATTTGCATTCCTATCTCCACATTATGTCCATAACATATCATGAGCATCACAATAAAGAATTGGCATTGCTTATCTTATGACACAAAAAATAAATTCTAATAAAACAATACTTCCTAAGAGAGCAAGTTAACACATTTATATCTCTCTAGAAAAGGAACAATTTAAATTTCAACACAATGTTCTATAGCCCTTCTGCTTATCCCTTTGATTAAATACTTGAGAGACTAGAATTCTCCCGCTATTGATCACATAAAAACGCATCACCAATTAAAATCACACCATATTGCATCGAAGAACAAAACGCCATTGTGTTGCATATTCATACACTTAATTTAAGAAACACCTCTCAAAACTTCCAAGCTCACTTCGTGACAACACCTATGAATGTGGTATACTGTAAGACTTTTTGACGCCACCATCTTTACACTATAGAAGGAGAAAGCTGGCACCATCACACTATTTATCATCCCCTAAGGTTGCGACAGCTCTCGGCATTTGAGACGATTCATAAGAGGAATTTTTAGTCCTTTCTTGTACGGTTTTTATAACACGCTAATCCTGCTTGTAACATGCAACCGAATAACCTGATTGCTTCAACAAATAACGGACTTGGGATGAGAGAAATTTACGGTATTTGAAACTTTTATTCAACTTACGAAACAGTCAATTATCATTATAAGTCAATATATTATTTAATAAAAACCAAAAAAAATAAAGCAGCTTAAAAGTTGAATGACATATTTAAATTTGAAAAAATATGCAATTATGAAGATATCATAAAAAAATCTCTACAAGCAATGCAATAAATGTTTAAAATATAAACTAAATTTCTCATATAATAACATAAGAGATAAAAAATAAATCTGAGATTAATAAAAAACATATTTCAACTCAAATTTTATTTTGATCTTTACGTTTTTTGCGCAACTGTTGCCACCACTCAAGACGTTTCACAATTTCACGCTCAAAACCACGCTCAACTGGTTTATAATAACTCTGACGCCCAAGTTTTTCGGGAAAATATTCTTGTCCTGAAAAAGCGTCTGGTTCATCATGGTCATAACAATAACCACTTCCATACCCTTCTTCTTTCATAAATTTCGTAGGAGCATTAAGAATATGCTTAGGGGGTGGTAAAGAGCCATTTTTGCGCGCACAACGCAGTGCTGCTTTATACGCAAGATATGCTGCATTTGACTTTGGCGCAGTTGCAACATAAAGACATGCTTGCGCCAAAGCCAATTCTCCTTCTGGTGATCCTAAATAATCATAGGCATCTTTTGCTGCATTACAAATGATAAGAGCTTGAGGATCCGCCAAACCAACATCTTCAACAGCCATACGAACCAACCTTCGCCCAATATAGAGAGGATCTTCACCAGCATCCAACATACGTGCCAAATAATAAAGCGCAGCATCAGGATCAGATCCACGAACGGATTTATGCAACGCTGAAATGAGATTATAATGCCCATCTCGTCCTTTATCATAAATGGGCGCACGACGCTGAATAACTTTTTGCAAAGCAACAACATCAAGAACCTCTCCCAATGGTGCAATAGACCAAACTTCCTCTGCCAATGTTAATGCAACACGCGCATCACCATCAGACATCTCTATCAAAACGTCTCTGGCATCATTATCCAAGGGAAGAGTTTTTTCCTCAACTTCTTCAGCACGCCTCAAAAGCAGGTTCAAACTTTCATGATCATGAGAAAGAAATGTTAAAACACGTGCACGCGAAAGAAGGGCAGCATTCAGTTCAAAAGAAGGATTTTCGGTTGTTGCGCCTATAAGTACCACAGTACCCTCTTCCATCACAGAAAGAAAACTATCCTGCTGAGCACGATTAAACCGATGAATTTCATCAACAAAAAGAAGTGTTTTATCCCCAGATATAAAACGCCTCTGCGCAACTTCAAAAATCTTTTTAAGTTCAGAAACTCCGGTAAAAATAGCAGAAACCTGCTCAAACGCGAAATTTGTTTCAAGGGCTAACAAACGTGCAACAGTCGTTTTTCCCGTCCCTGGAGGTCCCCAAAAAATCATCGATCCAATTGAGCCAGTTGCCGCCATACGTGAAAGCAAACCATCCTCTCCAATCAAATGCTTTTGTCCCACAACATCATTGAGAGAACAAGGGCGCATTCTTTCTGCAAGTGGCTGATTTTTATTAACTTGAAAATCAAACGACGAAGTAAAAAAATCTTTCTTCAAAAAAAACCTCAACGAATAAATTGGCGAATATACATACCATCACGTTCATATTCCAATTGCCACATATTTGAGCGACCTTGCATAAGAACCTTTTTCAATTGATGAACTGTTTGAATTTTATGGCCATTTACAACACGTAGAATATCTCCTGACTGAAAAATTCCAGCTGCATTGCTCATTTCCTCAAGATTGGTAATCACAACCCCTTTTGCAAATATAGGAAGATGAAAACGTCGACTATTTTGAGGTGTTAAATCTAACACCTCAGCACCAGCAAGAGGACTGTCACCCGTAATTTTTTCAGATTTTAAAAATGCAGTTTCTGATATCGATGAAACTGTTATTTGTGTTTTTAAAATTTTTCCACTTCGTAAATATTCCAAGGCAAGACTATGCTCAACGTCAGCTGTCATCAAACGATACCCAAGACTATCTGGACTGTCAACGCGTACCCCCTGCACACTCAAAATAACATCACCTACTTTCAATCCAGCTTTTTCAGCAGGACTATCTTTGATAACTTCAATAATCAGAGCACCATAGGGACGTTCTAAACCTAAACCACCAGCAATATCAGGTGTAACATTTTGAAAAGAAGCACCAATATAAGGCGGCACAAAATATTTTCCACCGCGTTTAACAGTATCAAGCATCACTTTTACAAGATTAACTGGAATAGCAAAACCAATCCCTACAGAACCACCCGAACGCGAATAAATAGCCGTATTAATTCCGATTAACTGACCTTTCATATCAATTAAAGCGCCACCAGAATTCCCTGGATTAATGGCTGCGTCTGTTTGAATAAAAAAGTCAAAATCAGAAATCCCAACACGTGTACGCGCTTGCGCTGAAACAATACCACTTGTAACTGTTTGACCAACACCAAAAGGATTACCAATAGCAAGAACAAGATCACCAACTTCAACAGCATCAGAATTTCCCAAAGAAAGAACTGGAAATTGAGCATCTTTTTCCTTAACTTCAAGAATTGCAATATCAGTCGCTTCATCTTTGAGCACGACCTTACTCTCAAACTCCCGCCCATCAGAAAAAGCCACTTTAATTTCGCTTGCATCTTTAATGACGTGGTAATTTGTAACGATCAAACCACGTGCATCAACAATCACCCCTGACCCTAATGACGATTGCTTACGAACAGGAAATTTATTTTGAAAACGACCAAAAAATTGCTCAAAAAATGGATCGCCTTCAAAAGGTGATCGTGCTCTAATTTGTCGAGCTGCATAAATATTTACAACAGATGGAACTGTCTTTTTAACTAAAGGAGCAAATGAAAGGGTGATTTCTGTTTGTGTTTGAGGGATATGAGCATATACATGATCAAATGATATCTGCATCATAATTGCAAAAAAAATCCGCACCCAAAAAGAATACCTCATAATCCACTCCTTTAAAATCAGCACATTCTGTTGAAGATTAATAGAATAAA
This sequence comes from Bartonella sp. AC70YNML, assembly GCF_042196545.1. NCBI lineage: Bacteria > Pseudomonadati > Pseudomonadota > Alphaproteobacteria > Hyphomicrobiales > Bartonellaceae > Bartonella > Bartonella sp. AC70YNML. The sequence continues at coordinate 19,243 of NZ_JBHIQK010000001.1, forward strand.
AAAACGCATCCCCGCAAATTAAGGACCTCTATTAATATTTCATAATAGAGAATAAAAACAACCTATTTGAACAATAAATATTATAAAAATAAAATAATTCAATATTCTATAATTTTCTCTCTGCACCTATTTCTCAACTAAAACAAACTTAAAAATGCTCACAAAAAAACCGCCCAAGACAAGGCGGCCTTTAAAAATTCAACAGAATAAAAAAACTCTACGAAGATGTCCCTTTTTCATTCTCAGAAGCCTCCATACGAATGCGATCCCCAGCCCCTTTCGCTTCGACATCACGATCAACAAATTCTATAACAGCCATGGGCGCATTATCACCGGTACGAAACCCCGCTTTCATAATACGTAAATACCCACCGTTGCGTGATGCATAACGTGGCGCAAGCGTATCAAATAATTTTGCAACTTTTCCTGCATCACGAAGTGCTGCAATTGCTTGCCGACGCGCATGCAAACCACCACGCTTACCAAGAGTAACGAGTTTTTCAACAATAGGACGAATTTCTTTAGCCTTTGGAAGCGTTGTCACAATCTGCTCATGCTCGATCAACGAAGTTGCCATATTTGCAAACATCGCTTTACGGTGACTGGCAGTACGGTTCAACTTGCGTCCTGACTTACTATGGCGCATAAGCCCTCTCCTTAAATTCTAATTCTAATATTGATCTTCATAACGTTTTGCAAGATCATCAATGTTTTCAGGCGGCCACGCAGGAATTTCCATCCCAAGATGTAAACCCATACACGCCAAAACTTCTTTAATCTCATTCAACGATTTGCGACCAAAGTTCGGTGTCCGAAGCATTTCAGATTCTGTTTTTTGAATCAGATCACCAATATAGACAATATTATCATTCTTAAGACAATTTGCCGAACGAACTGAAAGTTCTAATTCATCCACTTTTTTGAGAAGTGCAGGATTAAAAGAAAGCTCAGAATCAACCTCTTCAACAGGCTCCTTCTGTGGTTCTTCAAAGTTAATAAATAACGATAATTGATCCTGAAGAATGCGTGCTGCAAAAGCAACAGCATCCTCACCATTAACAGCACCGTTTGTTTCAATCGTGAGCGTTAATTTATCATAATCGAGAACTTGACCTTCACGTGTATTTTCTACTTTATAAGATACCCTACGGATCGGTGAATAAAGACTATCAATTGGAATAAGCCCTATACGCGCATCATCAGCACAATTACGATCAGATGGAACATACCCCTTTCCTGTGTTGACAACAAATTCCATGCGAATTTCAGCATCTTCATCAAGAGTACAAATAACATGATCTGGATTTAGAATTTCCATATCCCCAACTGTACTGATATCTCCCGCTTTCACGACACCAGGCCCCTCTTTATAAACAACGACACGTTTAGGCCCTTCTTCTTCCATACGAAGCGCAATTTCTTTTATATTCAGAATAATATCCGTAACATCCTCACGCACACCTGGAATCGATGAAAACTCATGCAAGACACCGTCAATCTGCACAGCAGTAATAGCAGCACCACGAAGCGAAGATAACAACACGCGACGAAGCGCATTTCCTAACGTTAAACCAAAACCACGCTCAAGAGGTTCAGCAATCACACTTATAATATTTGGATTATCATGTGCACATGACTCAACCTTATTGGGTTTAATAAGTTCCTGCCAGTTTTTCTGGATCATATTTTTATTCCCGTTCTTTAGTTCCGTTACCATTCAATCGTAACGACCAATGTGAACATCAGAGAAATCTCCGACAACAAAAAACAACACCCAATTAAACACGCCGCCTTTTCCGCGGACGACATCCATTATGAGGAATTGGTGTTACATCGCGAATAGAAGTAATGACAAAACCAACAGATTGCAATGCACGTAGAGCAGATTCACGCCCTGATCCAGGTCCACAAACTTCAACTTCCAAAGAACGCATACCATGCTCTTGCGCTTTTCTTGCACAATCCTCCGCAGCAACTTGAGCAGCAAAAGGTGTCGATTTACGCGCACCTTTAAACCCCTGAGCTCCCGCAGATGACCAAGCAATTGCATTACCCTGAGCATCAGTAATAGTAATCATTGTATTATTAAATGTTGAATTAATATGCACAACACCCGATGAAATATTTTTACGTTCGCGACGACGAACACGTGTGGCTTCCTTGGCCATAATTTCCCTTTCAACGATCTCATCACTGCCGTAACATCAGCAGCTCCACCTTTTTTCCTTGCCAAACAAATCAAACAAGAAAAAGAATATATAAAAACCTTCCACAAAGGCCCTTATTTCTTCTTACCGGCAATTGCCTTAGCAGGCCCCTTACGCGTACGAGCATTCGTATGCGTACGCTGTCCTCGGACAGGCAAAGATCGACGATGCCGCAATCCACGATAACAACCAAGGTCCATCAAACGCTTAACATTCATAGCCACTTCACGACGAAGATCACCTTCAACTTGATAGCCCTGATCTATCGCCTCACGAATCTGCAGCACCTCAGCATCTGAAAGCTCATGCACACGACGCCCCAAAGGAATGCCAACTCTTTCAATAATTTCTTGAGCAAATTTTGGTCCAATCCCGTGGATATATTGAAGCGCAATAATTACACGCTTATTTGTCGGGATATTGACGCCAGCGATACGAGCCACGCCTACTCTCCTTAGTTATGTTGACAAATTGTTATAAAATACCTGATATACCTTACAGAAAAAAATAGACTCAGAAAAAAATTCTTCCGAATCCTATTATTTCACTAAAATAAATTAAATTCACTTTTGATAGATTTCATCTCAAAAGTCAACTCTTTTCATTTATTTCTAAAAAAAATCTCATGAAAGAAACCCTCTAATCATACGTGTCACTTCAGCAACACCAATCATTCCATCAATAACCTTCAACATTCCCCTCTCTGAATAAAATTTTGATAAGGGAGCCGTTTTTTCACGATATTCTACTAATCTTTTTGCAAAAGCAACAGGATTGTCATCTAAACGAACCTGTCCACCAACCGCTATTGTTTCCTCAACGCGCTTCTTCATACGTTCAATCAACACGTCTTCATCAACACACAACTCAACAACAGCATTAAGCTGCATATTTTTTGAATCGAGTATCTGTTGCAACGCTTCTGCTTGCCCCACAGTTCGCGGATATCCATCCAAAACAAAACCGTTTACACAATCAGCTCCATCAATCCGATCTGATACGATTTGATTAACAATACTATCAGGAACCAAAGCACCAGAACTTATAATAGCTTTAGCTTTTTTACCAGTATCCGTTTCTTTGGCAATCACCTCACGCAACATATCCCCTGTTGATAAATGAGGAATGTTGTATTCCTCAGTCAACATTTTTGCTTGTGTTCCTTTCCCCGCTCCAGGAGGACCTAAAAGAATAACCCTCATCGATTCCTTCTACCTCCACGAAGTTTTGATTTTTTTATCAACCCTTCATATTGGTGAGCAACAAGGTATCCCTGAATTTGAGCAACTGTATCAAGTGTGACAGTAACAACAATCAACAAGGACGTCCCCCCAAGATAAAAAGGTACCTGTAATGCAGATATCATAAATTCAGGCAACAAACAAACCAAGATGATATAAAGTGCCCCCACAACAGTAATACGTGTCAAAACGTAATCAATATATTGGGCTGTGCGTTCACCTGGACGAATCCCTGGAATAAAACCAGAATGTTTTTTCAACTGATCTGCAGTATCACTTGGATTAAACACTATCGCCGTATAAAAAAAGCAGAAAAACGCCATTAAAAATGCATAAACGATCATATAAAGTGGCTGTCCATGACCAAGAGAATAAGAAATAGCCTGAACCCATTGTGGCATTTTATCAGAAAAGTTATTAATAGTAGCTGGTAATAACAATAAAGATGAAGCAAAAATAGGTGGAATAACACCAGCAGTATTCAACTTTAAAGGAAGATGCGACATATCGCCTTGAAACATTTGATTACCAACCTGACGCTTCGGGTACTGAATAAGAATTCGCCGTTGCGCACGCTCTATAAAAACAATAAGTCCGATAACCAAAATAGCAATAAGGACGATCCCTATTAAAAGAAAAGTTGATAAATCAGCTTGGCTATGAGCTGTTAAAAGCTGAGCAAAAGTAGAAGGAAAGTTAGCTACAATTCCTGTAAAAATGATGAGAGAAACCCCATTACCAACACCGCGTGACGTAATTTGCTCGCCAAGCCACATGAGAAACATTGTCCCACCAACAAGTGTAATAACAGAAGAGATACGAAACATCAGACCTGGTTCTAAAACAATTTGAAGCCCTGTCCCTATACCGCTTTCAAGCGCAACCGCGATACCGAAAGCTTGTAGAATTGCCAATACAACTGTTACATAACGCGTATACTGATTAATAACCTTACGACCTAATTCCCCTTCTTTTTTAAGAGTCTCCAAAGAAGGAATAATAGATGTTAACAACTGTACAATAATAGATGCTGAGATATAAGGCATGATACCCAGCGCAAAAATCGCCATACGCCCAACAGCACCTCCTGCAAACATATTAAAGAGTCCTAATACACCTGATGCATGATGTTCAAAGGTCTGCCGTAAAGCATCAATATTAATACCTGGAAGAGAGATATAAGTGCCAAAACGATAGACAAGAAGTGCCGCCAGAGTAAACCAGATGCGTTTCTTTAATTCAGTTGCACGCGAAAAGGTACCGAAGTTTATATTGGAAGCAAATTGCTCTGCTGCTGATGCCATAAAACGTCTCCACTTCACACTCCAGTTCTTTAAATCACAGAAGTATAACCCTAAAACTCATATCTTTATACAAGAATAAATGCGGAACTTAAAAAATTCCACACAAAACATTTTGCAGAATATATATAACCCTTCTTCAGATCTCTACTCATATCAAAAAAATTATTGATCAACATCAGGAAAAATAATCTGACCACCCACTTTTTCAACTTTAACACGAGTAGCTTCTGAAGCTCCAGAAACATGAAAGATAATCTTAGCTTTCAAATCACCATCAGAAAGAAGACGAACCCCGTCCTTTTTACGACGAATAATACCAGCCTCTTTCAAAGCAATCATATCAACAGGCTTTTCAATATCCAACTTTCCTGCATCAACGGCTGACTGAATACGTCCCAAAGAAACTTCATTATAGGTTTTGGCGAAGAAATTCTTAAATCCACGTTTCGGTAAACGACGATAGATAGGCATTTGCCCACCTTCAAAACCATTAAGGGAAACACCAGAACGTGACCTTTGTCCTTTGACACCGCGACCACCAGTCTTACCAATACCTGAGCCAATACCTCGTCCAACACGCTTACGATTTTTTGTTGCGCCTTCGCAATCACGCAGTTCATTGAGTTTCATATCTAATACTCCTGCAACCCTTAATCTTCATCTATAACGCGAACAAGATGCCGAACCTGAGCAATCATACCCCGTACACAAAGTGTATCTTCTAAAACACGCCGCCGACGCATCTTATTTAATCCAAGCCCTTTTAAGGTTGCACGCTGAATCTGTGATTTTCGAATAGGGCTTCCAATTTGCTCTACCATCACAGTTTTACCACTCTGAGATTTTTTTTGAACCATTTCCTAATTCCTTTTCTGATAATCTCAGAAACTACCCTTCTACATCAACTAAATGGCGACGACGCGCCTGCAAAGTTGAGTATTTTATACCACGCTGAGCAGCAATATCTCGAGGATGCATTTGATGTTTCAATGCATCAAATGTTGCACGAACCATGTTATAAGGGTTCGAAGATCCTAATGATTTTGCAACAACATCCTGCATACCAAGAGCTTCAAAAATAGCCCGCATCGGCCCTCCAGCAATAATCCCAGTACCCGCAGAAGCTGAACGCAATAAAACACGCCCCGCTCCGTGACGACCTTCAAGATCATGATGCAATGTGCGTCCAGACCGAAGCGGAACATAAATCATCCCACGCTTTGCAGATTCCGTTGCTTTACGAACAGCTTCCGGAACTTCACGAGCTTTACCATGACCAAAACCCACACGCCCTTTTTGATCCCCAACAACAACAAGAGCGGCAAAACCAAAACGCCGACCACCCTTTACAACTTTAGCAACACGATTTATATGAACAAGCCTATCGACAAATTCATTATCGCGTTCTTCTCTCTCACCACGTTCTTTTTGTGCCATTCCTCATTCCTTTTTCTTTTCCGGAAGCACGATAATAAAGCTCCTCATCAAACCAGAAGAACCTAAACGAAACACTCTAAACTCTCCTTACACATTCATAAAGAGGAAAATTTAGAAATTCAAACCACCTTCACGAGCAGCTTCAGCCAAAGCCTTGACACGACCATGGTACACATAGGCTCCACGATCAAAAACCACGTCACTTACACCAACTTGCTTCGCACGCTCAGCAATTAACTTACCAATAGCGAAAGCGGCTTCTTTATTAGCACCACTCTTTAACGATTTTTTCAAATCACTTTCAAGAGTAGAGGCTGAAACAAGTGTACATCCCCGCAAGTCATCGATAACTTGAGCATAAATGTTCTGATTTGAACGATAAACACTAAGCCGAGGACGATCATGAGAAACCATTTTAATTCTACGACGAACACGCCTCGCACGACGTTGGATAATGTCCTTAGATGAAACCATAATACAAAATCCTTATTTCTTTTTACCTTCTTTACGGAAGATACGTTCATCTGCATGCTTAACACCTTTACCTTTATAAGGCTCAGGCCTACGATACTCACGAATCTCCGCTGCAACTTGTCCAACTTGCTGTTTATCAATTCCAGAAACAACAATTTCCGTTGGCTTAGGAACAGTCACAGTCACACCCGACGGAACTTTATAAACCACATCATGTGAGAAGCCCAGAGATAGTTGGACATCCTTACCCTGCAAAGCAGCACGATAACCAACCCCATTAATCTCCAATCTCTTTTCAAAACCATCTTTCACACCACAAAAAATGTTCTCAATCATTGAGCGCGACATACCCCATTTAGAACGCGCGTCTTTTGACTGATCCCGCGGCATAACTGATATGATATTTTCCTCAAGTTTGACCAAGACTTCATCATTGACGACGTAACTCAGCTCACCTTTTGGACCTTTTGCCTTAACCAGCTGACCTTCAACAGTAGCAGTAACTCCAGAAGGAATTGAAATGGGTTTCTTTCCAATACGAGACATTGTTCTAACCTACTTTTTCTTCCGTTTTCTTGACATAACTTAGAAAACACGACAAAGGAGTTCTCCACCAACATTCTGTTCACGCGCTTCATGATCCGCCATAACACCTTTAGGAGTCGATAAAATCGAAATACCTAAACCATTTGCCACCTGCGGAAGCGACTTAGCGGAAACATACACACGACGACCTGGCTTTGACACACGTGAAATCTCACGAATAGCAGCCAACCCTTCAAAATACTTCAACTCGATTTCAATTTCAGCTTTTCCATCACCTAAATCAACGCGATTATATCCCCGAATATAACCTTCTGACTGCAAAACATCAAGAACGTGTGCACGAAGCTTCGAAGCCGGAGTAACCACTTTGCCTTTTTTACGACCAAGTGCATTACGAATACGTGTTAACATATCACCAAGAGGATCTGACATAGACATTGAATAATCTCCTCTTACCAACTAGACTTTACAATACCAGGGATATGGCCCACAGAGCCAAGTTCACGCAATGCAATTCGCGACATTTTTAACTTACGGTAATAAGCCCGTGGACGACCTGAAACCTCACAGCGATTACGAACACGAACTTTTGCAGAATTACGTGGCAATTCTGCTAATTGAACGGAAGCTTTAAAGCGTTCTTCAAGAGAAACCTTCTGATCCATCACTATTGCTTTCAAACGTGCACGACGTGCAGCATAACGCTTCACCATCACCTCACGACGTTTATTTTTTTCAACGGCACTTACTTTGGCCATAATTTCACCTCGCTACGTTTGCCGTTACGAACGAAAAGGAAAATTAAAAGCACGCAATAGTTCACGAGCTTCATCATCCGTTTTTGCTGTCGTACAAACGATAATATCCATGCCCCAAATTTGATCAACTTTATCATAGTTAATTTCTGGAAACACAATGTGTTCTTTAATACCCATAGCAAAATTGCCACGACCATCAAAGCTTTTTGGATTTAAACCACGAAAGTCACGAACCCGCGGAAGAGCAATCGTAACAAGACGATCTAAAAACTCAAACATACGATCTTTACGCAATGTAACTTTAGCCCCAAGAGGCATTCCTTCACGAACCTTAAAGGTTGCAATAGAATTACGTGCACGCGTAATAACGGCCTTCTGTCCTGTTATAAGTCCTAAATCCTCAGCAGCAAGGGAAGGCTTTTTCGAATCAGCAGTCGCTTCACCTATCCCCATATTTATCACAATTTTATCAATCCGCGGAATTTGCATCGCATTTTTGTAATTAAACTTTTCTTGAAGTGTTTTACGGATCACTTCAAAATAATGCGCTTTCATACGCGGTATTTGTCTTTCCTCAGCCATTAATCAACTCTCCCGAACGCTTGGCAAAACGCACTTTATTACCATCTGCATTCATACGAAAACCCACACGTGTAGGCTTACCATCTTTAGGATCAGCAATCGCCAAATTAGACAGATGAATTGGAGCTTCCTTAGAAATAATTCCAGCCTCTTGCTTCTGCGTTTGACGTTGATGACGTTTAATCATATTAACCCCACGAACAAAAGCCTTATTATCTTTCGGATTAACCTTAATTACTTCACCACTACATCCTTTATCCTTACCGGATAAAACAACAACTTTATCACCTTTTCGAATCTTCTGCATAACATCTACTCCTTACAGCACTTCAGGAGCGAGAGAGATGATCTTCATATGATTCCTACCACGCAATTCACGAGGAACAGGTCCAAAAATACGCGTACCGATCGGCTCTTTTTTATTATCCACTAAAACCGCAGCATTACTATCAAAACGAATGACACTACCATCTGCGCGACGAATATCCTTAGCAGTACGAACCACAACAGCTTTCATAACATCACCTTTTTTAACACGGCCACGAGGAATTGCATCCTTAACCGAAACAACAATAATGTCACCGACCGAAGCATATTTCCGCTTTGAACCGCCTAACACTTTGATGCACATGACACGACGCGCTCCAGAATTATCAGCAACGTCGAGGTTTGTTTGCATCTGAATCATGACTGGCCACCTTCTCTTAACACATATATCCGATTGTATCTTTTACACACTCGGATTTGCCTGCCAAATAACGATAAAGTTATCGCCTTCAAATTTATCAATGATAACCACACTGTTAAATTCTAAAACAATAAGCTTAACTCATTACGCTACATTGTCTTTTACAACAATCCAACATTTATCTTTCGAAATTGGTCTAGATTCTTGAATAGAAACTTGATCCCCAATCTTGAATTGGTTGTTTTCGTCATGCGCTTTATAATTTTTAGACTGCCGAACAGTCTTCTTAAGAAGCGGATGAGAGTAACGGCGTTCAACTTTGACAACAACAGTCTTATCACTTTTGTCGCTAATAACAACACCCTGCAAAACGCGTTTAGGCATCTCTTATTTCCTTAAACCTTACTTTCACTTATCTTTTGACGAAGAAAAGTTTTAATACGCGCAATATCACGACGAACTTGTCTAACGCGCGCAGTCTTTTCTAATTGACCTGTTGCTTTTTGAAAACGCAAATTAAATTGCTCTTTCTTTAACTTAGCCAATTCATCTTTCATTTGGTCGAGCGTTTGCGCCCGTAATTCTGTGGCTCTCATCGCTTAACCTCATTATTCAGCAATACGCTGGATGAAACGCGTTTTTATAGGCAACTTTGCAGCACCCAATCTTAGTGCTTCACGTGCAACATCCTCCGGAACGCCATCAAGCTCAAACATGACGCGCCCAGGAGCAACACGTGCAGCCCAATAATCAACACTTCCCTTACCTTTACCCATACGAACTTCAGTCGGTTTAGATGTAACCGGAAGATCTGGAAAAATGCGAATCCACACACGACCAGAACGCTTCATATAACGTGTAATCGCACGACGCGCCGCTTCAATTTGACGAGCAGTAACCCGCTCCGGCTCAACAGCCTTCAAACCGTAGGCACCGAAATTCAAATCCGTACCACCCTTCGAAAAACCGTGAATACGGCCTTTGAACTGTTTACGGAACTTTGTGCGCTTTGGCTGCAACATTGTTCTCTACTCCAAAATTTAGTTCAATCTCAAAAACTAAGCATTTTCGCGGCGACGATTCGATGAAGAACCAGATTGATCAACTTCCGTAGCACGACGTTCTGAAGCCATCGGATCATGCTCAAGAATCTCACCCTTAAAGACCCAAACTTTAATACCACAAATACCATAAGCGGTCTTAGCTTCTGCTGTACCGTAATCAACATCAGAACGCAAGGTATGAAGTGGAACACGACCTTCACGATACCATTCCATACGAGCAATTTCAGCACCACCAAGACGGCCAGAACAATTGATACGAATACCTTCCGCACCAAGACGCATAGCAGACTGAACAGCACGCTTCATTGCACGACGAAAAGCAACACGACGCTCTAACTGTTGAGCAATTGATTGCGCAATAATTGTCGCATCAATCTCCGGTTTACGAATCTCCACAATATTCAATGAAGTTTCAGCATCCGTCATTTCTGAGAGTTTATGACGAAGCTTTTCGATATCAGCACCTTTTTTACCAATAATCAAACCAGGACGTGCAGAATGAATCGTAATACGACACTTTTTATGAGGACGCTCAATAACGACCTTAGAAATAGCCGCCTGTTTAAGCTCCTCAAGCACATACGAACGAATTTTCAAATCTTCATGAAGAAGACGTCCATATTCACCACTATCAGCATACCAACGAGAGTCCCAAGTCCGATTAACACCAAGACGAAGTCCTATTGGATTGATCTTCTGACCCATTACGCGGCCTCCACTTTTTCGGTAACTTCACGAACAATAACAGTAAGATGCGAAAATGGACGTTCAATTCTACTCGCACGCCCTCGACCACGAACATGAAAGCGCTTCATCACTATCGACTTACCAACATAAGCTTCCGCCACAACAAGCGAATCAATATCAAGATCGTGGTTATTCTCTGCATTTGCAATTGCTGATTCAAGCGTTTTTTTCACAGTAGCAGCAATACGCTTGCGTGAAAACATCAAATCAGCGAGTGCGACATTAACTCTTTTACCACGAATCATTGCAGCAACTAAATTAAGTTTCTGCGGACTAACACGAATTGTCCGTGTGACAGCTCTTGCTTCATTATCTTTAAGTTGGCGCGAAACTTTAGCTTTTCCCATTCCTACTTCCTCTTTGCTTTTTTATCGGCACCATGACCATAATAAGTCCGGGTAGGAGCGAACTCACCAAACTTATGCCCAACCATCTCTTCAGAAACAGAAACAGGAATGTGCTTATTACCGTTGTAAACACCAAAAGTTAAACCAACAAATTGCGGCAAAATAGTAGAGCGACGACTCCATATTTTTATAACTTCATTGCGCCCACTTGCACGTACCTTCTCTGCTTTACCAAGAAGATAGCCGTCAACAAACGGACCTTTCCAAACTGAACGAACCACTTCAGACTACCTTTCTCATTTCTTGCGTTGATGACGCGTACGCATAATAAACTTATCAGTGGCTTTATTAGAGCGCGTACGCTTACCTTTCGTAGGTTTACCCCAAGGAGATACTGGATGGCGCCCCCCTGATGTACGACCTTCACCGCCACCGTGTGGATGATCAACGGGGTTCATAGCAACACCACGAACATGTGGACGCTTACCACGCCAACGTGACCGACCTGCTTTACCATCATTAATATTCCCATGATCAGGATTTGAAACAGCGCCAACAGTTGCAAAACAGCTACTGGGAACCAAACGCTGTTCACCAGAATTTAAACGAAGAATAGCCATACCATGATCTCGTCCAACCAACTGCGCATAAGCACCTGCTGAACGTGCAATCTGTCCGCCTTTTCCTGGCTTCATCTCAACATTATGAATAATTGTACCTACAGGCATACTAGCAAGAGGCATAGCATTACCCGGCTTAACATCTACATTTAAACCAGCCATAACAGAATCACCAACACCAAGACGCTGTGGTGCAAGAATATAACTCAATTGCCCATCCTCATAACGGATTAAAGCAATAAAAGCGGTACGATTAGGATCATACTCTAAACGCTCAACCTTTGCTGAAACATCACGTTTAAGACGCTTAAAGTCGACAAACCGATAACTACGTTTATGTCCACCACCCTGAAAACGAGCAGTAACACGACCGCGATTATTACGGCCACCCTTTGAAGACAAACCTTCAGTTAACATCTTTACAGGTTTTCCCTTATAAAGGCAAGAACGTTCCACAATAACAAGCTGACGCTGCCCAGGTGTCGTTGGATTAAACTGCTTAAGTGCCATTATTCCTATCTCCGAGCCTCTTAAAGACCTGTCGAAACGTCGATAGTCTGACCACTGGCCAGAGTTACGATCGCTTTTTTGACATCACTCTGCCGACCAACTATACCTTTGAAACGCTTCACTTTACCCTTACGGACTATCGTGTTAACTGCTTTAACTTTTACGCTAAAAAGCGCTTCAACAGCAGCCTTAATCTCAGGCTTCGTCGCTTTCGGCGCGACATTAAAAGCAACTTGATTGTATTCAGAAATCATAGTCGCCTTTTCAGTAATAACTGGACTAATAATTATATCATAATGGCGAAGATCTGTCATTTAAAACGCTCCTCAAGAGCCTCAACAGCTGCTTTTGATAAAACAAGTTTGCTGCGACGCAAAATATCATAAACATTAATTCCCTGAATAGGCAAAATGTCAACATTAGGGATATTAGAGGCTGCACGAAAAAAGTTAATATCAATCTCCTTACCACCAATCAAGAGAGCGTTATTAAATCCAAGCTTAGAAAAATGAGAAACAAGCATTTTCGTTTTAGCATCCTTAACAGTCAACTCATCCACAATAATTAAATCTTTTGCTTTTAATTTCGCAGATAACGCAAAACGCAATCCAAGAGCACGAATTTTTTTAGGAAGATCATGCGCATGGCTACGAACCACTGGTCCATGTGCCTTACCCCCACCTCTAAACTGCGGTGCACGTGCAGATGAATGTCGAGCACGCCCAGTTCCTTTCTGTTTAAACATTTTTGCCCCTGTTCGCGACACATCAGAACGACCTTGGGATTGATGACTTCCCTGCTGACGACGTGCAAGCTGCCAACGAACAACACGTTGCAAAATATCCTCACGCGGAACAAGATCAAAAACAGCTTCAGAAACCTTTAATTTGCCAGCTTCATTACCATCAAGAGTTTTAATTACAAGATCCATTATTAGGCTCCCTCAACTTCAGAGGTTTCCGTCACCGGAGTAACCATTTCCGCTTTCTCCTTCACAAGACGGCGAATACCAGCAGGCTTTGGAGCATTATCAGGAAGACGCTTCTTCACAGCATCCCGTATCAAAATCCAAGAACCTTTAGAACCAGAAACAGCACCACGCACTAAAATTAAACCACGCTCACTATCAGTGGAAACAACTTCAATATTCTGTGTTGTTACACGCACTTGCCCCATATGGCCAGCCATTTTTTTGCCTTTAAAAACTTTACCAGGATCTTGGCACTGCCCTGTAGAACCATGAGCACGATGTGTGATAGAATTACCATGAGAAGCACGATGTCCACCAAAGTTATGTCGCTTCATAACACCAGCAAACCCCTTACCAATACTGGTACCAGTCACATCAACTCTTTGTCCTGGAACAAAATGTTCCACTGTAATCTCAGTACCAACATCAAGAAGATTGTCGGGACTCACACGAAACTCTGCTATTTTGGCTTTAGGCTCAACAGAAGCCTTAGCAAAATGTCCACGAAGAGCTTGTGAAGTATTCTTAACCTTAGCAAAGCCTACACCTAATTGAACAGCAGTATAACCATTCTTTTCAACTGTACGCTGAGCAACGACTTGACAATTCTCCAAACGAAGTACCGTCACCGGCACATGCTCACCAGCATCATTATAAATACGGGTCATGCCCAGCTTCTGTGCTATTACACCTGAACGCATCGGGTCTGTTCCTTCTGTCCTCAAACCTCAGAGCTTAATTTCTACATCCACACCAGCAGAAAGATCGAGCTTCATAAGCGCATCCACCGTTTGCGGCGTTGGATCAACAATATCAAGAAGACGCTTATGTGTTCGCATCTCAAACTGCTCACGACTTTTCTTATCGATATGCGGTCCACGATTGACCGTAAACTTCTCAATCCGCGTAGGAAGCGGAATGGGACCACGGACATTTGCACCGGTACGTTTAGCAGTCGATACGATCTCACGCGTCGACGTATCAAGAATTCTATGATCAAACGCTTTCAAGCGAATGCGAATATTCTGACTGTTCATGCTCTTTATTTCCCTGTTATACAAAGTGCCTTCAATAATCAAAGCACTCAACAAGCATTATTTATTCAATGATCTTAGAGACGATACCGGCACCAACAGTACGACCACCTTCACGAATAGCAAAACGAAGTTTTTCCTCCATCGCTATTGGAACGATCAACGAAACATCCATGGCAACATTATCACCGGGCATAACCATTTCTGTACCTTCTGGAAGCGTAACAATACCTGTAACATCCGTCGTACGGAAGTAAAACTGTGGACGATAATTCGTGAAAAATGGCGTATGACGTCCACCTTCATCTTTTGTCAAAATGTAAGCTTCTGCTTTAAACCGTGTATGAGGTGTAACGGATCCTGGCTTCGCCAATACTTGACCACGCTCAATCCCTTCACGGTCAACACCACGTAGCAGAGCTCCTATATTATCACCCGCTTGACCTTGATCCAAAAGCTTGCGGAACATTTCAACGCCTGTAACCGTCGTCTTAGAAGTTGGACGAATACCGATAATCTCGATTTCCTCTCCAACTTTGATAACACCACGCTCAACACGACCCGTAACAACGGTTCCACGACCCGAAATCGAAAACACATCCTCTATCGGCATCAAAAATGGTTGATCAACAGGACGCTCAGGGGTTGGAATATAATTATCAACTTCACTCATTAAAAGACGAACAGCATCTTCACCAATGCTTTTATCCTTATCCTCAAGAGCTGCCAACGCAGAACCCTTAACAATTGGTATATCATCGCCTGGGAAATCATATTTGGATAAAAGTTCCCGAACTTCAAGCTCTACAAGCTCCAAAAGTTCTGCATCATCAACCTGATCAACTTTATTAAGAAAAACAACAATTGCTGGAACACCAACCTGACGTGCAAGCAAAATATGCTCACGTGTCTGAGGCATTGGGCCATCCGCTGCTGAAACAACCAAAATAGCACCATCCATCTGTGCTGCCCCTGTGATCATGTTTTTCACATAATCAGCGTGTCCTGGACAATCAACGTGCGCATAGTGACGATTTTCCGTTTCATACTCAACATGTGCTGTAGAAATAGTAATTCCACGTGCACGTTCCTCTGGCGCAGCGTCAATTTGGTCATAAGCTTTAAATTCACCAAAATATTTCGTAATCGCTGCTGTCAACGAAGTCTTCCCATGATCAACGTGACCAATCGTACCAATATTAACATGCGGTTTTGTTCGTTCAAACTTGCTCTTCGCCATTTGAGCTCTCCATTTTCCGTCCAAACCAAGGACTAAGTTAAAAATTAATTACCAACCTGAAATTACGCGTATTTCTTTTGAATCTCCAAAGCAACAGCCGAAGGTACAGGCTCGTAATGATCAAACTGCATTGTATACTGCGCACGCCCCTGACTCATAGAGCGAAGAGTATTCACATAACCAAACATATTTGCTAAAGGAACCATTGCATTCACAACCGTTGCAATGCCGCGCGCTTCAGTTCCTGAAATCTGTCCCCGACGAGAATTGAGATCACCAATAACATCACCAACATAATCATCTGGTGTAACAACTTCCACCTTCATGATCGGTTCAAGAAGCTGTGCACCAGCCTTCTTTGCCCCATCACGAAAAGCCGCACGAGCAGCAATCTCAAAAGCCAAAACCGAAGAATCAACATCGTGATAGCCACCATCAATGAGAGTCGCTTTTACACCAAGCATAGGAAAGCCCGCAAGAGGACCTGACCCCATAACACTCTCAATCCCTTTTTGGACACCAGGAATATATTCTTTAGGAACAGCACCACCAACAATCTTTGACTCAAAAATAAAATCATCACCATCATGAGGCTCAAAAACAATTTTCACACGAGCAAATTGACCGGCACCACCCGATTGTTTCTTATGCGTATAATCAATTTCCGCCATTTTAGTAATTGACTCACGATAAGCAACTTGAGGCTGCCCAACATTTGCTTCAACTTTAAACTCACGCCGCATACGGTCGACAATAATATCAAGATGAAGTTCACCCATTCCAGCTATAATAGTTTGACCTGATTCTTCATCCGATTTAACACGAAACGAGGGATCTTCCGCCGCTAAACGATTAAGAGCAATCCCCATTTTTTCTTGATCTGCTTTTGTTTTCGGTTCAATTGCAATCTCAATAACGGGTTCAGGAAATTCCATCCGCTCCAAAATAACAGGCTTCAAAGGATCGCAAAGAGTATCACCCGTTGTCGTCTCCTTAAGCCCTGCAAGAGCAACAATATCACCAGCAAATGCCTCTTCAATATCCTCACGAGAATTTGAATGCATTTGAAGCATACGCCCCAAACGTTCCTTCTTCTTCTTCACAGTATTCTCAAGAGAAATACCCTTCTGAACTTTACCAGAATAAATACGACAGAACGTCAACGAACCAACAAAAGGATCATTCATAATTTTAAAAGCAAGCATAGATAACGGAGCATCATCAGAAGATTCGCGTGTCGTCTCAGCCTCAGTCTTTACATCAATACCCTTAATCGCCGGGATATCAATTGGAGAAGGAAGATAGGAAACAACAGCATCCAAAAGTGGCTGCACCCCCTTGTTTTTAAAAGCCGTACCACAAAGAACCGGATGAAATTGAACTTCTACTGTCCCCCGACGAATGAGAGAAACAAGTTGCTCATTGGTTGGCATAACACCTTCCAAATAAGCCTCTGTCGCAGCTTCATCAACCTCCACGGCCATCTCAATCAATTTCTCGCGATATTCTTCAGCTTTCTCCTTTAAATCAGAGGGAATTTCACTTATTACCGCCGAGGCACCAATAGAACCATCCCACTTTAAAGCCTTCATTTCTACAAGATCAACAACACCTTCAAAGTCATTTTCAGCACCAATCGGCAACTGCAAAACAAGCGCTTTAGCACCCAACCGAGAGCCAACCATCTCCACACTACGATAGAAATCAGCTCCTATTTTGTCCATTTTATTAACAAAAACCATACGAGGCACACGATATTTTTCAGCTTGCCGCCAAACAGTTTCCGTCTGAGGCTCCACACCAGCATTTGCATCCAACAAGGCTATTGCACCATCAAGAACACGCAAAGAGCGCTCAACTTCAATCGTAAAATCAACGTGCCCTGGCGTATCAATAATATTAAAGCGACGCTTCCGACCGTCCTGCCCTTCCCAAAATGTCGTTGTCGCAGCAGACGTAATCGTAATACCACGCTCCTGCTCCTGCTCCATCCAATCCATTGTAGAAGCACCATCATGGGTCTCGCCAATTTTATGATTCTTACCGGTATAGAACAGAATACGTTCAGTCATCGTAGTCTTACCAGCATCAATATGCGCCATAATACCAAAATTACGATAATCTTCAATTTTATATTCGCGAGCCATTATATTTGCCTTAGTTTAAAACTTCTACCAGCGATAGTGAGAAAAAGCACGATTAGCTTCAGCCATACGATGAACATCTTCACGCTTTTTCACGGCAGAACCACGATTATTAGCCGCATCCATCAATTCACCAGATAAACGCTCAACCATCGTCGTTTCATTTCGACCACGTGCCGCCGCTATCAACCAACGAATAGCAAGAGCCTGACGACGATCAGGACGAACATCAATCGGAACTTGATAAGTAGCACCACCAACACGGCGTGAACGAACCTCAATATGAGGAGCAACATTCTCTAAAGCTCGATGAAATAGAGCCACAGGATCTGTTTTTACTCTTTTTTCTACAGAATCAAGCGCACCATAAACAATACGCTCTGCAACTGATTTTTTACCATCAAACATAATGGCATTCATAAATTTCATAATAACCAAATCACCAAATTTTGGATCTGGATTAATCTCACGCTTTTCTGCTCTATGACGACGGGACATTGGCTTTGTCTCTCAATATTATTTTGGACGCTTTGCGCCATACTTCGAACGACGCTGTTTACGATTCTTGACACCCTGTGTATCAAGCAAACCACGAATAATGTGATAACGAACTCCTGGCAAATCTTTCACACGACCACCACGAATCATTACAACAGAGTGCTCTTGAAGATTATGTCCCTCTCCAGGAATATAACCAATCACCTCAAATCCATTCGTCAAGCGAATTTTAGCAACCTTACGAAGAGCAGAATTAGGTTTCTTCGGTGTTGTTGTATAAACACGCGTACAAACACCACGCTTCTGCGGATTCGACTGCAGAGCAGGAACCTTATTACGTTTAACTGGCGCCACACGCGGCTTTCGAATCAACTGGTTTACGGTAGGCATGCAACCTTCCTCTTTTCGATCTACATTCGTCTTACCCAATCGGGCTTTTCTATCTTAATTTCCATCCACCCCAACAAAATCGGAACAGATATCTAAGTCTACACACAAAATCGGGCACACCTGCACAAAACAGTTCACCCGACCATAAGCAGAGAAGGCAATAGCCTTTTGCACTAGCATTTGCTTTTAATCTTCTTAACACCTGTGAATAATTTTCCGGCTCATATCCAAAACACCTGATTACATCCACATCGGTTATGTTCATTCCTAATAGCGAGAACACGTACATTCGTCAAGAACTAAACAGCAGAAAGTTTTTTAAAAATGAAAATAAATTAAATTTTAAAGCTTTAAATTTGCTTTTACCGCTACTCTTGATAAATTAATTTACCATAGTAATATCCCCTATAAACAAAAAAGAAAAGATGTGACTTTAGTAAAACATAAATGCAGTAAATTGAATTGCATATTTGATATCTAATGATGAGCACCATGAAAATAGCAACGTGGAATATTGCTGGAATAAAAGCGCGACATGAAACATTATGTCAATGGCTGCAGCAAAACCAACCGGACATAGTCTGTTTACAGGAAATTAAAAGTATTGATGAAAATTTTCCACGCGATACAATTGAAAATTTAGGTTACCATATAGAAACACACGGACAAAAAAGTTTTAATGGCGTTGCGATTCTCTCTAAAAAAACACCAGATGAAGTGATCCGTCGATTACCAGGCAATGATAATGATAAACAAACACGTTACATTGAAGCTGTTTATTCAACAAACAAAGGTGTTGTTCGTGTTGCATCTCTCTATTTGCCAAATGGGAATCCTATTGAGAGTGAAAAATATTCCTATAAGATAGAATGGATGGAAAGATTATATACACATGCAAAATCATTACTTGCGT
This sequence comes from Bartonella sp. AC70YNML, assembly GCF_042196545.1. NCBI lineage: Bacteria > Pseudomonadati > Pseudomonadota > Alphaproteobacteria > Hyphomicrobiales > Bartonellaceae > Bartonella > Bartonella sp. AC70YNML. The sequence continues at coordinate 38,957 of NZ_JBHIQK010000001.1, forward strand.
ATGAAGAACCTCTTATTCTAGCAGGTGATTATAATGTCATCCCCACTCCATTAGATGCAAAAAAACCTCAAGAATGGTATCAAGATGCCTTATTTCTTCGAGAAACAAGAAAAGCATTCCAATGTATTCTTCATTTAGGTTTTTATGATGCTATCCGGAATGTCACCGATACTCCCTCCTTCAGTTTTTGGGATTTTCAGGCGGGTGCTTGGCCTAAAAATAATGGGATTCGCATTGATCATTTATTATTATCACCAGAAGCTGTTGATCAATTAATTTGCGCTCATAGTCAAACAGAAGTAAGGGGATATCAAAAACCATCCGACCACGTTCCTGTTTGGATTCACCTTAATATCAATTAAGAAAGTACAATCCTCATTTCATGAGACAACAAAAAAATTCCACTCAAAAATAATAACTATGCTACAGCATATAAACAGTATATTTTAAGTACCTAAAATAAAAAATAAATGAATGGAGGACATAAATGAAGAAATCATTGTTAATGCTTATTGCAGCAACGGCCATTGGATTTACAAGTGTCGCACATGCTGAACATGATACTCTTGAAAAAATAAAACGAACAGGGGAAATTACTTTAGGTGTCCGTGAATCGTCTGGTTTAGCCTACGCCCTTGGTAATAATAAATATGTAGGTTTTCATACAGAAATGGCAGAACGGATCATTGATGATATCTCAAAAAAAATTGGTAAACCAATTAAAATTCATTATCTTCCCATCACTTCTCAAAATAGAATTCCTCTCTTAAAAAATAAAACCTATGATTTTGAGTGCGGCTCAACAACAAATGATATTGCTCGCAGTAAAGAAGCAGCATTTGCTTATACGACATACATTGAAGAGGTTCGGATTGCTGTAAAGAAAAACTCTAACATTAAATCTCTTGAGGATTTAAAGGGAAAAACAGTTGCAACGACCACCGGTACAACATCTGTTCAACTTATTCGTAAAAATAAACGTGCAAAAAACATTCAGTTTAAGGTTTTAAAGGGGAAAGATCACGGAGATAGTTTTTTATTATTAGAATCTGGTAAGGCAGATGCTTTTGTCATGGACGCTTCAATTCTTGCTGGACATATTGCTAAATCAAAGAATCCATCTGATTATGTCATTCTTGATACTGTACTTTCAGTCGAACCTATTGCCTGTATGCTCAGATTACATGACAAAAAATTTGAACAAACAATCAACGATAGTATCGTACGTCAGATTAAAGATGAATCACTGGAAAAGCTTTATAATAAGTGGTTTATGAAACCGATCCCACCTGCTAACACTGTTATGAACCTTCCCTTATCAAAACAAACAAGATATGCTTGGGATCACCCAAATAATAAGCCTCGAGAAAGCTACGCAGAAAAAGATTTATAGAATCTAATAAAGAAGAACCACACTCTTTTGAAATTGAGTGTGGTTTATATTTTAATTCACTTTTTAATAAATTTGGCCTATGTAGATATGCTTGGTTTATTGCCCTATTTGTGAATGACTAATTTGAGGGAATATCAATTAATGGACTTTTCTTTCCTTTGTAGAGATGACCTTACTCAAACATTGGTAACAGGATGCTTGGGGACTCCCGGCGTGAGCCATACCTATTTAGATACACTTCTCGATGGCTTTAAAAATACGGTTATATTGTCTATCACTTCACTTATATTAGCTGTATTGTGTGGTGTTATTATAGGAACAATGCGCACTTTACCCAAAACATCCATAATCAATTATATATTTCGCACTATCGGTACTATTTGGGTAGAGATTATGCGTAATATTCCCCTCCTTGTACAAGTGTTTTTGTGGTATTTTGTTGTTCCGAAGATTTATCCACCAGCGATGAAATTTTCCCCCATTCTCTTAATAACATGCGCATTGGGATTCTTTACATCTGCACGCATTGCTGAACAGGTTCGTTCAGGCATTGAAGCGATTCCTTCTGGACAACGCTATGCTGCTATGGCAATGGGGTTTACAACTTATCAAAGTTATCGCTATATTATTCTACCACGTGCTATACGTGCAATTATGCCACCTCTTACTTCAGAAGCAATGGGGATTGTGAAAAATTCGTCTATAGCATTCGCCGTTTCAATAAATGAGCTCATGCAATTTCAATACCAAGCAATTGAAGAGGTAAGCCATGTTTACGAAAATTATTTACTTGTTACGGCTCTTTATATTCTAATAGCCTTATTTGTATTCATTGTGATGACAGTCATTGAACAAATACTCAAAATTCCTAATTTTCAAACAAAGGGAAATTGAATATGATGAATTTCATAAGCTCTCAGTTTGGATTTTATTCTCCTTTCAATTTTTCCGACTTTGATTTTTCCTTTTTTACCTTTGATGTATTTCGTTCTTACATTTTATCAGGTTTACTCTTTAGCGTTTTTCTAACTCTTTTTGCAACGGTGTTGGGATTTGTTTTCGGTACGCTTTTAGCAATGATGCGCCTTTCTTCCATAAAACTTCTTTCTTGGTTTGCAATCAGTTACATAACAGCTATGCGTTCAATACCCCTTGTGATGGTTATCTTATGGTTTTTCGTGCTTCTGCCTTTTTTAACCGGTATATCCATCGGTGCAAATAAATCAGCACTCATTACCTTTACCGCATTTGAAACGGCTTATTTTGCTGAGATTATGCGTGCTGGAATCAATTCAGTTCCGCAAGGACAAAAATATGCAGGACAAGCTCTTGGAATGACATATTGGCAAAGTATGTACATTGTCATTCTTCCTCAAGCCTTTAGAGATATGCTTCCAGTCTTTTTAACACAAGTTATTATCCTTTTTCAGGATACAACCCTTGTTTATGCCATCAGTGGTCATAGCCTTTTGAATGGTTTTGATATTGCTGCTAATAATTTTGGTGTAAAGCAAGAAGCTTATATCTTAGCAGCTATTTTCTATTTTGTTATCTGTTTTACACTGTCACAAATAGTTTTGTATTTACAAAAAAAAGTATCCATTATTCGCTAACAGGAAAAAAAATGTCTACTCATATGATCGAAATAAAAAATGTTTCTAATTGGTATGGCGAAATTAAAGTCCTTAAAAACTGTACAACCAATATTAATAAAGGAGAAGTCGTTGTCGTTTGTGGTCCATCAGGCTCAGGAAAGTCAACACTCATTAAAACTATTAACGCTCTCGTCCCTTTTCAAAAAGGTGAAATTTGGATTAATGGAATACCTGTTCATTCAAAAAAAACGAATCTACCTAAATTGCGAAGTCAGGTAGGAATGGTGTTTCAACACTTCGAGCTTTTCCCCCATTTATCTGTCACAGAAAATTTGACAATTGCACAAATCAAAGTCCTAAAACGAAGCAAAAAAGAAGCACTTGAACGTGGATTGTTATATCTTGAACGCGTTGGACTCATTGAACACAAAGATAAATATCCTGGTCAACTTTCTGGAGGGCAACAACAACGTGTTGCTATTGCACGTGCCTTAACCATGGATCCACTTGTCATGCTTTTTGATGAACCAACATCTGCTCTAGATCCTGAAATGGTAGGTGAAGTACTCGATGTCATGATTAGCTTAGCAGAAGAAGGTATGACGATGATTTGTGTAACCCATGAAATGGGATTTGCACAAAAAGTCTCGGAGCGTGTTATTTTCATAGATCAAGGAACAATTCTTGAAGACTGTTCATCTAAAGAGTTCTTTTCTGATCCGCAAGCAAGAAAACCGAGAACGCAAGAATTTTTGTCTAAGATCCTAAGTCATTAGCCGTTAGATTATCAAAAAAAGCTATCTTTATTATGAACTTGTATACAAGAAAATAGAGTTTAATATAATATGAGAGAGTGTAAAAATATTACAATAAGATGTTTAAAAACTGTTATTCTTTAAAATCTCAGCAACCAGTCAAATTGCTGTACGTCTCTCAGATTCATTACAAAGAGCAAAAGCCTCTTCTTGCAAAGGGTGAATCAAATTTTTGTCTTTTACATTAGCTTTTTTATAGGCAGCAGTTAAAATTGCTGCCCCACGGACAATTTTTCCTTCTTTAAGCAGTATATTTCCAAGCATTGTTTGAACAGAAGGATTTCCTTTTTTTTGCTGAGAGTTTAAACCATCGTGGCTTGTAAAGGATTTTTCTCCCTTCCCTCTCCCTTTAAAAATATTTTTCCTAAATGATACTGAGCTTTAGGATTTCCTAGTTTACCGCAGACTGCATATAAAGACAAATAGTATAAGAAGGATCAGGTTTCATAGGTGATTGAGGAATACCTTTTTTATATATCCTGCAAGTTTAACCAATGCATCAGAAACATAACTTTCATCTTCTGAACCAAGATCTGTACCTTTTTCAAAGATATATGCAAAAAAATGATATGTCTTGTAATCATCTTTAGGAACACCATCACCCTTTGCATAGATGTAGCCAAGTTTCCAATTCGCACCGATATGGCCCCTCTTAACAGCACAACGGAGTGCTGGAATAGCCTGATTTATATGCCCATTTCTATACGTTTAAAAAAATAAAACGAACCATCATTCGCTTCTTGCAAGCTATTGACATCTATTACACAAACAGTCGAAAAGAATCCCCCTAAAATCACAACAATCGTGACTTTTTTCCATATCTGAAACCTATTAACCATTCCCCCCCCTACCTCAATTTTAATGATTATATCTGTTACAAATTTCTTTGTAGATATTTAAACTCTTTTTCTTAGTAAGAAGCATACGCAATTTTAAAGTAAAAATTTTAAAAGAAAAAACAAATAGATAAAAACCATCCAAAATGTTCGATAAAATTAAGTATCAATTTTTATATATAACAAATTGATTTTTAAATATAAATCATCATTCTATATTTTGTAACACACCCTTTAACATTCTAGGATTTATTGATCTTAAAATTTTATACGTATGAGCAAAAATCGTTCAATAGAATAACGTGCATTAAACCGCAACTTGAGAACGAAGAGAATACATGATGAATGGCAAGCGTTTAAGTATAAAAAACAATACGAAAGATGGATAAATATAATGATGATAGTTAACTTATAACTTCACAACTGCCTTACCACCTTAAAGATGAAGTTTTTTGTCTCTGCCAATCTATAAACAATACAGCTTTTTGTTTAACAGATTGCACCTGACATCATTTCACATGGGGTTAGTTCATACTTTACACACAAGTTCTACCTTAGAATACTCACCACTACATACAAAAAAATACCACATGTGTAATTTTACATACCTTATATTGCTACTCTAAATGATGATATTTTATAATAATAAAGCAAGAAATTGATTTATAATGATAATTTACCTTTTTGCACTTTGAATGAGTCCCTCAAATATCGTAAGATTCTCTCATTCCAAACCTGTTCCATGTTAAATCACTCAAAACCATCCGCTTGCACATTACAAGTAGAGAGAGCTATGTGGATAAAAACTCTGTGTAAGAAAGAACTAAAAATGCCTCTTACGAACGGTCTGAGCCAAGAGCTGTCCTGATTGGACAGAATGATACCGGCGCGCGCTTGCTACTTCACAAGCATAAAGAAGGGAAGCTCTATGGATTTACTGTTATAGCATTCATGATCTACGTCATGGAATAGGCTTAGATGCCTTAAAAGATATCTCTTTAATGATAAACATAAAACTATGGATTTCAGTAGAGATTTTATGATCGTTCATGAAAAACTAACAAAAGAAAAGTTTCCTTTAAAGAAGATCTATACCAGCCCTACTGGTATGAAATTATCTATCAAAAAAATAAAAAGCTGAAATCAATCTAACCGCTCTAAAGCAACAAATATTTTTTTCTGCGCTGCACGCAGTTCTAAAACCCTGTTCCGCTCACGCTCAACAATTTCTGCTTTTGCATTTGCTATAAATTGGGGGTTGTTTAACTTAAGCGATATTTTTTCAATATCTTGTTCAATTTTACTAACATCCTTCCTCAAACGAACACGTTCAGCTTCCAAATCAATCAACTGTCCTAAGGGCAAACAAAAAACAGCCTCTCCCAAAATCATTTGTGCTGATACTTCCGGAACTTTATCAGAGAAATCAATAACTTCAATACGCGCTAATTTTTTAAGAAGTGCATCATAACGCTTCACACGCTCTCGCGTTACTTCCCCTCCTTCAACAACAACAAGAGGTGCTTGCGTAGCCACTGGAATATTCATTTCAAAACGTACAGCCCGAATCCCCGTGATGACATCAATAAGCCAATTAATATCATCAGCAGCTTCTTCATCTATCAATGTTTCCTCTGGCCATTTTGTCAATGCGAGCATATCCTCACGCTTGATGGCTTGCGTTTCTGTAAGAGACCACAACTCTTCCGTCATATATGGCATAAAAGGATGAAGAAGTTTATAAACTTCATCTAAAACCCAAGCAGTACAAGCTTGAGCCTCATTTTTAGCATCTTCATTTTCCCCCTGAAAAATAGGTTTGAGAAGTTCCAAATACCAATCACAGAGTGTATTCCAAATGAAACGATAAAGTGTAGCGGCAGACTCATTAAATTTATAGTGTTCAATACCAATTGTCACTGCTGAAATCGTTTTAGAGAGTTCCGTTAAAATCCAACGATTAAGCGCCAGTTTTGCTTGTTCTGGTTTAAAAGCTGGATCATGCTTCACACCATTCATCTGTGCAAATCGGGTAGCATTCCACAATTTCGTAGCAAAATTACGATAACCAGCAATACGGGAAACATCAAGTTTTACATCACGACCTTGTGCTGCCATAATAGCCAAAGTAAAACGAAGTGCATCAGCGCTATACTGATCAACAAGCTCTAAGGGATCGATAATATTTCCCTTAGATTTTGACATCTTTGCACCCTTTTGATCCCGTACCAGAGCATGCACATAAACCGTTGGGAAAGGAACATCACCCATAAAGTGAAGTCCCATCATCATCATACGAGCAACCCAGAAAAAAATAATATCAAACCCTGTCACGCATAAAGATGTTGGATAAAAAGTAGACAACTCAGTCGTTTTATTGGGCCATCCTAATGTTGAAAAAGGCCAAAGAGCTGATGAAAACCAAGTATCTAAAACATCCGGATCACGGATTAATTCAACCACCTCACCATAATGAGCAACGGCTGAATCTAAAGCCTCTTCTTCACTTTTTTCAACAAAAACTGTTCCATCAGGTCCATACCAAGCAGGAATCTGATGTCCCCACCATAATTGGCGAGAAATGCACCAAGGTTGAATATTTTGCATCCAATTGAAGTAGGTCTTTTTCCAGTTATCGGGAACGAACTGCGTTTTTCCTTGTTGAACAGCCTCTATCGCTGGCTTTGCTAATTCAGCAGCATGAACATACCATTGATCTGTCAAAAAAGGCTCAATAGGAACACCACTGCGATCTCCATGAGGAACCATATGGGGATGATCATCAACAAAAGCCAAATATCCCTGTTCTTTCATCAAAGCAACAATCTTCTGGCGCGCAACAAAACGATCAGATTTATCGAGACTTTCTACTAACATTTCTAATTCATCTGATAATATCAAACCATCAAAAAATGCTTCATTCTCACGGAGAAAAATCTCAGCTTTTGGGGTAAAAATATTGATCAAGCGTAAATGATTACGCAGCCCCACTTCAAAGTCATTAAAGTCATGGGCTGGCGTGATTTTTACAGCACCACTTCCAGCCTCAGGATCAGCATGCATATCACCAACAATTAATAACCGACGACCAACAAGCGGCAAAAGAGCATTTTTACCGATAAGATTTTTATAACGCTCATCTTCAGGATTAACAGCAATTCCTGTATCACCAAGCATTGTTTCTGGTCGTGTTGTCGCCACTGTTATAAAAGTTGTCGCATCATTTGGATCAAAAACTTTACCTTCAAGTGGATATCTAAAGTGCCACAAATGTCCTTGAACTTCTTTTTGCTCAACTTCAAGATCTGAAATAGCTGTCAACAATTTAGGATCCCAATTGACGAGGCGCTTATCCCTATATATCAACCCTTGCTTATAAAGCGTGACAAAAACTTCACGAACCGCCTGCGACAACCCCTCATCCATTGTAAACCGCTCACGCGACCAATCACATGAAATCCCAAGACGGCGCAACTGGTTTGCAATAATGCCTCCAGTTTCATAACGCCATTTCCAAATACGCTCAATAAACTTTTCTCTTCCCATTTCTTGACGCGTTGGTTCTTGGCGTTCTGCAAGTTGGCGCTCTACAACCATTTGTGTAGCAATCCCAGCATGATCCATACCAGGCTGCCACAACACATTCCTGCCACGCATCCGCTGAAATCTAACCATTATATCTTGAATTGTCGTATTGAGTGCGTGCCCCATATGAAGTGAGCCGGTAACATTCGGGGGTGGAAGCATAACGCAAAAAGTTTCTGCACCACTTTTAGAACCCACTCCTGCTTTAAAAGCCCCACGAGTCTCCCATCTCTTTGCAACCCGTTGCTCTATAGAGGCAGCATCATAGTTTTTTTCTAACATTCTATCCATCCATAACGCCGCTGAACAACACAATATATGATCAAAACCTGATCAAAATTTCGTGAATCTCAGCCATTCACTAGAGAGCTCGCACAATCGCAAACAAAATCCCCATAAAATGAAAAACATAAAAATAATGTAAAAATAATTAAGACGATTTCTTAATCGCCTTCACAATCTCTTCACGCAAAATATCTTCCAGCAAAACAGGCAATTTAGACTGTAACCATTCAGCTATAGCCGGACGCAATACATCCTTTGCAATCTTTTCTGCAGAAGAAATACAATATGCAGACAATTCCACATGACCATCCCTTCCAGCGTCTGACTGTGATTTTCTTATCTCATCTTCATATTCTTTTGCTTTATAAACAGAATTCCGTTCTTCAGAAGAAAGCTTCATCTTTTGCATATCCATACCAACTGTATTATTTTCTGCCTCTATATCCTCTTTCTCTTGCGTTATCTTCCCTCCTTGATTTTCAGAAGAAAGACCAATACGATCAGCTAAAGCTTTCATAGCATCATCAACCGATAAGGTTGTATCATAAATACCCTCGGATGCCACTTCTGAAGCATTCAGTGCAACATCTTCATTTAAAAAGTGATCAGATTGAACCGCATTTTCTTCGATTATTTCACGAATAGATGTTAAAATTTCATCCATACTTGGCTCACGTAACACGCTTGAACTCTGTACCATACTTTACAACCTCTCAAAGACGCAACAACAAATAGAATCATATTTTCAGTGTATGCAAAAGAATTATAAGATCAACATGCCTCCTATGATATTTTCAAATATGCTTGTCATAAAGAGGGCGCTACACACAGTTTTCTACACTTATAAAAATAATATCTCGCCGCAATATCTTTCAACATATTCAACTGTTGACTTACTAATCTTTTAAAAACTAAAATAATTTAATAAGATTCAAAGAGATACTTTTATGTATTATCGGATATATTGAATTGTTTTTAAACCTAAATAACTTGCAGTCAACTTACCAATAGAAGATTGAACACTATAGCTCGCCACAACAGCATTACGCTCTGCCATTGCAAGCGCAATTTGAGCATTAATCAATTGAGTACGAGAATTTAAAACATCCAATGTCGTTGCTTGCCCTACGCGATTTTCTTGAACACGACCTTTCAGAGCAATTTCAGCAGCACGAACACTTTCACGATAAGCAACAACAGATGAGCGTGCGCCCTCCAACTGAAACCAAGCAGAAGTAAGTGCTTGTCGCGTATTGCTATGCGCCAAATCGAGTTGAAGCTGCGCCTGTCCAAGCTGTTCCCTTGATTGGCGAATTTGCGCAGACGTACGCCCTCCTTCAAAAATTGGGACACTCACTGACAACCCTATTGATTTAGAAACGCCATCCTCTCCAGGACCACTATAAATTCGATTATAAGACGCTGTCGCAGAAAAATCGACCTTAGGGAGCAATGCACCTTCTTTTGCCTTTACATTGTAAACACTCGCATCGACTAAATATTTAGCATAAAGGATTGCTGGATGCATAGAAACGCTCATCTGGTAAGCCATATCAAGGTTGGCAGGAAAATCTCTGGCTACGGGAGGGCTTTTTAACTTTTCAGGATCAGAACCAATAACTTGTCGATACACTGCCTCGGCTGCTTTTACATCAGCACGAGCAAGACTCAGCTCTGAAACTGCCACGGAACGTGCTGCTTGAGCTTGAGCAAGATCAACACGCCCTCCCTCACCCACATCAAATTTTGCTTTATCGGAACGAACTTGCTCTTCAAGAGCTGCCAAATTTTCTCTCCGAAGATCGGCAATACGACGTGCCTGATAGACATTAGCATAAGCCGTTACAGTTTCCAGAAAAGTATTTTGTTCAGCATTACGAAGATACTCACGTTGAGCCTGCAACTTAACTTGCGCTGAAGAAAAGATATTTTGCGTGATAAACCCGTCAAATAATCTTTGATTTAATCTCACGCCTATAGATCCAGAAGTCACATAAGGACCTGTAAAAGACTTATTGCGCCCATAGTTCCCAACCCCCTCAACTTGTGGCAACAACCCCGATCGCGCAATAACAACATCCTCTCTGGATATACGCACAGCTGCACGTTCACTATTCAACTTAGCATTGTGTTTATAAGCCTTAGAAAAGGCATCCATCAATGTTTCAGCACAAACAGTCTCTGATAAAAAAATACTCAACACCAACAACAAACATGCCTGAAACTTCTTGTTTATTTTTAACACAATACACACAACAACATACCCCAAATAAATTACGAAATTATCTTTTATTCACCGAACAAACAAGCTCTAAAATACAAAACCAGGTGTTTTTAAAAAACAAGGAAGAGGCTTTACAGCAAGATTAAAAGCACGACGAGCCGAGATGATCCCATCTTCTTTTATATAGATTTGTGCAATAGCAGCATTTCCATGCCCTTCAACCACAACAAGACGTCCACAGTCTTTCATTTGATCAAAGATACCTTGAGGAATAAAATCAACAGATCCCTCAATGAAAATCACATCATAAGGTCCCTCAACGGCATATCCTTGCTCTAAAGGACCATGAACGACAACCACATTATCACATTGATTACGTTCTAAAGCGTCAAGAGCACGTTCAAAGAGAGATTGATCACTTTCCAGCGCAATCACAGACCCTGCAAGTTTTGCAAGCAACGCTGCACAATAACCACTATTTGCACCAATATCTAAAACAACATCTGATGATTTTACAGCAGCAAGCTGTAGTAATTTTGCTAGAGACGCAGGTTTCATCAAATAGCGTGCAGGAACCCCATCTTGCACTGGACATAGAACAATATCGGTATCAAGATAACTTAACATTTTCATATCTTCCGATACAAAATCTTCACGAAATACCGTTAAAAAGGCTTCAAGAACTGATAAATCCGTTACATCGACTGTACGAATTTGATTGTCAACCATTTTGCGACGAAGCTCAGCAAAATCTGCAACCATAACGAATATTTTCTCCTAACCTACAAAAAACAAACAAAACAGCGACAATAAGGGACGAAGATCTCTTAAACTATAGGTGTTACAAAAAAGGACGCCACAGTCAACAATTAGATTTTAACTATATAATCTCTCACATAAAAGTGTCTTCACAAGAATAGAGGGAAATAATCTATTTTCCTATACCTCATCTCCCCTAAAAGCCGTTTCGTTTAAAATCGGCTGGAGGCCTCGCCCGGAATCGAACCGGGATACAAGGATTTGCAGTCCTCTGCGTAACCATTCCGCCACGAGGCCTCGTCAACAAACATAAAGGTTTCCATAAGGGAAGGCAACGCATCCGTCAAGGTGTAGAAATCTTCTCACACCTTTTTTCCTCTTATTACACAATTTATCATATTTTTTTAAAAAAAGTAATTTTATCCTTTGCAAATCAGTATTGCTTTGCTATAGCCTTTTCAATTAAATAATTGGGCACCGTTCCCCGGTAGCTCAGCGGTAGAGCAACCGGCTGTTAACCGGTTGGTCGCTGGTTCGAATCCGGCCCGGGGAGCCACTTTTCTTTTATTCCACGTAGTTTATTGTTTTTTCTCAAGCTTTTAGACATGAGGGATTCGTTAATAAAAGTGAGGGAATAGGATTTTTGCAATAAATATAGAAACGCAATATCATACGGGATGTGTTTTTTTGCAATGAACGCAAAAAGCAATTGATTCATTTTAGAATAGCACAAATAAGATTACTTTTTTCAAACCACCGCGCTTCTATAAGAGGGCACTGCAATTATTTGCATATTATAAATTACGATTTCTTTCATCAAAGATGAATTATTAAGCTCCATCAGCAATGAAACTGTATCATATTTTTTTCCAAAGAAAGAATGATTTATACTCAATAAAGAAATTAAACTTAAAAACCTGCTCATGAAGCAATCATTTTGAAAAATGGAAGAATCAATAATCAAGGTCATATATTATCTCCATACACCCCACATAATCTCCTCCCCATCCTAAAAGCAAAAAATATAAAACAAATCTGTAAACACTCCGACGTCTTATCTAACAGGTTATTCCTCCTGCTAACGACTTCAACGCTTTACAAACAACCTTGCCTTGTTCACCACACTGTCATAAAACATTTAATACATAAAGTCTTATAGGCTTTATATCTCCCAAATACTTTATATCCCCCCCCCCAAATAATAGTGTTTTACAGTAAAAACCAAGATAACAAGCTAAATTGTTAAGAATCCTGAGAAAGCCTTCAGAAATCATGACATTCTCGCTATTGTATTATGCAGTCACATGCTTTTTTAAAGAGATATCTCTTAAATTCCCCAAGACTCTTTCACAATGACACCCCCGTAAATGGTATAAAATGAAATCGATTGATCAGCCCCATCTTTATTTATAATAAAAGTCATACCATCGTACTATTTTTCAACTCTCAATCTCAGCAATCCCCCATTGCCTTTGAAAGAGTTTATAAAAATTATTTTATTTATTTTTCAAATGTTTATTTATATGACAACTTCACACATAACGTGCAAGCGAATACTTTTGATTGATCCGCATAAATAACTTAAAAATGAAAAAAAATACGATATAATGAATTATTAAATATATAAAACAATGAGTTATTATTAGACATCAATTTTTAAAATTAAAAGTTATCATTAAAGATAAAACACATCCTTTATAAAAATAATTTTTATATAAATAAAATCTACTTTTATTCCCATTTTTAAAAATGGGAATAAAGCAAATAAATAATTGCCTCTACAATAATGATTTTTAAATAAATCCAAACGGTTAGAAGTTTTCATTTCTAAAAAATGAAAAACTCTGAAGAATCTTCTTACTTTTAACTCTTTTCAATTGAGAATAAATCAACAAAAGTAAAAAATCTCCTATACATGATCTTTTTCAAGACTTTATCTAAGCAGCCTTCTTAACTGATTTCCGAAAACGAAAAGTCTTTGCACGCTTTACTACCGCTTTTGCTTTTTGCTGCCTCTCATTTTGAGGTGAAGAATTCTTCCGCTGCAACTGTGCAGCATCATCTTTTCGACCTAAAAACTGTTTTTGACGTTTAGATTTTTTAAAACGGCGTTCCTTATCGTTTTCTTTATTTTCTCGTACAATTGGCTTTTCTGGAAACGCTGCAAATTGTTCTGGAACAGCCTCAGCCACCAATTTCATACGAATCAAGCGCTCTATAGCACGCAAGCGGGACCTTTCTATCTTCTCATCAAAAAGCGTAAGTGCTACACCAGAGGCACCATTACGTCCTGTACGACCAATACGATGTACATAACTTTCAGCTTCATCTGGTAAGTCGTAATTAATAACGTGACTTATCCCTGGTATATCAATACCGCGTGCAGCAATATCTGTTGCCACTAGGATCTGCACAGATCTTTCACGAAAAGCTTTTAAAGCAGACTGGCGAGCACCTTGTGATTTATTTCCATGAATTGTTGCGACTAAATATCCTACCTTTTCTAAACTACGCGTGACAGCATCTGCCCCATGTTTCGTTCGAGTAAAAACAATAACCGAATCAAAAGCTGGATTTGTCAAAAGTTTACTTAAAACATTCTTTTTTTCATTCGTAGGAACACAATATAATTTTTGGCAAATCTCTACAGCCGTAGTACCTTGAGGAACAACTTCAATTTTAACCGGATCATTGAGTAAACATTTTGCAAGCACAGCAATTTCCCTCGGCATTGTTGCAGAAAAGAGTGCTGTCTGACGCTCTTGATGCAAAAGCTTTGCAATTTGCTTAACATCATGAATAAACCCCATATCCAACATACGATCTGCTTCATCCAAAATCAAAAAACGAGATTGGGAAAGATCAACACACTTTTCACGAACAAGATCTCTCAAACGCCCTGGAGTCGCTATCAAAACATCCACACCTGCTTCCATACGTTTAATTTGTTTTAAACGTGATACGCCCCCAAAAATAAGACATGTTGAAAGATGTGCTCCTTTCGCCGCAGTGCGAATCGTTTCATCAATCTGAACAGCAAGTTCACGCGTTGGAGCTAAAATCAAAGCGCGTGCAGTTTTAGGGCATCGTTTATCACCTAAAGCCAAAATCTGACTTAAAATAGGCAAACTAAATGCCAAGGTTTTTCCAGAACCTGTCTGAGCAACACCTAAAATATCGTGTCCTTTCAACATCACTGGAATAGCTTGTTCTTGTATAGGTTTAGGTTTACTCATCCCAGCAATGAGTAAATTTTTAATCAAAAGAGTAGGCAAACCTAACTTTGTAAAAACATTTTCTTCTTTTATAGGCAAAATAAAATCTTTCCTTAGCTGAAGAACTCAAAATGAAGTAACCATCTGAACTCTCCACTCAAGAATCCGCGCAAGAGAAATCCCTGACATTTTAAATGAAGCAACGCCTAAAAAGCGGCTTGCGCAACTCATGAACACCTTGAAATCAAGATAAAGGCGTATAAACTTCACTTTACAAAAAGCCAACAAACCAGCCTAAATGCCTTCATCTCTATTATCTTTGGATTATGATAAAAAAGCAAGAACTTTACGAAATACATTTATCATGAATAAAAACAATATTTAGATCGTTTACTTTTTGATGATTGTGTCCATCGGTAAATGTACCTTGATAAAATCAGGATAAATCTCGAGAAAAACTGGATTTTGTAAAGTTTTTTGACCGCCATAAATTAAATACCATTGGTTTTTATCAAAAATCGCCAAAGTTTTATATTGAATGATGCGATCTTTCATCTCAAGAACTGTTGGAATTAAAGCATACAAAGTACCGTTATCAGTTTGTAAATACTCTATATTTTCTTTATCTAAATAATAAGCACCAGAAGGCAACCCCTCAAACTTCTTATGCAACTGTTGAAGAAAATCACTACGTAAAGCACTCTCTGTTGTATTCAATCGATGTGCCATCTCTTTATAAAGCCGCTCAGGCATATAACGAGAAATAGGCATAAAATCCCCATTTTTTATAGCATTATTGACATCAACAACGACTCTTGAAAGTTCATCTTTTTGTACTATTGTTGGCTGAGATGCTAAACTCTGTTGATTAACAATCAAAAAGAAAAATAGACTCAGCACCGAATAAAAAATAGGTTTCATCGTTATACTTCTTGTTTTAGTAAAATTTCAGTTTTTCAAATAACAAAATCAAATAAAGTTTGATCATCAGTAATATCACGGTAACGCCAACCTAACGTTTGAAATTTTTCCTCTAAAAGACAAAAATTACCGTATTTTTTTGTTTCAATCGCAACCAATACAGAACCAAAGTTTCTCGCTGATTTTTTAAGATATTCAAAACGTACGATATCATCATCTGGTGATAATGTGGAAAGAAAATGACGCAATGCACCAGGATGTTGCGGAAAACTAAAAATAAAATATTTTCTCAACCCTTGGAAACGTAAAGAACGCTCTTTAATTTCTGGCAAACGCTCAAAATCAAAATTACCTCCTGAAATAACGAGAAGAATTTTTTTCCCTTTTAACTCTTGAGGAGGAATACTGTTAAGCGCATCAATCGATAAAGCACCAGCCGGTTCAAGAACCACACCTTCAACATTAAGCATTTCAACCATCGTAGAACAAACGCGATTTTCAGGAACCGTAATGACAGAATCAGGGGGAAATTGCTTTAGAATTGTATAGTTTAGTGCACCAATTTCAGCCACAGCAGCACCATCTACAAAAGTATCAATGCTTTCAAGCTTGACGCGTTTTCCACTCTCCAAACAAGCAAGTAAACTTGCTGCTCTTTGCGGCTCAACAAAACGAAGCTTTGTTTTCCAACCATATTCATGTAGAAACTTGCTCACTCCACTTGCCAAACCACCCCCACCTACCGGCACAATCATCAAATCTGGCTCACTTTCTCCATTGAGTTTTTTCCATTGTAAAGCAGCCTCACAAAGCACTGTTGCCTGCCCCGTAATAATGCGAATATCATCGAAAGGTGGAGCCATTACACCACCGCTCTCTACGACAAAGGATTGTGCAGCTTCATAACATTGATCAAATGTTTCACCAACCAAACGAATATCAATGAATTCTTTACCAAAAATACGTGTTTTTTCAATTTTTTGTTGTGGCGTTGTCATAGGCATGAAAATCACGCCTTTACGTTTAAAATAACGACAAACAAAAGAAACCCCTTGCGCATGATTCCCCGCTGAAGCACAAACAAATGCAGAATCTGGTGATATACAGCTAAGCATTTCTGAAACAAAATTGAAAGCACCACGAATCTTATAAGACCGCACCGGTGTTAAATCTTCACGCTTTAAATAAATTTCTGCATCATACTTTTGGCTAAGAAAATCATTTCTTTGAAGTGGTGTTTCAGCAAACACGTGATGCAATCCCACCATAGCTTTTGTGACGTCTTGAATAAATTGACTCATAACACTAATCATTTCATACTTTATTTACATTATAAAAGCTTTTTCTATCGATAAAGGAAACTATTGTCAGTCAAAATTTCACTAAAAAATGAAAAATGTTTCTTTTGTCATTAATTCTTGATTCAATAAAAGATATAGCTTATGAGAGAACTCACATCGCGGACGTGATGAAAACGGTAAACATAGCAGACTTAAAATCTGCCGGTCGAAGACCTTGCGGGTTCAAGTCCCGCCGTCCGCACCAAATTATCTTAATCTCTCTTATTTTCCAATGAGTTATTAAAAATCAAAAAAAATTAAAGCACCTTCTACACCACCTTTCGTAACTTTATTATAACGCTATTAGACAGCACCGCGATGATGCTAAAATGCGAATCATTGCTGCTTTTTGAGGTACCTTTTTAGCACTTTGACCTCCTCCTCATCTTTATAGGATGGAAAGGCAATTAGTATTGCTAATTTGGGATTGGCTTATACTCTTCATGACTCTTATAAAACGACGCAAAAGCTCAGAAAAGAGATAGATGCAAAAGACAAAATAATAGATAAAGAAGCTAAAATAATACGTGCACAAAAAGATGTGATTCAAAAACAAGAAGAGTTAATTCGAAAATCAACTGCTTCTAAAATTATTTTTCCTCGAATGGCAATTAAAAATTTAGCCCAAAAGTAGTTTCAAGTACTTTCTCACAAACATTTTTTCAAGACAGGCAATCACAACACGCTCTATCATAGCGCACATATAAATACACAACAGCCTTAATGGGGGAAGATGATCATCAAATACACAAATCATTCTCTACCTTGATCTAGGTACCAAGACAGGCTGAGCGATTTCTCGTGTAGACAGCAGTATAACAAGTGGCACTTGTCAATTTTGAATCTTGTCGTTTTAAAGGCGATGGTATGCGCTATTTGCGTTTTCAGCAATGACTTACAAAAATGAAAATAACAACAGATAAAGGCAACTCTTCACAAGAAAAGATGATTAAAACGGTGTTGTGCAAAAGGGTAAAACCCAAAAGATGACACCGAAGCAAATGCTTTAGCAATTTTATATTTAGTTAAAGAAGGGAATGCGCATGTCTAATGCAATGCAATGGATAAGATTCCATTTGAATGACTGGATCAATGAGATAGATGGAATGACGTTGGAGCAAAGGTGAGTTTATATAACGCTTTTCATTCGCATGTATGACAAAAAGCACCAATTAAAGAAGACTTTGAAACGCTTGTACGCACTGCAATTGCTCGCAAAAAAGTTTGCAACTCTTGTCGAACACTTAATAAGAAATGATAAACTTATTGAGAAAGATAATGGTTTGTCGAATACGCGCGTTGAAGAAGAGCTAAAAGATTTTACTGATAAAAAAAGTGCACATATCGCAAATTCATAGTGAGGCTGGAAAAAGTGCACAATAAAAAACGCTATAAAAAACATTGTAATGATCTTGCTGAAGCAAACGCTAAGCAAAATCAAGCTATAAAGAACCAGAATAAGAATATATATATAATATACTAAAACCATCATTTTAGTAAAAAAACTGGTTCTGAAAATTTAGAAACAAACGAACAAGTTGACGAACCAACAAAGGTTGCTGCTGTTGAGACCACATCAGAGCAAATCGAAACGGGTATAGAAAACCAACCTTCCATTCACGAGCAAAAAAACATTCCGAAAAAAGCTAAACGGGTTAGAAATGACAGTGACTGTCGTATCCCTGATAATTTTGCAATCGATGAGGAATTGCCTCCAGAGCGTGTCAAAGTCGAAATGACAAAATTTCGAGATTATTGGAAAGCAACATGACGCAATTGGGTGTGAAAAGCTATCAAGGATTTAGAGAATGGAAAAAACTATGGAAATCACTCTCAAAGGCAAAAAAGTGTAGATGAACGCATCTCAGACAGCATCCTTGATATCAGGCCTCGAGGTCACTTTGAAACACATTCACGAGATGATAGCTCCGCAGTTTCCTTTAGTTTTGAAAAATGGCAAGCATTGACACAACAGAAGGAAGCAATTGCCTTAGAAGCATGTGATCAATTTCACGAATTGTTTTAAATAAAAGCGAACAAAGAGGACATAGCCAAGGAAATTCGGATGCTTTCGTGTAGTTTAAAATTTCGCAACAGGCCGATCATGAAGGTATAGCGCTTACCTATGGAGAATGATTTTGGAAAGTGTTTCTACGTAGTCACTGATAAAAATGGTTAAACGGATTTTATGCGATGAGGTAGAAGATTTATCAGATACGTTTTTTCCAAGCACTCGTGAGTTAGTAAGATTATGCCGTGATTTGGAAAATAGTCTTTTGGCAAAAGCCAATCTTGTACACAAGGCTGTTTTGAACACCCATGAAAAAAAGCTGAAAAAAGGCAATGAGAGAGAATTCAAGACCACTCACGTTGGTTGAAAAGCAAGTGAAAAACATTTCAGGTTAGCAAACTAGAGAAAATTGCTGATCGTTTTGTGATTGGATGTGCATTTAAATCGACAAAATGGCACCGTACAGAGTGATTTAAAGATTTTATGATAAAAAACCTATCATATAAAACGCTCTGTACGGTCAAATTTGAGGCAAATAGACAAATTTGTAAAATTAGGATTAAAGCATGTTCATTTTAAAACATCTACTCTTAAAAAACCGTAAACAAGCCCATGCGAAAGAGGTTTGTTGCAACGGCAGTGGGTATGCCCCATGGGGGATTGGACAGAGGAGTATTTTTACAACCTCTACGAATATGGAGACGGCACAAGAGGATGTGAAAAGTTTGATGGTGGTCAGTATTACAAAACACCTAAGAATGCGGATTTTAGTACCAAAGCGCAAGTAAAAGCATGGTTTACGGTGGTGATATTCCGAAAAGCATTCTCAATTACGAACCTCTTATAGACTAGATCAACAGAGAGATAAAAAATATTGACTTTAATTCAGAGTATATTGCGTATTGCTCTAAATGCGCTTCTTAAACATTTACACAAAAGCATAAGAAGCTATTGAATCATGAGCTTTATGTTATATTTTTATATAATATTAGAGAGGGCGTTTTATGCACAACAAAATTACGTAAAGTTGGAGGATCCGTTATGCTCTCTATACCTCCTGCATTGTTTGATGTTCTTCATCTTACTGAAAATATGCAAGTGGGTTTGGCTATTGATAATGGACAAATCGCAAAATTACACTCTTGAAGAATTGTTAGCCCAATGTAATCCTTCGGACGATTTTGCGGATAAAGATGTAGAGTGGTTTGATGCAAAGCCTGTTGACAGAGAGCTCTTGTAATGAAGCGGGGTGAAATTTGGTTTGTATCGCTTGACCCAACCTCTGTCTATGAGAAAAAGGAAC
Organism: Bartonella sp. AC70YNML; assembly: GCF_042196545.1. Lineage (NCBI taxonomy): Bacteria > Pseudomonadati > Pseudomonadota > Alphaproteobacteria > Hyphomicrobiales > Bartonellaceae > Bartonella > Bartonella sp. AC70YNML. Next base: position 59,239 of record NZ_JBHIQK010000001.1, read on the forward strand.
GCGTCCTGTACTGATTATGTCATTTGCTAGAACAGCAGGCTTTGCTGTTTCATTGGTGGGAACAGGGCTGCATACAACAGGTGTGATACGCTGCGACCAGCCGCGTGCTTTAGATATAGTAACGCGTAATGGGCGAAGTCTTAGCAAAGTTATCAACATTTCTTACTTGAATTTTTTCTACAACTTTTAATGTTTAAAAATACCAACTTTAGGTAAAAAGTAAAAAAGCATAAGATCATGATTTTTTCTGTTGACAAGCAGCTAATCAATTTTTCACAGAATAAAAATCAATATTTGACTAATGATGTCATTAATTATGACTCAAAAGGAGCCATAATGAAAGTTGTCATCACTAAGCCAATGTGTGTTGTTGGCAACAATAAAAGCACTGTTCGTTTTGAAATTTCAACTCCCAATAATCCATTTGTTGAGCTTTCTAATCAAGTCTATGCTCGTCTCAAGCGTGCAAATGCTGCTAAACCCTTTGTTGATGTTAAAACAAAAATAAAGCCCGACAAGGTAGTTGAACAAATTAAGCAAATAGAAAAAGAAGCCGTACAAACATCAACGAAATCAGTGACTAAAGAAACCTCTCTCGAAAAACCAAAAGCATCTAAGGTCTCTCAATCATCAACACCTACTCTTAAAAAGGCTTAGACGTTGAAGTTAATCAACCACCAAAAATGGTATCTTCAACAGGCAAAAGATACCTTCACAAGCCTTCAAGCATCACGCCTTAATTGGGCTCTGCGTAATGCTCTAAACACCTCAGCAAAACAAGTTGAACGCTTTACTGAAAAGCAAGTTGCTGACATCTCATCAGCCCAAATAAAGGGTATAAGAAAAGGTGTTTATATTAAAGAAAAGGCGACAGCAAAGTTTCTTGAGACAGATATCATTGGTTCTGGAACACCAATACCTCTTAAATTTTTTAAAGCAAAAGAAACAAAACACGGCGTGGCTTACACACTATTTGGAAAGAAAGAAATCTTGCCTCATGGTTTTATTAAGGGTGGGAGTTTTCCAAAGCGCGTTGATTTGAAAATGGGAGGGAATGTGTTTCAAAGAGATGACGGAGATCAATTCCCTATTGCAAAACAAGAGGGCCCCTCAACTTCTGAGGTCATGTCAAAGCCAGAGATTGCAAGTGCTATTGCATAATATGCCAATGAAAGATTAACCCAAAATATACAGAGACAACTTTTTCGTCGAGAATACGCTGCTAATAAAAAAGGCTAGATCATGTTCTCAAGCTTTATCTATATATTCCATATCCTTATGAGGATAGGCATTACATATTCTTATTGCAATCTTAAAAACAGATTATCACTTATGCTTCTCTTTTTCCATAAAAAAGTTAATAAAATCAATGCAAAAGGTACTTCCCAGCGGGTTGGCTTCGTTGCAGGGCAGACTAGTGCGAATTATCGCTAGCGACAGAATTTTCAATTTGACTGTACGTTTTACACTTAACTCATTGATAAATAACAATTTTTATTATGTACACTGTACAGTATGTGAAACGTTTTCTTAGCAAGAAGTAATTTTTGTTGCTGGACAATTCTATAGTAATAGGTATTTTCGAATCAGGTGCCTCAAAAACACCTCAAAACAACTAGCGGATTAGTTGCCGAAATAACTAATCTTCCGCAATTTAAAAGCTTTAACTCATTGTATGCTACATGCATATAATAGCTTTGTCAGGTGTGGTTATACCATATAACACCCTTCGGGGAAAGGCGTAACGACAGACTAGATTGCCGTGTTTCTTAGTGCCCAGAACTCTTTTAAAGTGTCAATAGAAAACCTCTAATCGATAGGAGTTCATTATGAACATTCTTAAAAATATCAGAACAAGTCATTGATCCGAAAACCGTTCAAACTGTTAATGCACGTGAATTGCATACGTTTTTGGAAGTTAAATCGGAATTTAGAAATTGGATAAAAAATCGCATTAAAGAATGTAAATTTCGAGAAAATATAGACTTTGTGGCGCTTTCTAAAAATTTAGAAAACAGTGGAAAGGTAAAAGAATACCACATTACATTAGACATGGCTAAACACCTTTCCATGATCGAACGTAATGATAAAGGACATGAAGCACGTCAATACTTTATCAAATGTGAACGACTTTTGAAACAAGTAGCAACACCACAGATAGCTGCATCACAAGTTGACTACTCTAAACCCGAAGCATTACTTGGTGTCTTGAACCATTTACAAAGGCAAATTGAGCAGAAAGATCATGTTATTGCAGAATTAGCACCAAAAGCAGAGGCACTTGAGGGTCTAAAACGCTCTGATGGTCTGTTTGGTTTAATTGAAGCCGCAAAGATGTTAGAGTTGCGACCAAAGGATTTAACGGATTACTTACGTAAACATGATTGGGTTTACCGGCGGGCTCCAGGGGCGCCTCTGTTACCTTATCAGGACAAAATAAAGAAAGGATTCATGGATTGTCCTGCTATTACTATCCAAAGACCTGATGGTACAGAAAAGGTACTCCCTTCAACGAAAATCACATCCAGAGGATTAGCATGTTTGAGAGAGCAAATTCATGGAGGTGTGCAATGAAGATAGATACCAATTTCTTATGCGATTTGTGGATAGCATTGTCTCAGTTTTCCAATCATCGAAGCATTGGAGATGAAAATTGTAATGCCATAGTTGAAGTTATGGAATTAATAGAAAAGGTTTTGATTTTAAAACTTCAAGATGAGATGCCAAGTATGCTTAAAATCTTAACAGTTCTAACAGATTTTGGTGATTCAGAGTTACCGCATAGCATGGATTCTTTGTTACGCGCTTATGAAGCAAATTTCGAGAGCCCCATTAAAAAGGTTGCTTAACTTAAAAACAAAACTCCCCTCCCTATCGTTAAAGGTGGGGAGGTAGTCAAGAGACTTCTTTAGGTAAGAACTCAAAATGAACGGATTTAAAATTAGTTAAGTCATAATCTGTAAGATCGGCAGTATCAACAAAGTTTTCTGCTTCTTCACCCGTCTTGAAAACGGGTATTTGTTTTAATTTAGAGGTTTTCATAAGAATTAGTTTTCTTTTAGTACGTATAGACTTTTAAAAGATTCAAAGTTTAGAAGAAATATATCTATTTAAACTCACACCATTTTCAGCGGCTTGTATTGCAAGTTTTCTATGGAGTTCTGGTGGTATTCTTAATTGAAACTTACCACTATATTTACCATGTGACAAAGGCACAGGAACTTCTTCTCCATTATGTTGCATGTCCTCAACAACTTCTGAAACAAGGTCCATAATACCTTTTAAAGCTTTCTCTGCTTGAGCATCTAACCATGAAAGGGATGGGAATTCTGCACACAATCCGACATATTCCTCATCTTCTTGCGACCACAAAACACGATATGTATAATGATTATTGTTCATGTTTCATCCTTTCTATCGCTTGTAAGACTTGTTTGACTTGATAAGCTTTTGCTTTGTTACCAGAATCTTTTTGAATATTCACACGAGGATCACCAAGCCACGGTGTTTTAAAAACAAAGTGGCTTGTACCATTGTTCCGTGGTTCTCCAAAGAAATAGACACATACAGCCAACAAATCTGAAAACTTAATGTTCTTTGGTGATGCTTTCATCAAGCTGATTATTTTTTCAACTTTATTACTCATAACCAATAATAGTATCATTATTAATCCTAGTCAATCATTTTATGCACTTAATTGAACAGGAGCCCCCATGCCCCCCCGTGAGACGATAAGAGAAACATTTGTTGCGTTGATAAAGGCAGCAAAAACAGTAGCTGGTGATAATGTTTTCAATATGCGCGATTTCAACTTATTTATTGAAGCAATGCCAGCTATTAATATCTCAACGCAAAGTGAAACCATTGAAGATGGACATGATTTTGGCTTAAGACGGCGTGTTTTAACAGTAGATGTTGAATGCTATGCAACATGTGAAGAGGGTGCACGCTTTGTTGACCAATTAGCATGGGAAGTTGAAGAGATTTTCCATGCCAACCCCAATCTTAACAATACCGTTGAGACATGCCGCCTGCAAAATATTGCTTTTGCCTTTGGTGATAATGGCGCCCTAGCGCTCCATGGTGCGATTTTAACCTTTGAAGCCATTTATGTGACAAATATCCCCAACATGGATGAAGAAGAAGGCAGTATAACAGCAAAAATCGTTGAACCTTTCTTAAGTTTTGAACCAGAAACAGGCGTGAGAAATAAAGATAAATACCATAAAATTGAAGGTGGACATGTTAGAGCGGCGCGATAAGGAGATCACCGATTTAAAGAGACGCGTAGCCAATATGGTTGTGGTGGGGAAAATTAGCCATGTCGACCATAAAAACGCACGCTATCGAGTAAAAACTGGAGGTCTTATCAGTGACTGGATTCCAGACACACAAGCCCGCGCCGGTAAAACACGCTCTTATGAAGGGCGCGATGTTGGAGAGCAAGTGATTGTTGTTTCATCATCAGGGGATTTATCGCAAGGAATGATTGTGGGTTCCATTCATACAGATGCTAATCAAGCAGCCGATAAGGGCAGCATTCACCGAACGATATACCCTGATGGAACCAGCCTTGAATATGATGATGAACAAAACACCTATGCCCTCAATATAAAATCGGGTGGAAAATTTATCCTAACAATCTCTGATGGCGTATCACTCAAAGGAGATGCTGGTAAGTTAGAGCTCAGCGCACCGGAGGGCATAAAAATCACTTCAGAACGTGACTTTAGTTTAAAGGCAAAGGGCGGCATCTCTTTGAAGGCTGGTGGTGACATTTCACTGAATTCGAATGATAGTCTCTCTCTTCATTCTGGAAATAATGTTTCTCTTCATTCAAGTAGCTTAAAGCATAACGGCACCAATGTAGGAGCAACCCATGTTCATGGAGGTGTTTACCCTGGTGGTTCGATGACAGGAGGACCAAATTGAACAGTGGAATGGACCGCACAACAGGCAAACCATTGGTTGGCATAGAGCATTTGCGGCAATCGATTATTGATATCTTATCAACACGCATTGGCACACGGGTGATGCGACGTGATTATGGTTCACGCGTTGCAGAACTCATTGATGCGCCAGTGAATAATGCTTTTGCCGTTGCCCTTTATGCCGCCGTTGCTGAGGCTTTAGACAAATGGGAACCACGTTTTAAAGTGAAAAAAATCGATTTTAAAAGGGGTGAGAATGGACACGTTTCTTTATCCTTTGAAGGCATTTATTTGCCATCGGGCAAGCCCATTACCATGGAAGGATTACTGATAAAATGAGTAAAGCGCTTGCAAAACCGGAAATTATTACAGAACTTTCTTTCGAGGAAATCCGCGCTGCGGCTCTTGCTCATTTAAAAAAACTTTTACCCGAATATACATTTTTGGAAAGTGATCCAGCCGTAAAAGTTATAGAGGCTTTTAGCTATCGAGAATTGCTTTTAAGACAGCGTATTAATGAGGCAGCACGCAACAACATTCTTGATTTTGCAATCGGTGAATCTCTTGATGCCTTGGGAAACTGGCATGGTATTGCCCGCATGGAAGGAGAAAGTGACGAGAGATATCGTGAACGCATACAGCTTCATGCCCGTGGAGGAAACGGAAGTGGAACAGAACCCTATTACAAGCTTATCGCCTTAACAGCCGATAGTCGAGTGAAAGATGCCATTATCTATCGTAAAGGCAAAGACCCAACCATCTATGTTGCTCTTTTTGGTAATAATGAAGAAGGAACAGCCTCTGAAGATCTCTTACAAACAGTTTCACAAGCTCTTCACAGAAAAAATATCATCATGACCAATGATACGATTATTGTGCATGCTGCTGTTAAAAAAGTGCTGGACTTAGAAGCAGATGTTTGGCTGTTACCGGAAACATCTTTGAAAATTCTCACGACAATGGAGGCAAATTTAAGAGCAGCATGGAGACAAGAACAAGCCATTGGTCGTGAATTAAGCCTCTCGTGGTGGGTTTCAAAACTGATGATCCCTGGTGTCCAAAAAGTGATTGCCATTACACCCACAAAGGACAGTGCAGTTTGTGATGAAGAAATCTTATCGATTGGCAAAATCACCTTAAACTTCAAAGGGCGTGCACGCTAATGGTTGGTTCCCTCCTCCCCTCACATGCAACAGAATTTGAAAAACGCCTTGCCGATGCTTGCAACTTTCATCAAGATGTTGATGGAGCTGTTTTGGGGATTTCACGTGCAAAACTGATCACGCGCCCTCCCCGCTTTTTGCCGTAGTTGATTGAAGAATATGGACTTGGTGAACTGACACCTTATGTTCCAAACCTCTATGATTTGATTGATCAAGGGCTTGCATGGCAACGCCTGCGCGGGTCTGTTATGGCAATAGAGATGGGGCTTCAATGGTTAGAGCTTTCCGCGCGTTTTAAGCCCGCATGGTCAGAGCGTGCATGGTGGAATTCCTTTCAACTTGAATTTAACCAGTTGCCTGAACCAACACAGCTTGAAGCCGTTGAAGCAATCGTGAGACTTTCCAAAAGTTTGCGCTCTGATTTTCGTCGTGGTGTTTATGGGTATGATGTTGGAGCTGTTGAATGCAATATGTCACGCCTTGATGACAGCATGTTGGATTTCGAGAGTGGCATCTGTCTTACAGCTGGGGGAACTTTGTTTTCCTTTGGACGCACAACAGAAATCAATCACACGCTGACGAAAGAAGAAGGCACATTAATTGGCAACTGGATTGATGACTTTGACGAGGAGTTAAGCTGGAACCAAATTGATTACCCTTGGGATTTGGCAAATTTTCCTTGGTGTTCGGTCAAAAAACATGAACGCGATATACTCATGGCAGAGTGGTTCCAAAATCGTCCCCTTTATTTGGCTTTAAGAGACGCAAACAATACTCTGATTGGGTATCGCCGATGCTATGCTGTAGCGCCTGTAGAGCAGGTTTTAGAGGGTGTTTACAACCATTGTGGCAACAGATTTAACCCTTCCCCCACCGGCACTCTGTTGTTTCTTGCAGCTCGCACAGATTTTGAAGATGTTGAGGACAAACAAGCCGCCGCTGTTTCCCTTCTCGTTCATGGCTCTCTTGCACAACAAACCCCTCCTGGCAAGCTTTGGCTTGAAGCTCATGAACTGCGTGGTGGTGTAGAAATTCTTAAAACACCGGTCAACATTCCTTTGCGTGCTGATGTTCGCGAACAATTCAAAATTTTATTGAGGTTTTAACATGAAGCATGAAAGTGGTTTACCCTTTGCAATTGACAGATCGGTAGGCAAAGACGAACAACAAAGCGTGGTGTTTTATGGCAAGCGCCCTTTTCTTCAAGCGGGTGAACTCAATGAGGTTCAAACCATCATCAGAGGGCGTCATGACCGTTTGGGACGCCTTGTGGCAAAAGAAGGAGACCGCGTTGAACGGGCTGATGCTTTTGTCAATAAAGAGACAAGGACTGTCACGTTAACAGAGGGCAAAATTTATATTGCAGGCGATATCTTTCCTGTCTCAAATGCTGTCTTGGAGAATATTTCCATGATTGGGCGTGTGGAAATTGGTGTAAAGCTACAAAAGAAATGGGTGACATATGAGGATGATCCAGAGCTGTTGGGGCAAGTTGCCGGCAGTTTGGCAGAAGGAGAGCCCGGAGCGGCACGCGAAGTCGCAAAACTTGTCTGGGCTCTCAAAGATGATGAGCAGGAAGGGGCTTTCTTTCCGGTCTATATCTTACAAGATGGCGTTTTGATTGATCAAAAATCGCCCTCACTCCTTGAACCGGCCATGCAAGCCATTGCGACGTACGACCGCGCCCATGGGCATTATATCGTGGGGGGATGCCGTGTAAGTGCATTGGGAGCAAATAACGGTTGCCAAGTGTTTAGCATTCAAGAGGGAGAAGCCAATATCAATGGTTTTAAACGCAAACGCTTAGCAGCTTTGCGCCATGAAGAGATGGAAGATTTTTCGACAAGCGTTGTTCCTAGCGAAACGCATATTTTTTCGCCCCCAAAAGGGAAAACAAGCTTTACCTTTAAACCCTATTATTTTCCTCTTGCTGATATTCAGTCTCTTTTGTTGACAAAAGAAAAAACCGTTACCGTCACCCGCGGTGCCGTTGCCGCAGGGCGTGATGGCGTGCCGGATAAAAGCATCACCGCGTTTATCAAAATTGTTCAAGGAACTAAAGAATTTAAAGAAGGAACGGATTTTAAAAAAACCGGAGACACCATTGATTGGGCACCGGTGGGAGACGAACCTTTAGCAGGGAGCAGCTATAAGGTGACTTATCGCTATCGTGCAAAAATCACGGCTGATAAGGTAACAGCGCAGGAAATTACAGTATCAGGGGGTGCGGAGGGTGGTGATATCATTGTCAGTTACACTTACAAACTCCCCCGCATTGACCGTATTGGTCTCAACACAGGGGGAAATGTCGTCTATATCAAAGGGATTTCTTCAGACCAACCCATGGCACCTAGTGTCCCTGATGAGGTGTTGTCGCTCGCAACCATTACCAACAATTGGCTTAGTACCCCCCCTTGTGGTCAATGATGGCACCCGTGTTGCCCCCTATGATGAGATGTGGCGCTATTTTCAACGGGTGCTTTCCCTTGACCGGTTGATGCAGTTAGAGCGCATTAAAAGCAATGTAGACTCTAAAGAGCCTGTTGCCAAAAAAGGCATGTTTGCTGATCCTTTTCTCGATGATAGTTACAGAGATGAAGGCTTTCAACAAACGGGGGCTGTAGGCAATGGCATTTTGCAGCTTGCTATTGACCCAACATTCTATACTGCTCCTTTAAAAGCGCCTGTCACCCTTGACTGGACAAATGAAGTGATCATTGCGCAAGAATTGACAACGGCTTGCGAAAAGATCAACCCCTATCAAAATTTTGCACCCCTGCCTGGTACAGTAACCCTTGAACCCGCAACAGACTTTTGGCACGAACAGCGCACCGATTGGCTCTCAAGCGTGACCAATCAAATCATTATGGGAAAACATCGCGGCAGTACCATACGTAGAACAGAAGTAAGCGATAATTTCATCAACACACACCAAGAACAAATCGACTTTTTAAGACAAATTACCCTTCACTTTAAAATTGAAGGTTTTGGCAGTAGCGAAATCTTGGAAAGTCTTACCTTTGATGGTGTGGATATTTTGCCAGCGAGCCGCCTTGTTGCCGATAGACAAGGCGTCCTTGAGGGCACTTTCACGATTCCACAAAATATTACCGCTGGTACAAAAAATGTCGTGGCACAGGGGAAAGGGGGCACCATTGCAACGGGACTTTTTACCGGACAAGGTCTGATTGATGTGAAAGTGATGCGGCGCACCACAACAGTGAAGATATGGACGCAATTTGACCCACAAGCGCAAGTCTTTACCCCCGATGAAACACGGCAAATCACTGGAATTGACTTTCATCTTTGTAAAATCGGCAATCAGAACCATGATCTGGTGATTGATTTGGTGACAACCGAAAACGGCTATCCTACCGCCGATATTCAAGCACAAAGCTTTTATTCTATGAAGGGCGCAAAGCTAGGTTGGGCTGGGGCACGCTATGATATCCCCTTGTTAGTCCCTAATGATCGTCTCACTGCTTTTATCATTAAAACCGATGATGCTGATCATGCCATCTCACTAGCAAAGCTTGGAGATTTTGATGTAAACAGTCAAAGATTTGTCTCAAGTCACCCTTACGTGACCGGTCCACGCTTTTCTTCTGTTAACGCACAAAGTTGGAGCGCCCATCAAGATGAGGCTTTAGCCTTTCGAGTGCTCGCTGCACGCTATAGGCAAACAGAAAAGATTGTCGATTTAGGCACCTTTGACCTTGTAGACTGCTCTGATTTGCAAATACGCGCAGCCATTGAGTTGCCTTCAAGTGAGTGTTCTGTCATCTTTGAAATTGAACGAAACAATGGCACAATTTATCAACTTCTTCCCTTTCAATTGCTCAGTCTTACTGAATATATCAGTGAAAAGGTCAAGCTTCGCGCTATTCTTAAAGGAACAGAGAAACTCTCACCGGTGTTATTTGCCCCTGTTCAGTTGATTGCGGGGAAGATCCATAAGGAAGCGACCTATGTCACGCGTGCTTTTGCCTTTGGCGAAAAGGCAAGGTTGACCAGCTATATCAAAACCTTTTTACCGGGTGGTGCAACCTTTTCACTGGAGATGCAACTAGATGATGGTGGCTTCACCCCTTTGAAACTTGACGAAACAGAACAACTCGCTGAACCACTTTGGACAGAACGAAAATTTGTGAGCAGTGACAAAACAGCCAAACAAGCGCGCTTGAAATTGACCCTTACCGGTGGACCTGCTGCGCGGTCCATGGTGAGTGATTTTGGCGCTGGCATATTGTGATGGGAACTGGCATATTATAATGGGAAAATGAGAGATGACAAAAACCAAAAAACTCGACATGGAATTGCCTAAAGAGGGGCGTTTTATCAGTTCTGAATTCCCAATCTTGCGGGAAAATTTGACCAAAATTGATCAAGCACTTGCGGAAGTTGAGGAAAAGGTAAACGAAAAGGCGCCTTTACAGCACACGCATACGATCAACGAAATCGCAGATCTAGAAAGCGCTCTCAATGGCAAGATGGCAGCGGATAAAACCTTTACTTTTGCTGATTTAAGCGATATCGAAGGGGCAAAAGATGCCGCTAACAACTATGTTCTCTATAAATCAAGCAACAATAACTTTACCTTTGGCAGTGCTGTCTCACTGTTAGGCGCGCATCAACATAAAACCGAAGATATCGTGGGGCTTGACGATTTTAGAGCCAAGCTTAACGAAGATCTCACAAGCTATGGGCGCCTCACAAGCCCAAATGAATGGCAAAGTTATAATAAATTTACCAGCAAAGTTAGCATGAGTGGTGGCTTAGAGCTGTTAGGTAATTCATCGTTTAATCTCACCCACAATAATAAAGTTGTGACAAGTCTAAGTGCAAGTGGAAGCATGCTTAGAGGTCCAGCAACTGTTGATGGTAAGGCACTTTACACAAAAGATGAGGCTACCACTGTCCTTCAAAAAATACGCAATGAGATTGCAAAACTGAAAGAAGTTACCGCGCTTAATCCCCTTGAAATCCTCATGACAGAAAGTGGACCCATTCCATTTCCTGATAGTGTTACTAGCTACACCGATATTGAAATATGGGCGTGGGGTGGCGGTGGAGGCGGCAGTAATATAAAAGGCGGTGGTGGAGGTGGCGGCGGTTGCGTACGTATTAAAATCAAAGGATACCAGCTGGGAAACTCAAAAAATGCTCAAATTGGACGTAGTGGGAAAGGCGGTAATAACGAGAGGGGAGGCATAGGTGGTCAAACAATAATTCAGGGACTTCTTACCGCAGGCGGTGGCGGAGGTGGTGGATATTATGGATACGCAACTAGTGGCAGTGAAGGAAGTGCCAACAGCAGTGGTCGCGGCGGTAGCGGTGGCAGCTATTACTCTAGCAATACCAGCGTCAATGGCAGTAGTTCTACTTTCGGTGGCGGGAGTGGTGGTGGCTACGCATACTATAGAAGTAACGACGGCCCCTTTATTGTCTATAAAACAAACATTGGACATGGTGGAAGCTCTATTTATGGTGGCGCTGGTGGTGGTTGCAGTGATGGTATCGCAAAAGGGGGGTACAGTGGGAAAGGCGGCAATGGTGGTGATGGAAATGGTTTTACCAGCGGCGGTGGCGGTGGCTACTTTCCAGGAAAATCTGGTGGAGATGGCGGTAATGGTGGTGACGGAGCAATCTTGTTGAGATTTTTTATCTAGGAGTTTTTTATGAAATATGCAGTTGTTGAAAATGGTGTGGTAACAAATATTATTGTAGCCTCAGAAGATTATGTTCACGCCTTTGATGGTGAGGCAATCCCCTCACGTGAAGCGCAGATCGGCTGGACTTATAAAGACGAAGTGTTCTCTCCTCCCGTGGTGGATGAAGAAACAATGGCAGAGCTTAGCCATAAATCACAAGAAAAAGGTGAAGAAGCTTAGGCACTCAAACAATAGTGTTAATGATGCTTGTTGTATAAGCTGGCTTTGTATGTTTTTAAAATCCCCTTTAAAGCTCTTTCAAAGCCCTTTAAAGGGCTTTTTTGACTGACAGTGTCAGTCTTATGAGAGAGTGTAGATGATTGTTATGGTCTCTTCATTAATGTGGAGAGCAAAATGGCAATAGAATTTAAACTTCGTATTCACTTTATTAAGAATGGCAAGGGATCTAAGTTTTTAGCAATATTTGATCAGACAGCCGTTGGTATGTTTGTAAAATCCTTGATGTTAACGTGCAAATTTATCCCCTCCATGCACCTATTCTTCTCTTTACGCATGAGGTGGAGAAACAGGATAGTGCTCTGTTTCATAAGCTTCAATTAACAAAACAAGAGTTTTCATTCTATCAAATTCTAGAGTATTCTCTTTAGGTTGCTTGTCAAACATTGCAGACACAATTTCTAAAGCTTCTTGGTAATCTCTCTCTGTACAAATTGGTTTGATATTCATTTCTTAAATTACACAGTATTGATGTTATACTGTTTAGATTGTAATGGTTTTTAAGTTAATTGCAAAGAAGACTATCTATGACTATACGCAATCCTAATCGTTGTCCTACTCATCCAGGAGAAGTTTTAGCAGATATTATTCCTGAAACAGGCAAAACAAAGTCAGAAATTGCACAAATGCTCGGTATATCACGCCAACATCTTTATGATATTCTAAATGCCAAAAAGCCCGTCTCTCCTTCTCTTTCGGCTTGTCTTGGCAAAATGTTTGGGAATGGAGCAGCAATATGGTTACGTATGCAAGCCAATTATGATGCTTGGCATGCAGAGCGTGAAACAGATGTTAGCAAAGTTCCGACACTCCATACTGCTTAATTGTATAACTCAGTCTCTAGAAACTTTTCCAAGTGGTTTTATTGTTTTAACTTCTTTAATTTTAAGTGCAATTTTACGCATGAAAGAAAGACTAAAACGCCCTTGTGGTTTTAAATCTTCAAAGTCAAACAAAGATTCGCAAGGAACAACATTAAATTCATCAACACGCACCCAAGATTGCTTTTGCAACCCCGCACGTCTACATTCTATCTCAGGTATTTTTAAGCTAAATTGCAAATTAATAGGTTCTTGAGAAGTGATAGGAAACAAAAAGAAATGGCTTTCAGTTTTAACCATAACACAAGAAGGACGCGCTTTACGTCCCAAATGTTCACCTTTTTGCGCTTGTTCGTGCCATAAATAATAATATTGAACAACATCCCCTGCTTTAAACATGTTCATCACTATTCAAAATGTCATCTAAACCACGATCTAAATCGTCTAATATATTTTGCGGTGCATCTGCGTAAACAAAAGATTGTACACTAGAACGGGATTTTATTAATTCATGATATAAATCAACAGGAAGCATAATGATTTTTTCACGCCCTCGTTTTGTCAAAGCGACAGGTGTAGACATAGCCTCATCTAAAATATCGCCTGCCCCGCGGTTTACATCTGTAAAACTATATTTTTTCATATGCACATCCTATCTTTAATGTATAATACGTATTATACGTACAATATGTATTATGTAAAGATATTTTACGGCATTAACTACCTCCCCGCCTCAAGGCGAGGAGATGAGTCATGTTTTTTACTTAAGCAGCTTTTACAATAGTTTTTCCTAAAACTTGCTTGGCTTCTTCAACAAGCGTTTTATAATGTTTGCTCTCTTCTACTAACGTAAAGGCTCTAACAAGATGCATGTGAAGCGGTCCATAAATATAAACAGCCTTTTCAGTCGCTCCCATTTCATCCCAGTTACTTGGAAAATCAAACCGTGTATCGCGGTCATTATCCATTAACTTGTTTTTTAAATCATAAAAAGCTTTAACAAGGGCTTTTTTAAATGCACGCACCATATCATTGTTGCGCATATAGGTCATGAGTAGAGTTGCTTGCGGTTCATTAAGGATAGCAACTTCTCTCTTTTGTCTTCCGCCTTTTGTCCCAAAGGGTGAGATTTCAAATCCAACCCTTCCAAATTCTTCAAAGTCTTCAATGTTTTGACGTACCAGCTTTATAACTGTAGCGTGGCTATTCCCCACACCACCGGCAATTTTTAAAGAGGTTGTGACAGCAATACCAGCATTGTTGATTGTCACTAAATTGTTCATGGTGAACTCCTTGTTGATTAATGTTTGTTAATGACACTCAATGAAGAATGCCGGGTGCTAACAAACACGGCAACAAGCCCGTCGTTATGCCTTCCCCTAAAAGGGTATTGTATAGCATAACCACACCCGACAACACTATTATACGCTACGCGCATATAATGAGTCAAAGTCTTTAGTCTGCGGAAGATTAGTTATTTCGGCAACCAATCCGCTTGTTGTTTTAAGGTGTTTGTTAGGCACCTTTGTATGAATCTAACGGTTTTAAACATTTTGTCAAGTCGCTCGCAAGAACGGCTTTCGCCTCTCATTTTTTCCATTCATTTCATTAGCCAATATTTCAAAGGAGCATAAAGTATGGCAACAGGTTTTTTACACGGTGTTGAAGTCGTTGAAGTTGACGACGGCACCCGCCCCCTTCGCGCGGTTCAGTCTGCCGTTATCGGAATTGTTGGCACAGCACCCGATGCCGATGAACGAGCATTCCCCCTCAACACACCAGTTTTGGTAGCCGGCTCTCTTTCACAAACCGCAAAACTGGATACAACAGGTAAACGACGCGGCACTTTACCCAATGCCCTTGATCTTATTTTCAAGCAAGTGGGTGCCATTGTTGTTGTCGTACGCGTGCAAGAAGGTGACAACGAAAATGCAACACTCACTAATATTCTAGGGGGTGTGAACGCAAATGGTGCTTATGAAGGCGTCCATGCTTTGATTGGAGCACAATCCATTGTGGGACAAACACCACGCATTCTCATCGCTTCAGGCTTTACACACAAACGCCCTATCAGTCTTAGCAAGATTGATGTGACGAACCAAGGAAGTGGTTACACTCAAGCAACAGTTAAAATTGCCGGCGGTGCAGAAGCAGAAGCAATCCTGAAAGATGGAAAAGTAACTTCTGTTGTCATTAAGAACGGTGGCTTTGATTATCACAGCGCCCCAAATGTGACGATTGAAGGAGATGGCACTGGAGCGACAGCCAAAGCCGAAATCAGTGCAACCTCTAATCCTGTAGCAGCAGAACTGATTGGCATTGCAGAGCGTTTGCGCGCCATTGTGGTGCTTGATGCACCCAACACAACAGATGAAGCAGCTCTTAGCACAGCAAAGGATTTTGATTCAAAACGCGCCATTCTCATTGACCCGTTTGTAAAGGTAAATCGTGATGGAAAAATCATAGAACAGCCGGCAAGTGCAGCGGTTGCTGGTGTCATTGCCAAAACAGATTTTGACAACGGTTTTTGGCATTCTCCTTCCAATAAAGTGATCAATGGCATTGTGGGAACTGCACGCCCTATTGATTTTTCCATTGGGGACAGATCGAGCCGTGCCAACCTTCTCAATGAACAAAATATCACAACAATTATCCGTGAAAACGGCTATCGCCTCTGGGGCAATCGCACACTCTCAAGCGATACAAAATTTGCTTTCTTATCGGTGGTGCGCACCGCAGATATGATCAATGATGCTATTTTGCGCGGACATCTATGGGCTGTCGACCGCAATATCAAAAAAACCTACATGAATGATGTCAGTGAAAGCGTCAATGCCTATTTGCGTGATTTAAAAGCACAAGGCGCCATTCTTGGTGGGCGCTGTACGCCTGATCTAGAGCTTAATACAGCAAGCGCCATTGAGAGCGGCAAAGTCTATTTCAATGTCGAATTCACCCCCACAACACCTGCAGAACATATCACGTTCCGTTCACGCATTGTGAATGATTACTTAGAGGAGATCTTTTAATGACCGTACCTGTTTTACCCAGAGTCTTGAAATATTTTAATATTTTTGTCGATGGTATTCCCTATCAGGCAAAATGTGAAAGTGTCACCCTACCGAATTTGAGTTTGGTTGTTGAAAGTTATCGCGGGGGTGGCATGGATAGCTCCATTGAAGTTGACCTTGGTCTTGAAACCCTCACGCTTAGCATGACCATTTCTGATTGCTCTCCAGAGTTGATGGCACTGTTAGGGCGCACCGATGTCAACATCTCATTGCGCAGTTCAATGCAAGCTCAAGGCACCCCCGCAGAAGGTGTTGTCATTACCATGAGAGGGCTTTGCAAAGGCTTTGAAATGGCAGAATGGCAACCGGGAGGAAAAGCAACTTCTACGGCTACATTCACATTGCAGTATTTCAAATATGTCCAGAAGGACGTTGAAATCGTTGAGATAGACGTCCTCAACTTGGTGAGAAAATTCAATGGTGTCAATCAACTCGCAGACCATAGAAACAATTTAGGATTATAAAAATGACACTACAAAAAAATGTTACATATCAATTGCTTGAACCTCTCACATTTGAAGGAAAAGAGCACACCACAATTACCTTACGGCGCCCCAAAACAAAAGATTTGCAAGCAATCGACAAAAAAGAAGGTATAGAGCAAACAATCACTATGATCGCACGCCTTTCTGAATGGCCGCATGAGGTTATCAGCGAACTCGACATCAATGATTTGACAAATATTGGAGAGATCTTGGAGTCTTTTATCAAACGGCGGGAAACCTAGACTGGGAAACCGCCGCAAAACTCATAGCCGATATTACCATTGTGTTCCATTGGTCCCTTTCAGACATGATGGAAATGGAACCACAAGAACTCATATTCTGGCGAAACCAAGCAGCAGAAAGGTGTAAGACAAAATGAGTGAAAAAGTTGCTGATGCAAAGGTAAAATTGTCTCTTGAAGATAAACTCACGGCACCTCTCAAACGTGTTCAAAAACAATTCGATACATTGTCAAAAACACTCTCACATAGTTTGGGTATTCCGCGCTTTTCTGCTGCTGTCAAAAACATGACAAAAAGCCTTCATGGCGTTCAAAGTGCTCTTGGAGTGGCGGCAAGTCGTGCTTCAGTCTTTACCGGTGTCTTAGGGCTTGCCGGGGGTGGTCTTGTGGCAAGTGTGACCGCCCTCACCATGAAAACCATGCATCTGGGAGATAGTCTTTATCACGCATCACACCATTTAAATATGAGTGTTACGGCACTTCAATTATGGGGTGATGCAGCCGATAATTCAGGCACTTCTGCCGAACTTTTTCAACAATCCTTAGCGGTTTTAAATAGGCGTTCGGCACAAGCCTATGCTGGACAAAAAAGAGGCATGATGGGCTTTGAAGCACTTGGCATTTCTGTCAAAAACACTTCTGGAAAACTCAAATCCACTTCTGTCTTGTTAGAAGAAATTACCGACAAGATGAGTAAGATGAAAAGCCAAGCACAAAGACAGCATATTGCCGCTCTGCTGTTTGGGGGTGATGGTAAAGAAATGGCGACCATGCTTGCACAAGGCATGGCGCCTATCAAAGAACTGTTTGCAAAGGCGCGGAAAGGAAAATGGCTCATAGGCGCCGATGTTGCACGCTATGCAGCAGATTTGAGTGATAAGCTTGGTGCTTTTAAGAAAAAAATAGGCGGTATCGCGAGCTTTATTGGCGCCCGTTTTATGCCCGTCATCAATGATATGATTGACGGTTTTTCAAAGTTGATTGATGAAAACCGTGATCTCATTCAAACAACCGTTGCGAGCTGGGCAAAAACCTTAAAAAAAGTTCTTAATGATTTGCTTAATCCTACCTCTGATTTAAGAAAAAGCATCAGTGATCTCACAGAGAGGATTAAAGGCTGGTTCCAATGGCTAGAGCCATTGATTGGTGAAATAACCCTCTTTAAGGTGGGGCTTGTAGCTCTTGGTTCCTTCATTTTTGGTCCACTCATTGCCGCATTAGCAGCCGTGGGAACAGCGTTTGTTAGCCTTGGTATCACAATTATGACGACACCTATCGGTTGGTTAATGGGTGGCATTGCAGCGCTCTTTGTCCTCTATCAATATTGGGACAAACTCAATGGTTGGGTAGCAGCATCTTTAGCCGCGGTTGGGGCAGTTCTTGTAGCGTCACTTATTCCAGCAATAACCGCCGTTGGTTCTGCTTTTATATCGCTTGGTATTGCCATCATGACAACCCCCATAGGCTGGATAATGGCTGGTATTGCAGCTCTTGTTGCTGCCGGATATCTGCTCTACAAACATTGGGATACAGTCATAAGCTTTATAAGCAAGTTATGGGATTCTTTTTACAGCTTATGTAGTAATGTTTTCAATAACCTCTTGACGTTCTTTAAAAACTTTTCACCACTCTCTTGGATTTCGAAAAAAATCAATGAACTCATTGAATGGCTGTTTGGTGTCGATTTAATGGAAGTAGGCTCCAATCTTATTAATGGGCTTTGGGAGGGCATCAAAAAGCAAATGGAATGCTCTGTCTGAATGGCTTAGCGGCATGATGAGTAAATTAACCAGTTGGATGCCTAATTGGATGAAAGAAAAGTTAGGGTTTAATGTCTCAATAGACAAAACTTCAACGAAGACCATTAAAACCTTTACCGAAGAAACTAATACACGGGCAAAAAGAATGCTGGATACAGCAGTGGTTACAAATACCCCCCCTGAAAAACGCAAAAGTGGCTTTAATACAAGCGTAGTCGAAACAGGACAAATGCAGGCTACAAATGCAAAAGTGGGCGCCTTCAAAGCTCCCAAGCCCATTACCGTTCATAAGCCGGTAGAAGTAGATGCCCGCGTGATGATTTCAAATTTAAATATTTCTGTCCCCAATGGTCTCAAGGACGAAATCAGAGACGCAGTCAATCAAGCCCTTGAACGCTATGCCAAGCAGCAACGCTTGGCTATAGCCTCTAGCCTTTCGGATTAAGCGCCATGATGTTAGCTTTGGGTGGTTTTATCTTTTCCATTGAAACAGCTGCTTATCAAACCCTTGACATGTCTTATGGCATTCCATGGGTCGAGCAAGGGCGATTGGGGCGCAAAGCAGCGCTTCAATTGCCTGCTGTGGCAAATGCGGAATTTTCTTTAACTGGGGTGATCTATCCAGATTTCAAAGGTGGTCACAGACAGCTCGAATATTTACGGCAAATGGCACATAATGGTCCTCACATTCTTGTGACCGGTCAGGGGAAAATTTTAGGCAAGTTTGTCATTCTTTCTGTAGAGGAAAAACAAAGCATTTTTCACTATAACGGGTCCCCCAAAAAACAAGAATTTACGATAAAGTTGAGAGAATATGGTGAAGAGCTATGAGTGATCTTTACGTAACAAAAGAAGGCGATATGGTTGACGCCATTTGCTGGAGATATTATGCCAAGGGTCAACAAGCCCTTGCTGTTGAACGCGTTTATGCAGCGAATTTTGGACTTGCAGACTATGGACCCATTTTAAAAGCAGGTATCACAATACTCTTACCAACCCTCCCCTATCCTAAAGCCACACCGGTGATTAGAATTTGGGGTAGCCAGTCATGAAACCTTTTTGCACAGTGATAGCAAATGGAGAGGACATCACAAGAACGCTGATGGACTATGTTTTGTCGATTGAAATTACCGATGAAGCAGAAGACAAAAGTGACCGCATTACCATAGAGCTTGATGACCGCGCCCGTGACAGTGATAACGGCTTTCTTGATATTCCTCTCATCGGAACAATCATTTCTGTCACACTTGGCTATGAAGGCGGCAAAAACCGCGATATGGGAGCCTATCTAATTGATGAAATCTCTGTAAGCAGCCCTCCACAAAGTTTAAGCGTGACAGGGCGCACCGCCTCTATGAATACGTCTTATAGAACACCCAAAAGCCAATCCTATCACCAACAAACCCTTGGCAGTATTGTTCAAGAGATAGCAGAGCGCAATGGCTATACACCAAAAGTTGACCCTGCTCTTGCTAAAATTGTTGTGCGTCACATTGATCAAACTTCTGAAAGCGATATGGCTTTTGCCACGCGCCTTGCAGAAGACTATGATGCGGTAGCAAAACCCGTTGATGGCAAGCTTGTTTTGGCTAGACGGGGGGAAGGCAAAGCCATCACTGGTGAAACACTCCCCGTTGTTATTATCCATGAAAAACTCTGTACCTCTTGGGATTTTAAATACAGTGCGCGTGATGAAGCAGGAGCAGCAAACGGCTTAGCAACAGAGGCAGGAGATGATCAAAAAGCCGCCGCTGATGCACGAGAGCCAGAGGAAATTGAAGAAGGCGAAGATGTTATCCATATGGACGAAAATGACGCCCCCAATTTGCCTAAAGTAGAGACGGAAGCCAAAACACCTGAAAATCAAGAGCAAGAAGAAGAGAAAAAAGGCGGTGTTATTGCAAGCTATCATGATATTCGCACTGGTGAAAAAAAGGAAGTCAAAGTTGGTAAAGCACCGTTTCATGAACTCAAATATACCTACCACAATCAATCAGAAGCTGTTGCAGCCATTGCGGCTTATCGCAATAAATCATCGCGTGGGAAATCTTCTTTCTCATGTGATATTGGTGGTGATCCCTTTGTACAAGCGGAAGCAAAGCTTGTTCAGGAGCCCCCTTTCCGCCCCTATATTCCAGCAGAATGGCGCATCAAAAGCGTTAAACACAAACTTGATAAAACGGGTGGTTACACCACAAAAATAGAGTGCGAACTTTTTGATGAAGCCCAAGAAGACACAGCTGGAAACGTTGCAAACACTACACCAGACAAGGACGATACCCTTGATCCAAACGCTCCACCAAACGCATGCAACGAAGGCGAAGGCGTTATCCATATGGACGAGGAAGACAGATAAACAAAGCTATTTTATGATGATAAAAAGAAATCCAATTTTTATTTTACTATTCCTAAAAATACAGCCAAACAGCGTTCAATTTCTACCATTTTATCTGCATGAATGGAGCCGAAAGCTGGACTAACTTTTTCACATCTTACCGTCATAATCTTATCAATCATGACTTGCGAAGGTTTTTGCAAACCATTTTTAGCGTTTGGCTGAATCGTAATGCGGAGTAATGGCGCATCAACAAGTGTACTAGTAATGGGTAAAACCGTTACACTTGTATGCTCACTGAATTGATTAGCTTGAATGATTAACGCAGGTCTTGGTTTACCAAAATCGCCTTGCATAGCTATTGTGACGAGAGATCCACGCATCATTCTGTCCAGCCATCAACATCCATTAAAGATTGATCCATTAACAACTGCATAGATGTATCTGTTTTATCCACTTTTGCGACTAAGCGACATTGGCGTCGGCACTCTTCTGCAAAGTTCGGTTGGCGAGTATCTGGTACCCAAATTTGCATTAAACGCAAACCTGCTTTTCTTTGTGCGTTGCGATGTTTTTGAACGCGTTCATTGACGTGCATTGTAGCCATAACAAAATCTCCATTATGTTTCATGTAACGTATAACATAGAAAAAAGTTACATGAAACACTACTTTTAATAAAACGCAATAATTACAATTTTAATCTATCAATCTGCCCCACCTTTTGTGGGGCTTTTTTATAGGAGCAATACATGAGAACAATATCACCAGAAGGGTTAGCACTGATTAAACAATGGGAAGGTTTACGTCTCAATGCCTATAAAGATGCCATTGGAGTGTGGACCATTGGTTATGGACATACAAACAATGCTGGAAAACCTTTTGTTCATAAAGGTATGGCAATCACTGAAAAACACGCAGAAGAACTTCTTTGCCAAGACTTAAGACAATTTGAAAATGCCGTTGAACAAACCGTTCAAGTTTCCTTAACGGATGAACAATTCGCGGCGTTAGTCTCCTTTTGCTATAATGTAGGGACAACAGCTTTTTGCAATTCGACCCTATTAAAAAAACTCAATAGTGGCGATTATGAAGCAATCCCAACCGAATTACAGAAATGGACCAAAGCCGGTGGTAAACGCTTGCAAGGTCTTGTACATCGGCGTGCAGCAGAAGCAGGCTTATGGGCGAAAGGTGCTTTTGTTTCCTCTAACTACCAAACCGTAGAAACGCAAGCACCAACGGGGGGTTTCAAAGCCGAAGCCCTTGCACCAGTTATTGGTTCTTTTTCAGGGCTTGGTGGTTTATTGGCAGGAAATGGTCCAGTCCAATGGGCGCTTGCCACTATCATGGTTTTAGCCGCATGTGCTGGCATTTTCTTTGTTGCTAAACGTTTTCAGGAACACCGCCTATGATCTTATGGATGAAAAGAAATCTGCTGTTAATAGGCGCGGCTTTAGCCGCTTTTTTTATGGCTTTGGCAATAGCTTTTACCCTTGGAAAAAAGGCAGAACAGCAAAAGCAAACAGAAAAAACCTTAAAGGCAGCAACAACACGTCTGGAGGTGGAAAGTGAAGTTAATCAAAAAAGTGATGCTGATGTGCGTGCTGCTCTCTCTGATTGGTTGCGCGACAAATAAGTATATCTCTTGTGTTGGTTGGTTGCCAATTTATTTAGAGAGGCAAGATGTCAACGTCATCAGTTCCAATTTAGCAAGAGAGATCTTAAAGCATAACAAGCAGGGCGAACGTGTGTGTGGGTGGAAACATGGCTAGGAAAAGAACACAAGACGATATAGAACTTACAGAAGGAGAAAAAGAAATACTTCAAGAAATTATCATGACCTACAAAAGTATAAAAGTGATGTCACGTTATACGAAATGGATTGTACTCATTATACTCTTATTAGCACTTGATTTTTCACGTATTATGGACGCATTGGTAAGTATTTTTACACAAAAACCAAATATCCGACTCTAAACATACTCTGAGACGCGCGAAATTCTTTAGAAAATGGTTTCTTAATTTTGCTCGTCTCATGGAGGTGATAGATAATGTCATTGCACATTATAAAACAGTGGCTAACCAAAAACTGAAAGCTTTACCCCCTCCCCGCTTTTAAAGCAAGGAAAGAGAGATTATATCGTAATCTATCCGCTAATCGCTTAAGTGTTTCTTAGACATCTGACGCGACAATAGACATAACAATTATCAAGCCCCTCCAGATATAAAAGACGCCCATTGTTCTAAGAGGACACGGCGCTATTCTAAAAAATCCGTCCGCATGTAAGCCTTTGTCACAGAATTCCTAACTGAATACGCAAGAACAGATTCTGCAACTTCAAATGGTGTTGACGTTGTCTCTGCTATACAGTCCCGCAGAATCGATCTGAAACCATGAAGTCTATAATTAAAACCTTTGTCTTTCATAAATTTAGAAAGTGCTACATCAGATATAGGCTTTCCAAAACTCTCAACAAATAAAAAACCATTTTTTTGCTTTTTCAATAATAACAAGCGCTTCAGCTGTAAGCGGGACATGAAAATCAGAAACCTTTCCAACAATTCTCTTCATATTTTCTTTTAGGATAATCCATATTGGTCCATAAATCTCTTCTGATCGAATATGCCTGATTGGCATAAAACAAAAAACCGTCAAAATAAGAATTTTTAAGGCTAGATGTGATACAAGCTCATCATTTTAAGATTGAAAAAACTTAGACATTTCTTTCCATAGCATTGCTGGAATATTTTGGGTATTTTGAATAACTTTCCTAATAAAGCTTTTGCTTTTGGTATCAATTGCATATCCACATCTATACCAAGTGCCGCCGCATGTTTTATAGCTATATTCAAGCGGGATAGAGCTTTACTTGCTGTTTCGTTTTTTGTCTTCCAAATGGGAGAAATGCATCCTTTTATATCAATTTGCGTCAGTTCAATGATTAGCGTATCACCAAGTTTAAGAAAAACATGTAACTCAAGAGGTGTTAACCAGCTTGCTGCTTTTCCTTGATTTTTCAATTCGTTTTTTTCGCTTCAAAAGTACTAGAGGCATTTTCTCGTAAAGAAATACCCACCTGCCCGACGCAAATTTTCTTTTTTTTTCGCCGAATTGGATCAATTCTTTGATCTAAAAGATCACGACAGGCTAAAGCTTTGAACAGTGCTTCTTTTAAAGATACATTGCGACAAGAGCCTAATCCCATTTCTCATCGTCTTTTATTGAGGTCAAACCTAAAAACCCATCATCCTTGATCTGGTGTAGTTTTGATAAGCCATAAACCAGCTCTGTCAGCATATTTGCCTTTAGATAGATTTTTACAGATAAGACAGACAGTCTATCACGTGTTTTTATTCTGCAAACCACCTTTTGAATTGCGCTTGGAGCACTTTCATCTGGTGCCAAGATTATATATAAAAAGCAATTTAATAAAAAAATAAAAACAATTAATTATTAAATAGAAAAAAGATAAACTGCGCTATCAGGTGATATTATAGAGAATTCTAAGGAAAAAAAATTGGTGCACAAACGTGCACGCCGTCCACATCACTCTATATGAATTTTCTTTATTTTCTCATTACTTAGATAGTAAAAACTCTCTTTAAATTTACTGTTTGCAATTCTATAACGATACTATGAATATGATAACTGTAATAATATGAAAGACGAAGCAATCCTTCTTGGCTAACAAATGTTTCAACCACACCTCGTAAACTAAAAATTTTTTATTCTTAACAGTTAAGAATCTGAGTAACTCTTCCTTACTTCCTCATCCTCACTTAAAGTCAATGCTCCCTTTTTTCACCATAAAATAGTGTTTACAATGCATACAATTTAAAAAAATAAAGACCCTATCAAAGAGATAGGACCTTTTAAATTTAAGCTTCTTTATCCTATAAAACTAGAATTTGTAAGCTATTCCTGCGCGAAAATCATTCGTCTTATACTTAACTTCAATCTCGTCTTTAAATTTCTTTTTACCAAAATCTGAGTAACGATATTCCGCACGTAAAACAAGATTATCTGTCATTGCAAAATCAACACCACCACCCAGAGTGTAACCAATCATCATTTTTGTAGCATCCGATGTCCTGTTAAAAAGCTCAGATCCCGTAATGACTGTCGACAAAACATCTTGAAATTGTCCATAAGCGACACCACCAGCAATATAAGGCATCACACGATGAGCAGAAAACCCAACACGCACCCTTGTGGCTCCAGTCCATTTTTGTTTAAAAGTATGATTAAAAGTTAAGCTATTCTTTTCTTCTATAGTCTCTGTACCAGAGCGAGAAAAGCTAGTCCCCTGCCCTTTGTCAAACTGTGCCCTTTTATAACTTTCTTTCTTTTTACCATTTTCTTCAGTACCAGCATCAGTTCCAGTACCAGTATGAGTTCCTTCAGGACTCGAACCACCAGCACTCGATTCATCTGCATGAAATCTTGTTTTTGTGTCTTTTTTTTCCGTTAAAATGATATCCGTATCAATCCCCATAATAAAATTATTACCGAGATCAAAATTAACACCCGCATAAAAACCACCTATAAACCCAGAAAGATCGGGCATATGCTGTTTCTCGATGGGTATCCATGATTTACTTTTACTCTCCTCATCAGGATAGAGAGGAATATCAACATAAGGCGTTTTTGCAGAAATTTTACTTGAAAAGCCTCCAACTTGCCCCCCAAAATAAAAACCTGACCAAGAAAAAAGTGAAGAAGAAGCAACTTCTGAAGCAACATGTACAGACTCTTCAGGAACTACGACATCTGCAGCCTGTACTATAGAAGATGAAACCAAAGAAAAAACAGATGCTGTTATAAATTTTGTATTCATAAAATTATACCCCATTGCTAAATTTAAATATAATTAAAAATCACATTTAGAAAAACAAAGTTTTATAAAATTTTATACCAAAAAACCGCATGCACTCCTTTACATTTACATTTAAATATACCACTACTAAATACATCATTACATCAAAATTGAATTTTATCAAATAAATTTTAATAACTATTAAAATAGTATAATAATGAATACTTTAAATGACAAATCTTTAATAAAAATGTCTATTATATTTTTAAAAATGAGAAAATATAACACATTTTTTATCCAAATTACCGCATAAAAAATCATAAAATAGAATATTTCAAAGCATTTTTTCATGAAAAAATTCTGAAATGATGTAATTATTGTTAGCACATTGATATTTAATTAAAAATATTATAAATATAAAATAGTATAAAAATACCTCTATATGCTTACATATAAGTAGATTCTATGTATATAAAAAACTACATCTATCTTACACTGAAATCATAATACTACTTTTAAAGTATGAGATTATTAACAGGCGCAATATCGTTATCTTTCTAGAGATTATCTCAAAAAAGTCCTCAATCACTTTATTTAAAAATTGCTCTTCCCCTACTGATTTCTATATTATCATCTGCTTTTATTGCAAAACGGTCTTTATTAGGAAAAGTTATAAAACATCCTTTCATACAAATTGTAATTGTTTGATGCGTATTTAAAGAAATTTTTAAAGGTACACTTCCTTCAACAATAATGAGAGAGTGTATCTTTAAATCAGTATTTTTCACTGTTGCAGCAAAAGCTGTTATGGTAAAAATACTTAATAGAATAACTGTAGTAAAAATATAAGTATATTTCAGCATTCTAAGATTCCTTCCTCAGCAAAACGCTTATATAGGCTAAATCGAAGAGCATTGGTTACATGAGAAGATGAGGTAATATTAGGCACATAAATAGCCAAATTAAAGGAAAAACTCTTACGATCAAATGCTGTAAAACTCACCTGTGGGATAGGATTTTTTAAAACGCCTTCTGTCGTAGAAGCAATCTCTAATAAAATTTCAGCAACATGCTCTGGAGCAACCTTAGATGATACAGTAACTGGTACATCAATTCGTCCTACTTTATTACGTCGTGTCCAATTACTAACGTTGTTATTAATAAGGCTTGAATTGGGAATAATAATCGTCTTACGCTGAATGGTCTCAAGTTCCGTTGCACGCACACTAATACGCTTAACAACGCCCCCTACTGATCCAGATTCTATATAGTCTCCTATTTTAAATGGTCTTCCAACTAAAATAATAAGTCCAGAGACAAAGTTTTGGACAATATTCTGTAAACCAAAACCTATACCAAGTGAAAGTCCTCCAGCAATAAGAGCGAAATTTCTAAGATCCAAACCTGCCATTGATAATCCGGTCAAAGCAGATACAACAACGCCTCCATAACTTATCACTGTTTTGATAGAATTACGTATACCAGAATCGAACTCTCCATGAACCAACACCACATTATCTAACCAACCAATAAATCTTCGAATAAGAAACCAGCAAACACAAAAAGAAATAATTCCTGTTACAAGAGAAATCAAAGAAAGACTAATATTTCCAATCTGAAAACCGGTCACCGATTGCCACAAAACTGCTTTTAAATCAGAATAGGAAAATCCAAACTGTACAGCAATGGGCATTGCACAAAATATAACAACAAATAAATTGAGAAAAACGCCCACAAAAATTCCCAATTGATTCATTGTTTTTTCTTCTAAATGAAACCTCTGCATCAAAAGATGACCAACCGTTGTTTTCATAAATTGGTCTTTAGTTCCAAGTGCTTGAGCACTTTGTATTCCTAAATACATGAGAACTAAAAATGCTCCATCAATCATAATTTGCTGCGTAATAAAACGCGCAAGTCCAACATAACCTAAAAAATTCAATACAAAGAGCAGTAACCCCAAGCCAATAAGAGGAATGCGTATATAAAATGGCCAAAAGTATGGCTCTTTTTTTTCTTCTTGAACACGCCTAGGTCTAAACCGCAAAGGTACAAATGATATTATAAATAGCAATATCGCTACAAGAAAAACAGCAATAAAACTTTTAGCAATTGTCAAAGATAGAGGCGCTGAAATGATTTGATAAATACTATCAAGAACAGCGTCAAATGCCAAAATACCCCCTAAAGAAGTGAGTAAAATCACTAATTGATAAGCAGACGATGGTGCAATACTGAGAAGACGCACATGGGGCCGATTCGATGATAGAAGAACAACAGCTAATCGATTGATTAAAAATAATAAAATAATTTGACAACCTATCATATCAAAAACTGTTGTAAGCTTACCTGGATCTAAGTTAAAACTACGAAACAAAAACAACACAAGATAAACGCAAAGAATACAGATAAGTGAAGGTAAAAGAACTGAAATAAAGGCGATCAATAAGCGTTGTAAATAAGATATTTCCTCATTAGACTTCGTAAAGTGGCAATACACATGAACAAGAACTTTTTGAGAAAAATACGAAAGTCCTAAAGTAATAAAAAGTGGAATTAAAAAGCAAAGAACTAGTTGTAAAAACTTGAAGTAAAATATAAAATTCCACCAAGAATTTAACAAAACAAGAAAATCTGATGAAGCCTCTTTTGTTTTTTGGGCGAGATGTTTAACCATCGGAATCGAAAACTCAAGCCTATACGTAAGCGTGCGTTTAAAAAGCTCCCGAGATTGAGAAATAGAAAGTTCCGCTATTCTATTTGCCGCTAAGAAAATTGCTTCAAAACGAAGCATGATACTGTTAATTTTAGCTTTTTGCTCTATCAAATAGGAATATTCCTTCACTGAGCTTTTCAGTTTTTTTATGTCACGATGGAGCTCCATTAATTGATCAAGAAGTGTATTAATCTCATTAAGAGGAGGACGCAAAACAAATGCTGCCTCAATAGCACGTTCACTGATATCTTGTGCACGTAACCGTAATTCTTCTAAAGCACGCTCATCTTCTGGCTTTCTGTCAAAATCTCTTTTTAAAGTTTCAGTATTTTCTTCAAGAGTCTCAATAATCAACTGTTGTTGTTTAATAATTTCATCAACTGAATAAGAATCTATCGTTTGTTCGACAATTGTATTTTGTGCCCCCCTATTCCCCCATGCACCAGAATTAAATACAAAGATAATCCCCAAAAGAAGGAAAAGTATGAGGATGCTTTTTCTACAAAATGAATACATATCTACCTTATTAATACAAAAGGGATTTTATTTTTCTTTTTTAAATATGGTATAAAGTAGATATTTTCAACTTTTATAGAATAATCTTATAAAAGCTTTCCCTTATCCTATAATACTGATAATAAGATAAAAGAATGATAAATAAGCTGAACTCAATAAGATTAAAGAAGGCACTCTAGCATGTTTTTTTTGCACCTTTATTGCAAAAAAGAAGATTTTCTTCCTTTGACAACCTGGATTTTTCTATCCAGTTTAGGTGTATTCTTGACGAACAACCTAGAAACGCGTGCTTATTTAATCAAACAATCGCACACCAATAATGTCATTAAAACGAATAGATTTGATTTACATCATAAGTGTGATCAGGTGAATGTTACCACAACTGAAAACAAAAAACTTGTAACACTTCATACAGAATCTATTTTTATCAGGACCTTTCAAAAAATCCTAACATTGGATTTCTTTTTAATAAAGATTCCAGCTGTTGACACACGATTTCGTAACGTTAAAACACAATATTTCTCAAATAAACGCGCTCCTCCCAATGAACACACTTAATTCTCTTCCTTGAATATAAAAACGATCATCTTATTTTAATTGTGCTTTTAACTTTGAATAACTGTTAGATTGCCTATTTACGGAATATATCATGCGTACACCTGGTTGGTTAACTACCCTTTATTGTTTTATTCTTTTAAGCAGCATTTATGTTGCCTTACCCAATTTATTTTCACACGAACAAGTTAACAACTCGAAATTTTTACCCAATACCCGTGTGGCACTTGGTCTTGATCTTCAAGGAGGCTCTTCTCTTCTGCTCGAGGTTGATAGCAAAACGTTAAAACGCGATCAATTACACATCGTTTTAAGCAATGTGCGCAATGTATTGCGTGAAAAACAAATCCGCACCTCAAGTGTGCGTATCGTTGAAGATAGCGTTATTGCCCTTATTTCTGACCCATCGCAAACTGAAAAAGCACTCTCTGCTTTGAAAACATTAATAACCCCCATACACAGTAGCTTTGGCACAACAGAACATAACATCACGATCAGTACTCAAAATGAAACTCTCCGCGTCACATTAACAGAAGCTGGTATAAAAGACCGTATAAGCAATGCTATTGAACAAAGCTTAGAAATCATCCGGCGCCGTATAGATCAAGTTGGTGTTTCAGAACCAGCCATCCAAAAGGTCGGAAATGACCGTATTATGGTCCAATTGCCTGGACTACAAGATCCAAAACAATTACGTGATCTTTTAGGAACAACTGCCAAAATGAGTTTTCATCTTGTTCCTTCTAACGTGGATCCCAATAATCCACCGATAGGTGTTTCAATTCTTCCTGGATATACTGATGAAACGCAACGCTATGCAATTTATGATCAAATTGCTTTAGATGGAAATGTCCTGAAAGATGCCCGTGCTGGTTTTGATCCACAATTGCCAGGACGTTCTATGATTTCATTTACTCTAGATTCGGCTGGTGCAAAAATATTTGCCGATATAACACGACAAAATATTAACCGTCCTTTTGCCATTGTTCTTGATAATAAGGTTTTAACCGCTCCTACCATCAATAGTGTTATTCCCAATGGACAAGGTCAAATTACAGGAAACTTTGACCCCAAAGAAGCCTCAACTCTGGCTGCTCTGCTCCGCGCTGGTTCCCTCCCCGCACCACTCACCGTCATTGAAGAAAGAACCGTAGGTCCAAATCTTGGCGCTGATGCCATCCAAATGGGGCTTTATACCGGCATAATTGGCTTTATTCTCGTTGCAATTTTTATTTTTCTTCTCTATCGCATTTGGGGACTCATTGCGAATATAGCACTAGCCCTCCATACGATTTTAACATTTGCTGCACTAAGTCTCCTTGGAGCTACGCTTACGCTGCCCGGTATTGCTGGTATTATCTTAGGCATCGGTATAGCCGTTGATGCCAATATTCTCATCAATGAACGTATTCGCGAAGAAAGTCGAAAAGGCGTAAGTGCTTTTGCAGCTCTAGATCGTGGATTTAAACAAGCTTTTGCAACCATTGTTGATGCAAATGTTACAGCCATTATAGCCACTGTTTTACTATTTTGGTTTGGCACAGGCCCAGTTCGTGGTTTTGCTGTAACAATGTTGCTTGGTATTATCATCTCCATGTTTACAAATATCACCATTGTGCGCATCATCATGATTTGGATCGTTCGTAAATGGAAAATTAAAAAACTGCATATTCATTCTGCTTTCAACATCATGCCACAAAACACAACTTTCCACTTTATGAAAGCACGTTTCATTGGTATTGGCGTCTCAATTGTTTTATCAATAGCTTCAGTTTTTCTCTTTTTTAAGCCTGGCTTAAATTTCGGAATTGATTTCATTGGCGGCAGCCAAATGAGTATTACCACGAAAGGACCAGCAGATCTAGCAACCCTGCGTTCCAAGCTTTCTACTCTTAATATTGGTGAAGTTACCTTGCAAAATATTGATAACGAAAATACCGTATTAATTCGCATGCAGAAACAAAGCGGTGGCGAAGCACAACAAACCACCGCCATTGATAAGGTCAAAACAGCTGTACAAAATATCTATCCCGATACCACATTCGATCAAATAGAAGTTGTTGGTCCAAAAATTTCAGGCGAGCTTGCCACAGCTGCTTTTACTGCTGTTATTCTTGCGGCTATTGCCATGTCTCTCTATATATGGTTACGCTTTGAGTGGTTCTTTGCCATTGGAGCCATTGTCACACTCATTCTAGACACCACAAAAATGATTGGCTTTTTTGCTTTATTTCAATTTGATTTTAATTTAACAGCCATTGCTGCGCTCTTAACAATTGTTGGATATTCTATAAATGATAAAGTTGTCGTCTATGATAGGATGCGCGAAAATATGCGTCTTTTTAAAAAAATGCCGTTGCGTGAGCTGATTGATCTGTCAATTAATCAGGTTCTTGTACGTTGTTTTTTTACATCAGCCACAACAATTCTTGCGATGCTCCCCATGGCGATATGGGGTGGAAGTGCTGTTCATAATTTTGCATTACCCATGGTCTTTGGGATTATTATTGCAACATCATCCTCTATCTTTATTGCTGCTCCTATTTTGCTCCTGCTAGGAAATTGGTGGCGTGAGCGAAATAATCGTGCAAATATCAAAGTGAAATAAAAATGCCCTTTAATGCGTATGGTACATCTCGCCTCTCTTCTCATAGAAATATAGTCGTTTTCATTCATTCGCTTTTTGATCAAGAGTAGTAAATAATCCATGCTCCACGACACACCACTTATCACAACTATTGTTGCAGGCTTATGTTTAGCATTTCTCTTGGGAATGATTGCTAGCCGTTTACGTATTTCACCCCTTGTAGGCTATTTGTTAGCTGGTGTTATTGTGGGACCCAATACAGGCGGATTTAAAATAGATTCCGTCATCATTAATCAACTTGCTGAAATTGGTATTATTTTGTTGATGTTTGGTGTTGGGCTCCACTTTTCATTAAAAGACCTTTTATCTGTCAAAGCTATTGCTGTCCCCGCTGCTATTGCACAAATGGCATTTTCTACTTTTCTAGGTTTGTGCCTTGGTCTGATTATGGGATGGGGCTTTAGTGGTAGTTTGATCTTCGGTCTTGCTTTATCCATAGCAAGTACCGTTATCCTGCTACGTGCTTTGCAAGAGCGTCATCTTATTGAAACAGAAAAAGGACGCATTGCCGTTGGATGGTTGATTATTGAGGATTTAGCAATGGTCCTTATACTTGTCCTCATCCCTTCCTTGGCAAGTGCCCTCAGCAATACAAAAAAAGAAGCGTTGGATCCTCTTGTTCAATGGTTAGATTTAAGTATTTGGGGTATTTTTGGTCTCACCATCCTGAAAGTGATTGTATTTATCGCACTTATGCTTGTCATTGGGCGACGCGTTATCCCATGGCTTTTAAAAATGAGCGCACAATCGGGATCACGTGAATTATTTCGTCTTAGCGTCTTTGCTATTGCATTAGGAGTAGCTTTCGGAGCCGCTCATTTATTTGGAGTTTCTCTTTCTCTTGGTGCTTTTTTTGCTGGTATGGTCATGAGCGAATCAGAATTAAGCCACCGTGCTGCGGAAGAATCTTTACCACTGCGCGATGCTTTTTCTGTTCTCTTTTTTGTTTCTGTAGGTATGTTATTTGACCCAGAGAAACTCTTGACTCATTTTTTCCCACTCTTAGCAACCTTATTCATTATCGTAATCGGAAAATCTGCTGTTACCTTTTTCATCGTCAAGGCTTTTCGCTATTCTAATGCAACAGCTTTGACTATTTCTGCAAGCCTTGCCCAAATCGGAGAATTTTCCTTTATCCTTGCTGGTTTAAGTTTAAGCTTAGGACTTTTAAACAATGACGCTCATGATTTAATTCTTGGAGGAGCAATTTTTTCTATTTTGCTCAACCCTCTTGTTTTCATTGCCTGTAATAAAATTAAAAAACGTCTAGAAAAAAATTCTGTATCCTCACAAAATACCCAAACAATTATTGATATTGATCCACAAGATCCTGACCAAGATTTTTTACCGATGACCTTAAAAAATAACCATATCGTAATTATTGGCTATGGTCGTATCGGTAAGTATGTTGCATTATCTTTAATGAATAGAGGTGAACCTATAGTGATCGTAGAAGAATCAAAACGCCTCTCTGATAAAGCGATTGCAGATGGCTTTGAGGCTATTTGTGGCAATATCATTCAACAAGAAATAATAAACGCAGCAAATATAAATAATGCACATAAAGTTGTTATTACAATGCGAAGTACCATTGAAGTAGGAGAATGTATCGTGAATATCCGTGATATGAAGAAAGATATCCAGATAATCACACATGCATTATCCGATACAGAAACAACATATCTCATTGATTTAGGTGCTGATGTTGTAGTAACAGATGATGAAGAAATTGCCAATGGCATTATAGAGTATATAACAGAACGAAGATCTGTAAGGAATATGCTCAATCATGAAAATTTACAGAAAACATAAAATGGATACAGAATCGTGAAAATAAAGCAATTTATATGGCCATTGATTGGTATCTTAGCAATGCTGGTATCTATTCGAATTCTTTACATGAAGCTCTCTGCCATTTCATTTGGAGATGTATTGGAGCGTTTGAACAATTTAAATGCACAGCACTGGTTATTAGCCTGTTTATGTTCTCTCCTAGCTTATGCTGCTCTTGCTGGATATGATCGAATTGCCTTGCAACATCTAGGCCATAAAATTTCTTGGATTTTTATCGCTATATGTTCATTTACAACCTACGCTCTTTCACACAATATCGGTGCTTCAGTTTTTTCTGGTGCCGTTGTACGCTATCGCGCCTATAAAATGAAAGGATTAAACGGAACAGAAATCGCAATATTAGTAGGTTTTTGCTCTTTTACTTTTGTAATCGGCACAATCTTGCTTTTGGGAATCGTTTTGGTGCTGCAACCCGAAATTATCACCCTCATTCATAAAGAACTTCCTGAATGGCTCGGAACAACGGCTGGAGCAATTTTACTCAGCTGTATAGCACTTTATACGTTTGGCAGCTGGCTTCAGTTAAAACCCTTACGCTTGGGTAAGAAAATTCAACTTTCCTATCCACGGCTGAAAATTGTTATTCAACAGCTTCTCATTAGCCCTCTAGAGCTTTTAGGAGCAGCAGGAATTATATATGCTGTTCTCCCACATAACGCAGATATTCATTTTATCTCTGTTCTTGGTGTTTTTCTAGCATCTTTTACGATAACTCTTCTCTCTAATGCTCCAGCAGGAGGAGTAGGAGTTCTTGAAGCTCTCTTCATAACAGGCATGCCCAATATAAATCCAACTGATGTTATTGCAGCGCTTATTGTCTTTAGAATGTTTTATTTGATTATACCGCTCATCCTTTCATTATTTGTGGTCGTCATTTTTGAGGCGCGACAATATTGGAAAAGAGCCCCCAAAACACCACCGGAATAAATAAAAGGCTATCAATGACTTCTTTTTTGTGTACCTATAAAAGAACAAAACACCACCGTGTTGCCAGTTTACATATCTTTTTTAAGAAACCTCTCTCAACGCTCTTCTCCATTACACAACAATACCCGTAAATGGTATAATAGTAAAGCTATTGTTGCACCATCAACTTTATACTTAATAAAAGATCAAGCCTGCACCATTATACTATTTTTCCAATGTTATGATAACTTTTAGCACTTAAGAACATTAATAAGAATTATTTTTATGCCTTTCTTCAATAGTCTTTATCCACACGTTAATCCCATTTATAATCCCATTTATGATGTACAAATGAATGATTTTAATTAATTTATTATAAGAGGGATTGAAACAAAAGAAGTTTATGATAGTAAAGTTTTTTCAAACAAAGAATAATCAATTCTTTATAAATCAATATATTATAATGAATCTAAGTAGCTTTCTTAATATTTATATTTTTAGAGGTTTAGCTAACGGAAAGGCAGCATAGCGTAACCACACAGCTTAATATTTTAAAACTTTAAGCCTCATTAAAGTTTATTGTCTTTCGTTTAACAGGTATTAGCTTTAAACAATTAAACTGATATAATTTTATTCCTTGTATGTCCAGCTAAATACTTCATTTTATCTTTATTTACCCTCTTGGAATACTGATGATTATTACAGAAGTTTTTTGTTTAAGCGGGAGAGTTATCAAAAAATATCCACGCTGCTGACACAACTAAAGTGTAAAGTTGCTTCTTTCTTTAAACAATATGCTAAAAATCCAAAAAAATTTTAATCAATTTATATTAAAAGAAGTGAAAACTGTTGATTTCTATACTCCTTTAAATAAAACAATTGTCGGTAAGAAGCTTCTCCTTACCAATTGCAACTTAAAAAAAAGAAACAATACGCATTAAAAAATCTTTAAATGTCCTTTGAAAGTTCTTTGAGACCCCTAAAAAGTACAAAAACCGATGACTAAGCTATATCAACAATCTTTTTTTAAACAAACAGATATGGGGAAATCCTACTGCCCAATTTTATTTAGCAACTCGTACCTTAAAAAAATTACCCAATCAATAAGTTATTTACGGTATAAAATAAAATGGTGGGTGATGAGGGGATCGAACCCACGACCCGCTGATTAAGAGTCAGCTGCTCTACCGACTGAGCTAATCACCCATAAGCTTCTCAAAAGACGAGAATGAGCGTTTCTATAACGCTCCTAAGGATAGATGTCCAGATGTTTTGTTGTTTGTTATATAAACTCATTGTCTGTAAGGTTAAAAATATGATATTCACCACTTGATCTTATATAAAAATAAACCCATTATAAGAAGCTTTATAAATAAATGTTCTGATTGTTATACAGAACCTATAGTTAGAGGATTATCGAGCATAATGCCCGAGCGAAAATTAGAGGAACCTTCTTGTGGTTGTAAGCGGGATGGGGCATCATTTTGTTTTATCAACAATCACATGCATTCAAGCAATATTGTGCTGTTTTTTTCTTTGAATATAAGTTTTTTACATTCAATGTTCATGATCCAATATACGAATAAAAGCCTATGAATTTTTTTTGTCAATCGCGCGCTTTTAAGCTTCTAAAAGGTAAGGAATGATGGAATGGATCACTGATCCCCATGCGTGGTTTGGTTTGATCACGCTGGTTTTTCTCGAAATTGTTTTAGGAATAGATAACCTTATCTTTATTGCAATTTTAGCTGAAAAATTGCCACTGCATTTGCGTGACCGCGCACGCTTTATAGGTCTTACTTTAGCATTAATTATGCGGCTTTTCCTTCTTACCGTTATTGGATGGGTTATGAGACTCGATAGGGTAATTCTTTCACTTTCATCTTTTGTATTTAGTTGGCATAGCTTTATTTTAATCGGTGGTGGAGCCTTTTTGCTCGCAAAGGGAACGCTAGAATTACATGAAAGGTTAGAAGGAGTATCACATGAAAGAAAAACAGGTGTTGGTTATGCTGTTTTTTGGCAAGTAATCGTCCAAGTCGTGGTGCTGGATGCCGTTTTTTCACTAGACAGTATTATTACCGCAACAGGTATGATTGCAAAAGAGCAGG
Source organism: Bartonella sp. AC70YNML (assembly GCF_042196545.1). NCBI lineage: Bacteria > Pseudomonadati > Pseudomonadota > Alphaproteobacteria > Hyphomicrobiales > Bartonellaceae > Bartonella > Bartonella sp. AC70YNML. The sequence goes on from NZ_JBHIQK010000001.1 coordinate 96,117, forward strand.
CAGCAGTTATGTATATCGCAGTCATAGCTGCTATGGGAGTAATGATGTGCGGATCTGGTGCTCTTATGCGTTTTATTAATCGTCATCCCACTATTGTAATCCTTTGTCTTGGTTTTTTGATGATGATTGGTTTTACTCTCATTGTTGAAGGATTTGGTTTTCATATTCCAAAAGGGTATTTGTATGCTGCTATTGGTTTTTCTGTTCTCATCGAAGCTTTTAATCAAATTGGACGTCGTAACCGTGAAAAAATGATTAAAACGAATGATCTACGCAGTAGAACAGCTGATGCTGTTTTGAGGCTCTTAGGAGGAGGAAGCAAAGATAATCACCTTGCTGAGACTGTAGATGTTATTGCTGAACAGGCCGCAGCTTCTGAGTTGTTTAGACCAGAAGAAAAGGAAATGATTCGTGGTGTTCTCGATTTAGCTGATCGCCCTGTTCGCTCTATCATGTCGCCGCGTAATGAGATTGAGTGGTTAGATTTAAATGCTGATGAAAATGAAATGCGTGAAGAATTACAAAAGTTTAAACATAGCCGCTTAATTCTTGCGCGTGAAAAAGTGGATGAATTTGTTGGCGTTGCATTGACAAAAGATCTTCTTTTGAATTTGGCTGAGGGAAAAAAGATTAATTGGAAAAAAGCTATGCGAGAACCCCTCGTTGTTCATGAAAACACAAGTGTTTTACGATTGATGGAGCAATTACGTCATTCTTCGATTCAGCTTGCAATTATTGTTGATGAGCATGGATCTTTTGAAGGAATTGCAACACCAACCGATATTCTTGAAGCTATTGCAGGAGACTTTCCTGATGACGATGAAGAACTCATGATCGCAGAACAACTTGAAAATGGCAGTCTTCTTGTTGAGGGATACGCTGATATCCGCCGTTTAAGTGGTTATCTTGGGCGTAACCTTGTGGATGAAGCAGATCGTTATACGACTCTGGCAGGCTTTATGCTTTGGCAGTTTGGTCATTTACCAAATGAGGGAGAAAGTTTTGAAACTGACGGTTTACACTTTAAAGTGATTGAAATGGAACGCAGAAACATATCTAAAATCCTTATTTCTCCGCTTGTATCACCAGAAAAAAGCTAATTCTTTTTATAAGAAAAATGAATAAAAAGATTTTTTTATGATTAAAAATTGAAAAGAATAAGCAATTGATAACTCAATTGCATTTCATTATTTTTATATTTTTTAAAGCGTAAAATAATGACATACAAAAGTTATATTATCAATGAACTTTCCATTATAAAAAATTTTCATTGATGATTGACGAAAAGCTGGAAGAGAGAAAATGGTGCAAAATTATTTGTCAATGGTCATTAATCTCAAAACAATGAATATATACAACATATTGATTTATAATAATTTTTTATTATGATATTACCTTCACATCAAGAAAGCCTCTTTCAAACATCAGATTTCCGCCAATGGATAAAATTCAACCATTGTTGAATTCACTCAACTGATGATGGCAGCTTTAAAACAGACTCTGGCTCCTATAATCTTTTTAGATCTTCTTGATATTTCTTAAGGAGCTATTCCTTATCTTTTGTTTCGATAAATGTAGCTATTTTTTTTCCTTCCAAGAATGAAACTCCACCTCTCTGGAAAACCCTTATTAAGAACTTTGTTTTTCTTCTAGATGACTCATATTTTTTGCTACTTTTTTAATTAAAGCGTAGCTGAGCTGCTTAGATTTCACTACTTCTTTGGCTAAAGCCAATGCACGTTCCAGATGAATCTGTTGGGTGTTTTCATCAAAGCCTAAATGATCCTCTGCACTGAAACTTTGATAATAAGATTGTAAGGGTGCAACATCACCCAATAAAGCCACTGCACCAATATGAAGTAAGCTATAATCTGCATCATCTACCTTGATAACCTTATGTGCCTCCAACTTCACTCTTTCGCCAAAGTGGTACTCCATATCTGGAATAAAAGCATTTATGAAGATCTATTTTTTCCATCGCCCATTTCAAGATATAATCAAGCTTAATTCCAACTAATCTGCATATATTTCTTCTTCACAAATTCTCAATCCCTTTTTATCAAAATCAAGTTGTAGATCTTGTAAATGCTGGTAATTGATAGGGATCAATTACCATGCAGGCAGCAGCTAAAATACCAGTACTAATCGAAACTCCAACATCAAATTGCCAATAATCTTTGATAATTGCGTCATTATAAAGAATTTGTACTTCACAATCTGGTAGTTGATAACGTGCGGAATAATTATCTACCTCTTTAATTTTTTCAACAGACCAATCAAGATTTTTGAAGAACACTGTTGCACTCTCCATGATTAAAAAGTTCTTTGCTCTACCTCAAAAGAGGTTGTATCCATATCAAAGTCAAAAGCGAAGCAGATTTTTGCAAACAAAAGTGATAACGCCGTGTACGAGAAGAATCTTATCAATAAGGTCTTTGGTGATTTCTTTTGCAACGTCTAAACGAGATGGAATCTTAATTCATAAAAAAATATAATAAAGTCAATAGATTGTGTGCAATTATTTTATATAAATCCCATTTAAAATCTACACTTTTATACGTGATTTAATTAACCATTTTTCATAAACAATTACCATGTATGGATAGACCATAAAAAGCAAATCATGATGCAAATGTTATAACGCATGTAAACATTCAAATGAAGTGAAACGCAGCTATCATTTATAACAGTTCATAAATTTTATGATACGTTTTTATCACACACAAATCGCATTATTAAAAACGTAATTGTTTGAAATAATCGATAATATAAATTGCATGCGTTTAAAAAATGGTATGGGGTTTACTCTTTTTTTGAGCTAAACCTTAAAAGAAACAGTCATTTGAAACTATCATAGAATAGGTTTTAATTCATTAAGGACACATAAAAGGATTTAAATACAAGTCGATTTTAAAGCGCTGCTTACTAAAAAGTTAGTCAATAATAAGCAGACATTATATAGATACTATCATCACAGCAGGTAATGAAATTAATAATGTTATGTCTTAGAAGTCAAAAGATTTTTAATGATATAACGCAGGCAAACAAGCAAAAAACGTTTTAAAAGTTACAGTTTAAAAATACGAAACCAAATGAAGTCCCCTCAAATTTGAGGATACTTATTAAGACAAAGATAAGTAGATAAATTTCAAAAGGATTGCAATCATATTACAAAGGCATGGGGTTTTACTCAATTTTGAGTCAAAAGCGACAATATTAAAGACTGCTCTATTCTAAAGTTAACGAGCTCGAATTTGAACTGATTAATTTTGCCAGCCCAAATATGGACCGGCTTATTTGCAGAGAAGTTACGTTTAAATGCAAAGTGAAAATACGCTTATGAGAACCTCACTAAATGAAAGTTTAAACGTTTAGAGACATAAAATGATATCTCTATAAAAACCTTTGAAACCTAGGTTTTATAACAGTTTAAAAGCCTTAGATTTTATAAAAAGTGGTTGTTTATTGTCTTCTGAAAAGCTGCTTTTAAAAACCAATGTTCGTAAATGTAAACAACGGATTTTGTTACAAATATTCACTTAATACGCACTTTCTCTTGATTGTCTTAATATGAACCTACCAAACGTTTTAAAAGAGACATTTTGATAATGTACTTTGTGTCAAATGACAACTTCAAAAATGAGAGCGTTATTCTTAATAAGTTTTATAGCCATACAAAAGTGTTTATAGGTTCTGTAATTCAAATGAGTGATTAAATATTATACCTATCATTTACGTTCCCATTGATCAGTTTTAATCAATAGAATAGAGCGTTTGCAATATGATACGTTTTGTATATATGCATTCATTATTGATTTCTTTTGTATGATCTGTAGTACCTCTATTTAAAAGCAGCGTCATATCAATTGGCACAGCTTTCTTTTATGATGCGTTTTAACCATCAAAGAAGCACCCTCCACGTCTGTCATTTATTCTGTTTATCAATCTTGATAACATCATCACTTTCATAAACCTCACAATTTATGGGAACCGAATATAAATCGCTATGTCTTTTTATTCTTGCATTGCCATATACATTACCTCTAATCACGATATAATCAGGAGATCTTGGCATTGCCATAAATAGAACCGTAGACCTTAGTATGACACCCCACGCTAGCATTGCCGTAAACCTTGCCTAACAACCGCATGATCATAAACCGCGGCAGTGTTATGAATACGTGCACTACCGGATAATTTTTCATTCCCATAAACCCGCGCATAATGATAAACTCATACGTTATAAGAAAGATGAGCATTGTCATAAACATGAACACCAAAATACACATGGGTTTTATCACATATAAGGGTATTGCCATTACACATAGCCACCAATGGCAGCATTGCCATAGCCCCTTATATTTTTATAAACACAACCAGATTTTACAACACAGACATTATCAGCAACCCAGCAATTACCATCATGAGAGAGATTGCTTTCATTTTCAATAAAAGCATCTAGATCGCCTTTTTTACATCACCAAAATCGTTTAAAGTACGAATGCGATATAAGATATATGACCAGTCACGAAATCTATTTGATTGGTCAATTCATATTTTGGGATGATTTTTTCTTATTAACAGGAGCGGTTTCATTTGCAATGGAAAAAATAACGGAGGTGTTTTTGTGATATAGTTGTCATATTCAAGCTAATAATAACATATTCATTACCTAGGAGAATACCAACTCCTACACCTGCATAAAGCGAAGAAATAATCCGCCCATTATGGCTATGCTGCGTGACCATAATAGAACCTAAAACCATCATTCACCAACAGCAAAACGGATCAAAAGAACTAAGTGTTAACGCCATGGAAATAATTAAGTGCACTCATTACTATAGCTGCACAAGATAGTATGCGAGGAGCAAAAGATATAATCCCAATTACTGCCAAACGTAAAGAATATACTCCCAACTAAATAACCACCATAATTAGCGTTCGGGATATAAGAAAGTTGATTAAAGCTAAACAATCCCTCATCCAACATAACTGGCAATATTGGTGTATAGAGAAATCACCAGATACCCATATCAAAACCATATCGAATACAGTATTTTGAAACAATTCAAACCTTGACGGTTGTCTTTCCCCCTTATTACTCCTTTAACTGGTGATATTCCTCATCTGCGTTCCATATCACCATAACAGCCTTTAACTCCCAAAATAGAAAAAAAGCAAATTTAGCTATTTATTTTAATGACCAGAACAATATATTTAGCGATCTACTATCAACATCGCCAGATCAGTTGTACAATAACATATTGAATTAATATGTATTTTTATATTATAAATATTTATAGTTAAATTGAAAGCACATTTAGATAATCTTGCTTTTTTATCTCGATGTTCAAAATGACTAAGCAAAAAATTATATACGCAACTGTAAAATTTTACTTCTCTTAAAATCATTTACTTATTCGCTAAAAAACTTAATGAACAACTCAAATGACCATTTTCATAAAGAGGAAATCTGCTTCTTTTTGGAGAATGTTGTTATTTAGGATGATATGAAATTGAAAAGTTTGGTGCACCCGACAGAATTCGAATCTGTGACCTCTGCCTTCGGAGGGCAGCGCTCTATCCAGCTGAGCTACGGGTGCTTAAAACCGATTATTAAAATTAGTTGTGATCTTTTAACTAATCATTCTCTTAGCTTCAATGCTAAATTACCATTCTAATAAAAAAATTACTTATTTGTAAATTATCTAACTACGCACCCCTTTTATTTTTCTACAATGATACTTTATCTTGAAAGAGCTTTTTTGTCTTCAACACTCGTTTTATTATTAAAAGAGCTTTTATTACAACTTCAAAACTTTCAAAAAATAAGTTACAATATAAACTGTAAGTATCAGGATAATTTCTAAATGATTACATTACCAAGTCGCTTTCATTTTGTTTCCGCAGAAACTGAGGAAGCTCTCAAAGCTACCCATAAATTAATTTCCGTTTATGGTCATTCTTCTCTGGAAGAAACTGATATTGTTGTTGCAATCGGTGGTGATGGGACAATGTTACAAACCGTACGGGACGTCATGAATACAGGCAAACCCATTTATGGCATGAATCAAGGTTCTGTAGGATTTCTTATGAATGAATTTCATGAAAAAAAATTACCTAATCGTATTGCTGTCGCTCATAGAAAAGAAATCCATCCCCTGCGCATGATTGCAAAAGCTGAATGTCAAGAATCTATTGAAGCTCTTGCAATTAATGAAGTATCTCTCTTTCGGCAATCTTATCAAGCAGCAAAAATTCGTATCACCATTGATAACAACGTGCGCATGGAACAATTAAATTGTGATGGAGTCCTCGTCGCTACACCGGCAGGATCAACCGCTTATAATTTATCAGCACAAGGACCTATTTTACCCCTTATGGCCCCCCTTATGGCTCTTACTCCCGTTAGTCCTTTTCGTCCTCGGCGTTGGCATGGAGCATTGCTTCCCAATACAGTAACAGTGCGCTTTGATATGCTTGAACCTGACAAACGCCCTGTTAACGCTGCTGCTGATAATGTTGAAGTTAAATCTGTCCATTCAGTTACTATTTCAATGGCAACAGAAGTAACAGCTTCAATCCTTTTTGACTCAAATCATTCATGGGATGAACGCATTTTATCAGAACAATTTCGCTATTAATGATTGTATTGTGCGTTTTATGTGTATATGGTTGTTATAGTTAGTTTTTTTGTGAAAGCATCTTAAAACTCTTTAAGAGTGGGGGATATTGGTTATACTCATCATTTAGATAGCAAAATTAAAATCACAGAGCAATTGATAAAAAAATGATACCATCTTTAAACAGTTTTGATGATTTAGGTCTTTCCGCAAAGGTTGTTAACGCTGTAAAATCAGCGGGATATACAACTCCAACACCTATTCAAAGTGAAACAATTCCTCACGTCCTTCAAAGAAAAGACGTTCTAGGAATCGCTCAAACGGGAACGGGTAAAACCGCCTCTTTCGTATTGCCTATGCTCACTCTCCTTGAAAAAGGTCGTGCAAGAGCACGAATGCCCCGTACGCTCATCTTAGAACCAACAAGAGAAATTGCAGCTCAAGTTGAAGAAAATTTCGATAAATACGGAATAAATCATCGTTTAAATGTTGCTCTTTTGATTGGTGGGGTATCTTTTGAACTCCAAGATCGCAAACTTGAACGAGGAGCTGATGTTCTTATAGCAACACCAGGGCGCCTTCTTGATCATTTCGAGCGCGGTAAATTGCTCCTGATGGGCGTTGAAATCCTTGTTATTGATGAAGCTGATCGCATGTTGGACATGGGCTTTATTCCTGATATCGAACGCATCTGTAAACTAACACCTTTTACACGTCAAACTTTGTTCTTTTCTGCAACAATGGCACCAGAAATTACAAAACTAACGAAACAATTTTTACATTCTCCAGTATCTGTTGAAGTTACAAAAGCTTCCTCAACAGCAACCACAATTACACAACGGCTTGTTAAATCTGGAAATAAATCATGGGACAAAAGAGCAGTTTTACGAGAACTTATCCAAAATGAAGGTGCCGAGCTTCAAAATGCTATTATTTTCTGTAATCGCAAGAGGGATATCTCTGAACTTCTTAGATCACTCATTAAACATAACTTTAATGTAGGTGCATTGCATGGGGATATGGACCAATATTCACGTATGAACACCCTAGCCGATTTTAAAAATAATAAACTTACACTTCTGGTTGCTTCTGATGTTGCAGCCCGTGGTCTCGATATTCCAGCCGTAAGCCACGTATTTAACTATGATGTTCCTACACATGCTGAAGACTATATCCATCGAATTGGTCGTACAGGGCGTGCAAATCGTAGCGGAAAAGCTTTTACAATTGTCACAAAAGCTGATCAAAAATATATCAATGCCATTGAGGAAATGAGTAATGAAAAAATTGAATGGCTCAATGGAGATCTCTCAACTTTAATAGCCGATGATCAAACAGAAGATATTGTTGTAAAGAAAAAGTCTTCAAAATCATCAAAGAAAACTGCTCCTAAAGAGCCTGTTGCTCACACTAAAAAATCTGTAGAAGAGAATAAAACAGAATATATCAAAAACGCAAATAATAAGGAGAAGCCATCTGAGCAACAACGCTCACGAAAAAATAAGAATTACACGCCCCTTGGATTTGGTGATGATATTCCTGCATTCATGCTCATAAAAACGCGTAGATAGACTCGTCCTTTACTCTCTGTAAGCATAAAGTAAATAAAAGATGCCTTTTAAAAGTTTCTCTTATTTCTTAGAGAGCCTTTCTATTACCTTTTCACGCCCTAAAAGCTGCAAAAGCTTTCCCATTTCAGGTCCATGATCCATGCCCGTAAGTGCTTGACGTAATGGCATAAATAAAGATTTTCCTTTCCGACCTGTTTTTTCTTTTAATGCTGTTGTCCAAATTTTCCAACTTTCCTCATTCAAAGCACCTTCAGGTAAGAAATCGAGTGATTGACGCACAAATGCACGATCCTCTAGTGCTACTGTATCAAAATTTTGTTCATCATGAATGATTTTCCACCACAAAACAGCATCTTTGACTTTATCAATATTGCGTCTTATCGCGTTCCAGAAATATTCCACCTTATCTCCCTCAATAGAAAGTTTTTTAAGGCGTGTTTTAACTTCCTCATAGGGTAGTTCATGGACAAGATGGCTATTCAAAGTACAAAGATCAGTAATATCAAATTTTGCAACGGATCTTGACGTATCTTGGAGATTAAAATGTTCTAAAAGCGCAGCTTGATTGGGATAGGGATGCACATTTTGCGATGTCCCAATCAAAACAGCAAGACATTGAACAGCGATAGATTCAAATCCTTCTTCCCGTAGAGAACGAATAGAAAGATCATTATTACGTTTTGAAAATCCTTTTCCTAAAACTGTCGCCAATAAATTGGTATGAGCAAAAACCGGTAATTCTGCATTAAGGGCTTTAAAAATAGCAATTTGAGCGCCTGTATTTGTAATATGATCATCCCCGCGAATAATATGCGTAATAGCCATATCTACATCATCAACAATAGACGGCAATGTATAAAGATAGCTTCCATCTTCACGAATAAGAACAGGATCTGAAAGAGAAGCCAAATCAATCGTCTGCTTCCCCTTTATCGCATCATTCCAGCAAACTTCTGTTCGCTTTGTTTGCAAAGGATCACTTTCAAAATTAGGAAGAAGAAAACGCCAATGGGGTTTACGACCTTGAGATTCAAAGTTTTTTTTCTCTTCTGCCGTCAATTTTAATGCTGCACGGTTATAAATAGGAGGCAATTTGCGTGAAAGCTGAATTTTACGACGCCGCTCTAATTCTTCTGCAGTCTCATAACAGGGATAAAGAAGCCCGCGTTGTTTGAGAATTTCCGCAACTTCATCATATCGATTAAATCGCTTAGATTGATAATAAATTGAATCTGGTTGAATACCAAGCCATTCAAGGTCAACAGCAATAGCATCAATATATTCTTGTTTAGAACGTTCAACATCTGTATCATCATAGCGCAAAATAAATTCTCCCTTATACGCTTGCGCATAAAGCCAATTGAAAAGTGCAATACGGATATTGCCAATATGAATATAACCTGTTGGAGAGGGAGCAAAACGAACTTTAACCATAAAATAATACTCAATTTTTATCACGAAAATGATTGACTATGGGATAGCGACGATCGCGTCCGAAATTCTTGTAACTGATTTTTACACCGGGTGCAGATTGTCGTCTTTTATATTCGGCACCATAAAGAAGCTGTTCAACTTTCTCAACAGTTTCTCGTGAATGCCCACGTTTAACAATATCACAAATACTCATGTCATTTTCTACAAGAGATTGTAATATATCATCTAAAATAGGATAAGGGGGAAGAGAATCTTCATCTTTTTGATTTTCTCGCAGTTCTGCAGAAGGCACTTTTTCTATAATATTGGATGAAATGACAATTCCTTCTGGTCCTCTCAAATTGTGCAAGTGATTTTTATTGCGCCATTCAGCTAATGCGTAAACCTGCATTTTATAAATATCTTTAAGAGGATTAAATCCGCCATTCATATCCCCATATAGTGTTGCATATCCTACAGCCATTTCTGACTTATTGCCTGTCGTTACCACCATTGATCCGAATTTATTCGAAAGAGCCATCAAAAGTGTACCGCGTATGCGACTTTGAAGATTTTCTTCTGTTACATCAGAGGGTAACCCTGAAAAAATAGGTGCCATTGTCTTTAAAAAAGCCTCAACAGGTTGTGCAATCGGTATGATTTCATAATGACATCCTAAAAGATCAGCACATTCTTTGGCATCTTTCAATGATTCTTGCGAAGTGAAATGATAAGGCATCATAATGGTGCGAACCCTCTCAGCACCAAGAGCATCCACCGCCATTGCCGCACACAGGGCTGAATCAATTCCTCCTGAAAGACCAAGAATAACATCCTTAAAGCCGTTTTTATTAACGTAATCTTTCAAGCCTAAAACACAAGCTTGATAATCGGCTGCTAATCCATTGAGAAGATTTTCATTAGGACCTAAAACACAGTTCCATCCCGTCGTTGTTCGTTGCCAATGGCTCAAAGCTATCTGCCTTTCAAAGTGTTTCATTTGAAACACTTTTTTGCCTTGCCCATTTAAGGCAAAAGACCCGCCATCAAAAACGAGCTCATCTTGACCACCAACTTGATTAGCATAAATAATTGGTACCCCAGATCGTAGAGCTTGCGTATGAACAACATCTATACGTTTTAAAGTTTTATTACGATAGTAGGGAGATCCGTTAAGGACGAGAATAATTTCCACTCCTTTATCTTTAAGCTCTGTACTCAGAGAGAAATCATTCCATAGATCCTCACAAATGACTATTCCTAATTTGATTCCATGATAAACAATAGGCTCAGGACGTGGACCTGAAGAAAATAAACGCTTTTCATCAAATTCGGCATAATTAGGTAAATCAAACTTTAAGCTTTCAGCAATAACTCGCCCTTCATCAAGAAGCATGAGACCGTTATAAACATTGCCATTACGCCTTAATGGAAGACCAATGACAACTCCTGGTCCGCCTACGGTTATTTTTGCTAAATTTTTAACAGCCTCTTCACATGTTTTTGTAAAAGCAGATTTTAGAACAAGATCTTCTGGTGGATAAGCGCTTATAAAAAGCTCCGATAATAAAACAATGTCAGCTCCCTCTTCTTTAGCCTTTTGATGTGCCATAACAGCTAGAGAAAAATTCCCCTCAATATCACCGACAATAGGATTTAATTGGGCAATTGCTACCCGAAAATCATTTTTCATAAGTCTTTTTATCACTTCATCAGTTTGGCAACCACAACTTTATTTTTAATCATCGGAAATATCGCTTTTTTAAAAATTCTCTTCTGTCATATGACCTAAAACAAAAATTTTAGGCAAATTTTTGCTATCCACCAGCGGCAATTGCTAACGGGTCAGTGGCACGATTTTTTTTAAGGAGTTCCGCAACAAGAAACGCCAATTCTAACGATTGATCTGCATTTAATCGTGGATCACATTGCGTATGATAACGATCAGACAAATCGTCCACAGAAATAGCATGTGCCCCACCGGTACATTCAGTGACATCACGACCTGTCATCTCAATATGAATGCCTCCTGGATAAGTTCCCTCTCCATGATGCACAGCAAAAAAATTCTCGACTTCTTTTAAAACATAATCAAAGGGACGCGTTTTATAACCACTAACAGTAATTGTATTGCCATGCATTGGATCACATGACCATATAACCGCACGCTTCTCGCGTTCAACGGCGCGGATGAGTTTAGGTAGATAACTTTCAACCTTATCATAACCAAAGCGCGTAATAAGGGTAAGCCGACCTGGCTCGTTTTCAGGATTTAGAATATCAATTAATCTTAAAAGCTCATCAGGCTCAATGGAAGGGCCACACTTTAATCCTATAGGATTTTTGATACCACGACAATATTCAACGTGAGCATGGTCAATCTGACGTGTACGGTCTCCAATCCATAACATATGGCCAGATGTTGCATACCAATTTCCTGAAGTTGAATCAATTCGCGTCAAAGCCTCTTCATAACCAAGTAAAAGTGCTTCATGACTGGTATAAAAAGATGTTTCACGCAATGAAGAATGCGTTTTGGATGTAATCCCTATAGAACGCATAAAATCAATTGCTTCAGAAATACGCTCTGCCAATAATTCATAACGTTCCCCCTGCGGACTGTTAGAAACAAAACTCAACATCCATGTGTGAACATTTTCTAAATCAGCATAGCCACCTTGTGAAAAAGCACGCAAGAGATTAAGTGTTGCCGCAGATTGGCGATAAGCCATGGACATCCGTTGCGGATCCGGAATACGAGAATCGGCTCTAAATTCAATGCCATTAATAATATCCCCCCGATAAGCAGGAAGATCAATCCCTTCTTTACTTTCGATATCAGAAGAGCGTGGCTTTGCAAATTGACCAGCAATACGACCAATTTTAACAACAGGCTTAAAACTACCAAAGGTTAAAACAATCGCCATTTGCAAAAATACACGAAAAAAATCACGAATATTATCAGCTTCATGTTCTGCAAAGCTTTCGGCACAATCACCACCTTGCAATAAAAAAGCTTGGCCTTTCGCAACGGCTGCTAATTCATTTTTTAAATCACGTGCTTCACCGGCAAAAACTAAAGGAGGATAGCTTCTCAGTTTTCGTTCAACATTTTCTAACATAGACTTATCCGGATAAGTCGGAACTTGTTTAATTGGCCTTTCTCTCCAAGAGTCAGGCACCCATTCTTTTATCATTATACTCTCTCTAAAGACTAAACTTACAGCTTGGCATATCAAAAACTTTTCACCAAAATATATGCTGTTTAACTTTCTATTTTCTTCCCATTTTCATATATATAACTTGGTTTATACATCGTTACCAATTCTTCTGCCATCGTTGGATGCACTGCCATCGTTTCATCAAAGATATCCTTCGTTAGCTTACCCTTGAGAGATATCCCTATAAGCTGTGCCATTTCACCAGCATTTTCCCCTAAAATATGAGCGCCCACAACAATACGGCTTTCACCATCAACAATGAGTTTCATAAGCATTTTCTCTGAAATACCAGAAAGAATATTACGCATAGGACGAAAAACTGTACGATAAATTTCAAGACGCTTATAACGCTTTACCGCCTCCTCTTCTGAAAGACCAACCGTTCCAATCTCTGGTTGAGAAAAAACTGCCGTTGTAATTAAATCATAATCAGGTGTTGTGGGAATATTCTCAAATGCTGTCTTAACAAAACACATTGCATCATGAATCGCAACGGGTGTTAATTGAATATGACCTGTTACATCACCAACAGCCCAAATATGGGGGATATTTGTTGTCATTTTCTCATCAACAACAACTGCACCAAATTCATTAACTTCTATACCTACTCTCTCAAGTCCTAAACCAGCAGTATTGGGCATCCGTCCCGTAGCTAACAGAACTTGGTCAGTGCTGATCGTTTGCCCATTTGATAAAACAATATCATAACAGTTTTCGGCAGCCTGTACTTTAGAAATTGTTATGCCATAGAGAATAGAAATCCCTTTTTCAATCATTGCATCGCTGAGCAATTGCCGCAAATCATGATCAAAATTACGAAGGATTAAATCACCGCGATGAAGGAGTATTGTTTTTACACCTAATTCATGAAAAATATTAGCAAATTCAACACCAATATACCCTCCACCAACAATCACTATTGATTTTGGGAGTTGATTAAGGTCAAAAATCTCATTAGAAGTAAGGCAAAATTCACCGCCTTCTATGGACGTATTTGGTGCAAGTTTTGCCCCTGTTGCAATCAAAATTTTTTCTGCACTTACCCGCTCACCCGTGGCAGAAAGCTCTAATGTGTGATCATCTATAAAAGTAGCACGACTTTCATAAATATGCACATTGTTATTTTCTAATCCCTTACGATACAGGCCTTCTAACCTTGATATTTCTTTATTTTTAGCTGCAACCAACTTTTCCCAGCTAAAAATTGGATCCGCATATTCCCACCCAAAACCAACACTTTTCTTAAATTCTCTTACATATTGTGATGCATAAACATAAAGTTTTTTGGGAACGCAACCACGAATAACACAAGTGCCCCCTATACGATATTCCTCTGCTATAGCTACCCGCTTGCCAAGACCTCCAGCAAGCCGTGCTGCACGCACTCCACCAGAACCACTTCCAATAACAAATAAATCAAAATCAAAAGAACCCACGAACTAATCCTTCTCATATATCTACAAACAATAGGCTAAGATCATTTATTATCAAATAAAAGTCTTTTTTCTTTTGAAGAAGCATTTTAAGCAATATTCTTAAAGGGTTTATTCTTATTAAAATATTTAAAACGGCGGGAAAACCGCCGCTATTAAAAAAATCAGAAATTGCCCATTGTTGTTATAATATCAATCAAGTTATTTTTTATTTTCTGAAGATTCTGATTTTATAGGCATATTTGTAGGCATAGTAGAATTATTCAAATTAAGTGTTTCAGACATCTCTTTTTTCACATTTTCTACAAGATCCCGCATAAGAGCAGTACGCCATATATCAAATGCTGAATAAGAATCACGTGCAATATTGGGGACTTCTGTCAAAAACTTTTTACCGGTGTCAGAATTATAAAATGCTGTAATGGCATCAAGCTCTTTTTGAGTAAAATATTTTGCATACACATGAGCAATCTCTTTTTCTAGATCAGAGCGCCTTTTAACTAAAGCAAGCGCTTGCTTATCAACAATATCAGAAATAGCTGTTGCCAAATTCGGATCATCACTGATTAGTTCATTTTTGAAATCATGGACTGCATTTGGTAAAAAGCTATCAAATTGATCCGTTGCATGAATGGATCTGATCGCCTTTCGCGCTGAATCTAAATGTTGATCACTCACACCTTGTGCATAAACCATTCCAACATTCACAACAAAAATAGCAATTGCACTAAAATATACGACAAAACGCTGAAAAGAAAATATTACTTTCATTTAATGATTACCCCGATCGCTAATTATAATTTTAATTCGTTATTCTACCTAAAATCTTTAAGACCCTTTTTTACTGTGCTAACATATCATCATGTAAATGCCTTTTCTAAAAATCAAACGGTTCTAAAACTTTTATTTGCCCATCAGCCATAGCGACAATTGCACGTGAAGCCAACCCCAAAAAAAGGCCATGCTCAACAACACCAGGAATAGCAAGAAGTGCATCCGATAATGGTTTTGGTTGCAAAATGCAGCCCCAAAATGCATCAAAAATAAAATGGCCACCATCTGTTTCAAAAGGATTTTTTCCATTCATTCGCAATGCAATTTTTCCAGAAAGCCCTAAATCATCAGCAACTTTTTCGATGGCTTTGCGTGTTGTATGGATACCAAATGAATTAACTTCAATCGGTAGTGCAAAAGCACCAAGTCTTTTTACTATCTTTGTTTCATCAGCAATGACAAGCATTTCACGGGATGCCGATGCCACAATTTTTTCATACAACAATGCTCCCCCTCCCCCTTTAATGAGCATCATCTGAGGACCAATTTCATCTGCTCCATCAATATCAAGATCCAATTCAGGTATTTCTTCTAAAGTGCTAACAGGAACTCCAAACTTACGACAGAGCTGTTCAGAATGTCGTGAGGTAGCAACACCAGTCACACGTAGACCATCAGCAACACGCTCACCAAGAAGACGAATAAACTCATTGACTGTCGAACCAGATCCGATACCAAGCCGCATACCATCTTCAATAAATTCAAGCGCTCTAACAGCTGCCATTTTTTTTAACTGCTGAACATTCATGAATGACTTTGCCTTCTATCCGTATAAGCAACACTTATCACCCCTATTACCACCGATAATAATGATAATAAAAGATAACCTCTTGACGCAATCTATTTAAATTGACCATCGCTTTTGCTTGAAGAGATGTTACTCGTTATAGAAATATATGATAAGAATAAAATAGAATAATCAACAATTATCTTTTTTATTTCTTTGAGAAGATTTGTTAGCATTTTTCTCATTCAATAAGAATTTTTGATTTATCTTGTTCTATCAATAGGATGCACAAAGATGCACATAGCAATTTTTTTGAAAAAATTAAAATGATCAGATATAAAAATCATCTATTTCTAGAAAACTGTAGATTATTATTTCGTTTCAATGACATTGATAAATTTACCAATCTAAATACCGCAAAATATTATCAGAAAAGTCTTCTATTCTTTTCTGTTTTGTCATCGTCCAGATATGAAGAAAAATGCGATTTAATTATATATTTTTTTGTGCATACCGTCTATGCATATTCCATGGTCTATGAAACCCTAGAGAAGACCAAATAATATCCCCACTTTTGGTCATCATCACGCTTCCTCGTGATAACAATTGTTGAGGGGTAAATATTATTTTTGCCTTCTTGTGACATACTGGATTATGCATCGCAATTGTAAATGTCTGAATGAGAATATCTGCCTCTACACATTGATCTGTTTCTCTGTGTAAAACGATCACTTTTAATCCATTATCCAATAAGGATGCACAGACATGACGATCACAAATAAATTGTCCATGCAATGAAGGCCCATATTTTGTTGGTTTAATCATTTCATTCACACGGAATGACTTTTTCCATATGGATGACGTTAATTTAGAAATATGGTAACGATCAATATATAATTTTTTATCATGGATAACACCCACCAGACGCATATTATCTGCGATCATCAGTTGTACAGGTGAATGCATCACACAAATACAAATACCAACCAAAATAAAAAAACTAAAAAAGAGCCTGATAGGTGTTTTGCAAAAAGTCAATCCAACCAAGCCTATACTCAGTAAGATCAACGCAGATAACGGCATAAAACCAGGATTCAAATCAGGAGAAATAGCCTTGATAGCATGTGCAATCTTTATCACAAGATCAACTCCAAACCCCATAATTTGAAGGGGAAGCCATTCAAATCCTCCTAACATTGCAAGAACTGCGATTAATCCAAAGGGAATGACAAAAATTGAGATGACAGGCAAAGCAAAAGCATTACTGATAATGCTCAAAGATGCCATATTAGAAAAATGATAAGCAGCATAAATTCCACTTGCACTCCCTGCAACAAAGGAAGAAGCACACGTTGAAAGAATCGATAAGAAAACAAAATTCATCACTCCTCCTCCAACATAAGAGGGAGTTGTTTTTCTTTTACGAAAAAATGATCTTCCACTCCACCAATCAAAAAAAGCGATCAAAGCAGCAGTCGCAGAAAAGGACATTTGAAAGCTAGGACCTAATATTTCATGGGGTGTCATCGCCAGAGTTATCAACCCTGCAATGGAAAAATTACGCATTGTTATAGCAGAGCGATTACACAATATAGCAACCAACATAACAGCAATCATCACAAAACTTCTTTGCGCTGATATTGCTAAGCCCGACAATAACAAATAAAAAGCTGTTATCATAAACGCAACGATAGCAGCAAACTTTTTACTGGAATAATAGGAAGAAAAAACTGGAAAAAATGCTAAAAAACTACGGATACTCAAAAGAACTATGCCGCTTAACAACGCCATATGTAAACCTGATATTGATAAAATATGGGCTAATCCAGCTGTACGTAATGCTTCATTTGTCTCATTTGAAATACCAGCACGCTGCCCTGTTATGAGGGCAGCTGCAACACTCCCCTTTTCTCCTTCAAGGGCTATACGGATTCTTTGTGTCATCTTCGTGCGTAAATTTTCAATTTTCTGTAGAATGATAGCGAATATCCCATCAGGCTGAGAAACGGATATTTTTCTTGGTTTTCCTAAATAAACGCCTTGTGCCCCAATTCTTTTAAAGTAATTATGAAAACTAAAATCGTAGCCTCCTGGACGCACCGGCCCAGAGAATGCACGCATCTTCACTTTTCCATGCAGTCCATCACCAATCGCTAAGCCAGATGGCAAATATTTTGCCGATAAACGAACACGATGAAGACTATGGCGTAATATGGGCTTTTCTGTACTCAAAATATCCAAAACTAAACGAAATCCTCCTTTGGCACCTGACTCAATAGAAACAATTCTTCCCGTCAATGTAGTGACAATGTCACTGCCTAACATGGGTGTTGCAATACGCCACGTTTCTATTTTTGCCGCTAAAGTACCCAATATAATACAAAACAGAAATCCCACGGGAATCCATATTTTTGGATAAAAACGTGCACCATAGAATATTCCCAGAAAAATACTGACCAATGCCCCCAATTGTCCCCAACTTGGTTCCCACTCTAAATGAAAATAGAAAATGATTCCTAGGGCAAAAAAGACTAAAATCAGCGAAAAAAGGATACCAAAAGCAACCTCTTTATTAATACAATCTTCTAACCATTTGCGAAAAAAAATGATTACTTCTTTTAAGAGTGTCAATAAAAAAAGTTTTTGTTGGTTATAGCTACCGTTCTTTGCATCATCATATCTAGAAAAAACACTCTGCCCTATCTGACATGGCTTTTTTCTTTCTGTAACAGATTTTTCGGATAAACCCTCTTTACTTTTATAAAACATCAGTCCCCCACTTTAACTCGCAATACGGCTATTGCACACCCCATCACTTATGCTAACATAACCTTTCTATAAAGTTCCATAAGTAATATCTCAATTTAAAGGAAAATATTCGTGTCTGTTATTACCCGTTTTGCCCCTTCACCCACAGGTTTCCTTCATATTGGTGGCGCTCGTACTGCTCTTTTTAATTGGCTTTATGCAAAACATACCGGTGGAAAAATGCTTCTACGAATTGAAGATACAGACCGGGAACGTTCAACAGAAGCAGCTGTAAAAGCCATAATAGATGGCTTGCACTGGATGGGTCTTAACTATGATGGCGCCCCTATTTCGCAATTTGAACGTGCAGAACGTCACCGCCAAATCGCCGAGCAGTTGGTCAAGAATGGCAAAGCATATTATTGTTATGCTTCACCTGAAGAATTAGCTGAAATGCGTGAAAAAGCCCGTACAGAAAGGCGCCCGCCCCGTTATGATGGACGTTGGCGGGACCGTGATCGTTCTGAAGCTCCTAAAGGTGTTAAACCTGTTATTCGCATCAAAGCCCCTCAAGAGGGAGAAACCATAGTACATGATCTTGTTCAAGGTGATGTTCGTTTTCCTAATAAAGATCTTGATGACTTTATTATTTTGCGTTCTGATGGTTCGCCTACCTATATGCATGCTGTTGTCGTTGATGATCATGATATGGGCATCACACATATCATACGTGGAGACGATCATCTTACCAATGCAGCCCGACAAATAATCATCTTTAAAGCAATGGGATGGGATATTCCTGTTATGGCACATATTCCTCTTATCCACGGTGAAAACGGCGCAAAATTATCAAAGCGGCATGGGGCGCTCGGTGTTGATGCTTACCGAACCATGGGATATCTTCCTGCTGCTTTGCGCAATTACCTTGTCCGTTTAGGGTGGAGTCACGGGGATGACGAACTTATATCACTTGAAGATATGATTTCTTGGTTTGATATTGAGGATATTAACAAAGGTGCTGCTCGTTTTGATCTCAAAAAGCTCGATTCCATTAACGGACACTATATGCGCATGAGCAATGATCAAGAACTTTTTGATGCCGCTCTTGATATTCTACCAGAAACCGATAAGGGAGCACAAACCATTGAAAGACTTGATGAAAAACGCCGTGTTCAATTTTTAAAAGCAATCCCACATTTGAAAGAACGTTCAAAAACACTGTGCGAGCTGATTGATAATGCCGCCTTCATTTTTACGCAACGACCATTACAGCTTGATGAAAAAGCACAAATGCTCTTAGATAAAAATGGACGAACCATTTTAAACGCTCTTTATCTTGCCCTGAAAGCTTGCCCCTCTTGGGATACAAAAGCTTTAGATGAAACTCTTCGCTCTTATGCCCAAACAGAAAATCTTAAATTTGGATCTATCGCCCAACCACTTCGCGCAGCTCTTACAGGACGCGCAACATCGCCAGGAGTTTTAGATATTCTTATTTTATTAGGACGCGATGAATGCCTTCATCGTATCAAAGACCAACTTATCAAAAAAATATACTCATGATATGTACTGAATAGATCTCCTCAAATAGATCTCTATACAAATATTTCAACGCAATCTAAAAGAGTTTTTTATGTTATATCATTGAAATACAATTTGTATTGAGTAATAATGATCGCTAAGGAAATATTTTAGATTGCATGTACTCACTTTTAGAGGCAATCTGCCCTTAGTATAAGTAAGAAAAGCTTCAGTTATTGTATATCTCCTACTCTGATGAAGCAGAGTCTTAATTTTTAGAAGCGAAGGATCTGAAAGGAATACCGAATGTCTGAGAATAACGCACATCTTATTGTGAATGATAAAAAAGTAGAACTTCCCCTGCGTAAAGGCACAAGTGGACCTGAAGTCATCGAAATTGCTTCTCTCTACAAAAAAACCGATATTTTTACTTATGATCCTGGTTTTACTTCAACAGCTTCTTGTGAATCAAAAATTACTTATATTGATGGTGATAAAGGCATATTGCTTTATCGTGGTTATCCTATCGACCAATTGGCTGAAAAAGGAGACTTTCTCGAAAGTTGTTATCTTCTCCTTTATGGTGAACTCCCAACACAGAAAGAAAAAAACGACTTTGATCGATGTATTATGCAACATACCATGGTCCACGAGCAGTTTTCACGTTTCTTCCACGGCTTCCGTCGTGACTCTCATCCCATGGCCGTCATGGTTGCCTGCCTTGGCGCTATGTCTGCGTTCTATCACGACTCTATTGATATTACAGATCCTCACCAGAGAATGATTGCTTCTGTACGTCTTATCTCAAAAGTTCCAACGCTTGCTGCTATGGCCTATAAATACAGTATCGGACAAGCCTTTGTTTATCCACGCAATGATCTTAGTTATGCTGCAAATTTCCTCCATATGTGTTTTGCTGTTCCTTGTGAAGAATATAAAATAAATCCAGTGCTTGCCCGAGCGATGGATCAAATCTTTATCCTTCATGCAGATCATGAACAAAATGCTTCTACATCTACAGTGCGTCTTGCTGGATCCTCAGGTGCTAATCCGTTTGCCTGTATTGCAGCAGGTGTTGCATGCCTTTGGGGACCAGCACATGGTGGTGCCAATGAAGCATGTCTAAAAATGCTACAAGAAATAGGTTCTATTAAAAGAATTCCTGAATTTATTGCACGTGCAAAAGATAAAAATGATCCTTTCCGCCTTATGGGCTTTGGGCATCGTGTCTATAAAAATTATGATCCACGTGCAAAAATCATGCAAAAAACTTGTCATGAAGTTTTAAAAGAACTCAACATTCAAGATGACCCGCTTCTTGATATTGCAATAGAGCTTGAAAAAATTGCTTTAAGTGATGAATATTTTATTGAGAAAAAGCTTTATCCCAATGTTGATTTTTATTCCGGCATTACATTAAAAGCTTTAGGTTTTCCAACCGAAATGTTTACTGTTCTTTTTGCATTAGCACGCAGTGTTGGGTGGGTGGCACAATGGAAAGAAATGATTGAAGACCCTGCCCAAAAAATTGGTCGTCCTCGACAACTTTACACAGGTTATGCTATGCGTGACTATGTTCCTATAGATGAACGTGTAAATTAAAGAGATAAATCAATCAATAAAGCTTCAGTTTACTGAGGCTTTATTGAAAGTGATCAAAAAGCATCCTTTAAGGATTTTTATAAAACCTCATTTTAAAGCTCTTTCTCGCCAGAGAACATCATTATAAAAATTTACGAAAAAATTCTAAATTTTGGCTCTGTCAATAAATTGATAATACTCTTTTGAAAATTAGCTACACATTTAGTAAAAAAAATTGAAAATTTTACCCTATAATTCTCATTATTTTCAATGAAGCGTATTTTCTATGATTCCCTCATATTTAAAACCTTTATTACATATTAAAACTTAGCAATGTCAGAATTTTTCTTTCTATCTTCTTCAAATACAGTAGATTAGAATGAAAATGAAATGCACTCTTAAAATTTGCTATGCAAAATGACTCTTTCTATAAGAATAGCTATAAAGATCAACTTATTATAATGATTATATCCTATACAGGCATTCATCTTAAACATCATCGGCTAAAATCAAACTTCTTAGAAGAAAATCTTCACAATTGTTAGAAAATAAATTTATTTTGACATTCTGCATTTCATATAAAAAGTGGAAATAATAATATTTTATCCTGTTAAGGACTAAAATTTTCTTTGTATTTAAATTAATAGTTTTTCTTTTAAAGATAATTTACTGATTTTTAAATAAAATTATTAAAATTCATTATATAAGCGATAAGAGGTTTACTTCTTTCCTGTATTTTCTATTCCCATGCTTGATAAAAATAAATTATTTTTTTGATAATAATATCCAGCATAATGAAAACAACTCAATTTTTTACATTGCTCCCAAAGAGCTTAAAGATTATAAAAATGCATAATGGTTTCATATTTGCCAGCTTATCTAATAGGAGAACATAATGAAATTATTAGTAGGAGCTCTTATAATAAGCGCAACACTGTTTACTCTAACGGCCAATTCTCAAACGCTGAAAATTGCAAGTGATGCTTCTTATCCGCCATTTAGTTATATTGACTCAAATAACGAACTTCAAGGGTTTGATATTGATATAGCTTATGCACTTTGTAAAAAAATGAATATTGAATGCACTATCGTCATGCAAGACTTCGAGGGAATGATTCCCGGACTTATTGCCAAAAAATACGATGCTATCGTTTCTTCCCTTTCTCCTACAAAAGAGCGCTTACAAAAAATTGATTTTACAGATCCTTACTACAATACAGTACTCGCTGTTATTGTTAGCAAAAATTCGGGAATTAAAGAGATCTCAACACAAAGCTTTAAAGGTAAAAATCTTGGTGTACAATCAAATACAACACAGGCTTCATATTCAGAAGACCATTATGCCTCTGGAGAAGTGAATATCAAACTTTATCCTACAGCAATAGAAGTTACTCGTGACCTTTTAAGCCATCGGCTTGATATAATCATCTTTGATAAATTAAAAGCATTAAATTGGCTTGAAAATGAAGGAAAGGATTGCTGCGAGCTTCTAGGAACTTTAGAAGAAACAAAATTTCCTATTGCAATTGCACTCCGTCAAAATAATACTGATCTTAAAAATAAGTTCAATAAAGCAATAGAAGAAATCCGCGCCGATGGAACCTATGATGAAATTATGAGAAAGTATTTTGCATTCGATATCGATTAAATATCACTATGAATTAAACTTGAAGCTTTATATTTTAAGGAATATTTTCAAACTCTTTGTTGAACATGCAAGTATGATTGAAAACCCAGTATTTTTATAAGAAAAATTTATATTTATAAAAAGTTAATTTTTAATTGTTTCTCGATATTTAAACCTTTCATGGAATCTAATAATAATTGAGATTGTATTTTTATTTTATAAAAATCTAATTTTTTCTTCATGTTCAAATTGAATAGCCTTATTTTGCAAGAAAATTTCTCGATTTTTATTTATGAGATAATGCAAAGCACTCATTTTATGAAAATTAAGCCATCATAAAAGCAATAAGATATTCATTTTCTTTAAATCAATAAAAAAGATAATTTTTTGATAATAATCTGCAACATAATGATCTAAAATAAACGCCGATAAATTTTTGCATTGCTCCCAAAAAGCTTACAGATTATAAAACGTGACGATTTCATATTTGCCCGCTTATCCAATAGGAGAATATCATGAAACTATTAGCTGGAGCTCTTATAATAAGCGCCGCGCTATTCGCCCAATTGGCTGATGCGAAAACATTAAAAATTGCGAGTGAAGGCACCTATCCTCCTTTTAGTTATATTGATTCAAATAACAAACTGCAGGGATTTGATATTGATATATCTTATGCACTTTGTAAAAAAATGAATGTTGAGTGTACTATTGTCACGCAAGATTTCGAGGGAATGATCCCCGGACTTATTGCAAAAAAATATGACGCTATTGTTGCTTCTCTCTCTCATACGCAAGAGCGTTTACAAAAAATTGACTTTACAGATCCTTACTATGACACAGCACTGGCTGTCATTGTTACTAAAGATTCAGGAATTAAGGAACTCTCAACACAAAGCTTTAGAGGTAAAAATCTTGGTGTGCAATCCAATACAACACAAGCTTTGTATGCGGAAGATCATTATGCCTCTAAAGAGGTAAAAATCAAACTCTATCCTTCCACAATAGAAATGAATCGTGACCTCTTAAATCATCGACTTGATATGATTATTGTTGATAAATTAGAAGCGTTAAATTGGCTTAAAAATGAAGGAAAAGATTGCTGTTTCCTCCTAGGAACTCTGGAAGAAACAAAGTTTCCTGTTGCAATTGCAATCCGTCAAAATAATAATGATCTTAAAAATAAGTTCAATGAAGCAATAAAAGAAATCCGTTTGGATGGAACTTATGAGAAAATTATGAGAAAATATTTTACAAATGATGTTTATTAAATATCAATGTGATATTTAAATGCAACCTACTGTCTATTTCTAAAAAACATTATCTAACTCTTTCATGAGGAACACAAGAATGATTGAAAATTTAGCATTGCTATCATTTAGCAATGGTGGATGGGGAGCGGTTATACTTTCCAGTGCAGGAATGACATTGTCATTGGCGTTGTGTTGTGGCCTTCTAGGGCTTCCCTTAGGTCTTCTCAATGCAGTAATGATTCGATCCAATATTAAGATAGCTAAAGCTCTAGCACGTCTCTTTTCAACGGTATTTCGTGGATTACCAGAGCTTTTAACTCTGTTTTTAGTTTACTATGGATTACAAAATCTTATTCAAAATGCCTTTGACTATTTTAATCTTGAAATCATGTTCAGCATCAATGCTTTTGTTGCTGGTGTCCTTGCACTCAGTCTGGTTTTTGCAGCTTTCTCTTGTGAAGTTTGGCTTGGAGCATTTAATATTTTTGATAAAGGTCAATATGAAGCTGCCAAAGCTTTAGGCCTTTCACGATCAACCACATTTTTTCGTATTGTCTTCCCTCAGCTCATCCGAAATGCCTTACCAGGACTTTCTAATAATTGGCTTACTTTACTGAAAGATACATCCCTCGTTTCAACTATCGCGCTTGTTGACCTCATGCGACAAACGAATTTAGCTGTCGCGGCAACCAATAAACCCATGCTATTTTATCTTGTAGCATGCTTACTCTATTTATTATTTTCAG
Source organism: Bartonella sp. AC70YNML (assembly GCF_042196545.1). NCBI lineage: Bacteria > Pseudomonadati > Pseudomonadota > Alphaproteobacteria > Hyphomicrobiales > Bartonellaceae > Bartonella > Bartonella sp. AC70YNML. The sequence continues at coordinate 121,412 of NZ_JBHIQK010000001.1, forward strand.
CGTTTTTTTCTACAATATTACGCTATGTGGAAACATACACTCAAATAGGCTATAAAAAGGTGCTAGGTTAATGATTCCGGAGTGGCTTTATTTCCTTTTTAATCCTGATCTTTTAAGCCGTTATGGCCCCAAATTTGTTGATGGCTTTATTGTTACTGTTGAGCTTGTTTCTATTTCTTGTTCTCTTGGTTTTTTCCTTGGTATGCTTATCGCTTTTGCGCGTTTATCAAAGAATACGTTTTTACAATATTTCGCAAATGCTTATGTCTATTTTTTTCGCGGCTCTCCTTTGTTAGCCCAACTCTTCCTTTTTTATTATGGGCTTGGTTCAATGAACAATTTTTGGCAACAGGTTGGTCTATGGTGGTTTTTTCAAAACGCGTGGTATTGTTGTCTTTTTATTTTTACACTCAATTCTGCTGCCTATCAATCTGAGATCTTTAAAGGAAGTTTTTTATCCGTAACAACTGGGCAACGTGAAGCATCAAAAGCTTTAGGTTTAAGCAACTCTGTCACATTTTTTAAAGTTATTCTTCCACAAGCAATGATTATAGCATTACGCCCTCTAGGCAATGAGTTGATTTTAATGATTAAATCCAGTGCCATTGCCTCACTTATTACTGTTTATGATTTAATGGGGATTGCTAAACTCACTTATTCACGTACATTCGATTTTCAAGTTTACGTTTGGGCAGCCCTTATCTATCTTTTTATTGTTGAACTCATTCATCGTTTTATTGTTTTTATCGAACATCGCCTCACTCGATATTTACGATAAATAAATGATCATAAAAGAACTTTACCAAATCAAAATGTTGAATTAATAAATTCATTCATCAATGAAAGAATAAAACAAGATGAATTTGAAAAATAATCAATCGATCTCTCCCAATAAAAACCCTGTGATCTCCATTCGAAACCTCAATAAATGGTACGGAAACTTTCAGGTTCTACATGATATCAACTTTGATGTTCAAACTGGTGAACATATCGTTATTTGTGGCCCATCCGGATCTGGAAAATCAACGTTAATTCGTTGTATTAATCAATTAGAACAAGCACAAAAAGGTTCGATCCGTATCCATAACGTTGATATCCATACCGCCCCTGTACAACAGCAAAAAAATGTTCTCCGTAAGATAGGAATGGTCTTTCAGAACTTTAATTTATTCCCCCACATGAGCGTTATACAAAATTGTATTTTAGCCCCTATGACAGTTCAAGGTCTTTCCAAACAACAAGCAAAAGAACGAGCAATTCATTACTTAACGCATGTCGGTATTGAAAAACACTGTGAAAAATATCCTTTACAACTCTCTGGTGGGCAACAACAGCGTGTTGCGATTGCCCGTGCACTTTGTATGGAACCTGAAGTAATGCTTTTTGACGAACCAACCTCTGCTCTTGATCCAGAAAGTGTAGGAGAAGTTTTGCAAGTAATGGCTCAATTAGCAGATACAGGAATCACAATGCTTTGTGTTACTCATGAAATGGACTTCGCACGGAAAGTCTCAGAAAGAATACTCTTTCTAGAAAACGGAAAAATTGTTGAAGATACAGCATCTGAAAAATTTTTTACCAATCCTAAAAGCCAACGTGCTTGTGAATTTCTTGCTAAAATTAAATATTAATCATTAAAATATTGCTTTATTTATACAATTTTATTCCTACTTTTTAAAAGAGTGATAATTGTTTGTGCGCCAACAACCCCCGATGGTACTTCAGTTTTCATTTTCTGTTCTACCATCTCAAAGGAATCAAGTTGTGCCTGTCGCAATAAAGGATTAGCCAAAAGTTGTTCTACCTGTCTTGCTAACATGCCAGGACGGATTAATTCATTCAAATATTCCGAAACAATAGGCTTATCAGCAATAATATTCGGAAGAGCAGCGCTCCATAACATCATTTTAGGAAAAATAAATAATTTAGAAAAGAAATCAAGTTTATAGCAAAGAACCATAGGAACTTTTGCTAAGGCTAATTCAAGTGAAACAGTTCCATGTGCAGCAAGAGCAACATCTGCTTGTGCAAAAGCACGCCATTTTTCATCTTCACCAACTACAATTTCTATCTTGCTTTTCCAGCCCTGCACAAAGTCCCGGATTCTATCTACCAAATGAGGTAAGGTTGGTAAAATAATACGTAAATGAGGAATACGTTGTACAAGAATCTCTACTGTTTCTCGAAAAATAGGCATTAAAGAACGAATTTCTGAATTGCGCGATCCTGGCAAAATAACTAATGTAGGCGATAATGCTTGTGTATCGATCAAATTTCTTTGTTCTAATTGGCTTTTTTTTTCTGACTGAATTCTCAAAAGGGGAGGATATGTCAAAAGACGATGTCCAACATAAGTCGTGGCAGGGCCTCCCAAATCTTGCATAATCTTTTCTTCAAAAGGAAAAACCGCTAAAACATGATCAACAAATCCACACATAGCTTTTGCACGCTCTGGCCTCCATGCCCAAACGGTTGGTGCAATATATTTAATGATAGGAATAGAAGGCGCTAAAGCACGTACCTTTTTTGCAATACGATGCGTGAAATCAGGACTATCAATAATAATTAAACAATCAGGTTGTTCTTGTGCAATAAATTTGGATAAATTGCGAATGTGTAGCAACAACAACGGTAGTTTTTTCAACACCTCCTTTAAACCTATTAAAGCAATATCATGGGAATCAAAAAAGCTTTTTAAGCCTAATGCCTTTAAATGGCTCCCCCCAACACCAATCAAATGAATATTGCATCCTATCTGTTGTGATAAACAAGAAATTAGATCGGCCCCAAGTAAATCACCAGATTCCTCACCTGAAACCACTGCAATCTTTAAGAAACAATTATTCATGACCAAACTTCTCAAATGTCTCTATAAATAGAGAATATTTGTTGGCTTTTTCTATTGTTGTTTTCACTGATAATATTAGACTTCTATTTGCCTCCACCGCAACACCAGATAAACCACTCTTTGCAATATTCATTATTGTCGCGGGACCAATTGATGGCAAATCAACGCGATTATCCTGTTGTGGTTTTGCACATTTTACAAGAACACCACCCTTAGAGGGAATTTGCCCTCTTTCTCGCATTTCACAAACACGCCACAACATATTATCAGTTCCCTCAGCGCCCTCCAAAGCAACCACCCTTCCCTGAACAACAACAACGGCTTGTCCAATATCCAATTGACCTAAAAGTTTTGCTGCTTCTGCTGCTAAAAAAATATCTTTTTTCTCTTTTGGCGTAGCACGCCGTATTGTTAAATTAAATGCTATGGGAGCTAAAAGATCTGGTACTATTTCATGGGCACCGATAACACAAAAACCATACGCTTCAATAATCCGTATAAAAGCTTTTAATAACGCATCATCTCCCTTCCTCAAAGCTCCGATTAACTTAGGCAGAGCTAAAAATGTTGTCCAGTCCAGTCGCAATTGTTTAAGAAGTGGTCGCTTTTTCACACCACCTGCCAAAACAACATTATAAACTCCAACCTCTTTTAAGATTTTAACGAGTTGTGCTAACTCTACAATTGATAGCTCGCAATGCTCATAACGATAAAGAATAGAATCTGCTTCACCACGCAAAAGTACAAGAAAAGGATTTTGCCCATTCTTCTCAAGAACCTGCGCAACAGTAATCGGTAGAACACCATTTCCTGCTATAACGGCAGTACGGCCGGAAAGAAAATTTCTGGCACCGTAAATAGGCATTTTTAATCCTTATGTTCTTTTATTCTATTATCTTCAAATTTTGGTGTACAATAAAAACGCTTTCCTTCTTCTTTAATAAAATTAACAACTTCAGAAACAGACTGAGAAGAAGAATAAAAAGAAGCAACATCACTAACACGCTCTTTAAATGGTTTGCTATGATCAAAAAGCATCGCAACCGCATGACGTAGTGCGTGAATATCCTGACGCCCAAGGCCTGCACGCTTCATGCCAATAATATTAAGTCCGGCAAGTTTTGCCTGCACACCAACAGCTGTTCCATAAGGAATCAGATCACCAACTAGTGCAGATACACCGCCAATAAATGCATGATGTCCAACACGAACAAATTGATGAACAGCAGCTCCACCCCCGATAATCACATAATCACCAACAGTAACATGACCAGCAATCATTACGTTATTGGCAAATGTTACATGATTGCCTACATGACAATCGTGAGCGATATGCGCATAACAAAAAAATTGGCAATTATCACCAACAACTGTCATTCCTACACTCGAATCGGAACCCCTATGCATTGTTACACCTTCACGAATCGTACAATTCTTACCAATAAAAAGAGTCGTAGCCCCTCCTTTATGTTTATTATTTTGCGGTTCAGCTCCCAAAACTGCATGAGAAAATACTTTACTCTTAGCTCCTAAAGTCGTCTTTCCCATTATTACAACATGACTTGTCAAACTACATTCATCACCAATAACAGCCTCTGAACTAATATGGCAAAACGGCCCAACGCATACATTCTCACCAAGCTGCGCTCCCTTCTCCACAAGAGCAGTTGGATGGATTTTCGTACCGGACATTTTTAAATTCCTATCAAATATCGTTTATTCTTTTTCAACAATCATCGCAGCAATTTCTGCTTCAGCGACGCGGACATCTTCTACTTTTGCAACACATGAAAAACGTCTCATACCAGATCTTTTTTTCAAAAGCTGAACATGAATCTTGAGCTGATCACCAGGCATAACCGGCTTACGAAATTTCGCATTATCAACCGTCATAAGGTAAACTAAATTTGTTTGCTTATTGCCTAAATTTAAAAGTGCTATTGCTCCTGCCGTTTGTGCCATAGCTTCTAAAATCAAAACTCCAGGCATAACAGGCTTTGAGGGAAAATGTCCTGTAAAATGTGGCTCGTTAATCGTTATATTTTTAATACCAATCGCTTCTTGTTCACCATCAATATCAACGATACGATCAATTAATAAAAATGGATAACGGTGCGGTAATATTGATAATAGTTTTTCAATATCGACAGCCTCTAAGTTTTTAGTTTTTTCACTGCTGATCATATCAGCGTTTCTCCTTTTTAACTTTTCCCATACTGCGCAACGCCGCTACTTCACGAAACCATTGTTTAAATGGTCGCGCTGGACTACCTCCCCATTTTTCGCCATCCGGAATGTCATTCATAACACCACTACGAGCAGCAATCTGAACAGATTTACCTATTATGATGTGATCAGCTACTCCCACACTTCCACCAAGCTGAGACATATCCCCTATAGATGTACTTCCCGCAATGCCACATTGAGCGGCAATAAGACAATAGCGACCAATTTTTACATTGTGGGCAATTTGTACAAGATTATCAATCTTGCTTCCTTCACCAATAACAGTATCTTGAAATGTTCCACGATCAATTGTCGTGTTCGCACCAACTTCTACACCATCCTCAATAATAACGCGACCAAGCTGTGGAATTTTCTCGATTCCAGAAACGCCCCCAACATAACCAAAACCATCTTGCCCAATGCAAACACCAGGATAAAGCTGAACCTTATCACCTATTATAGAACACTGAACTGTTACCTTAGGAGCAATATAGCAGTCACATCCAATACGGCAATTTTCACCGATAACAGCTGTGGATGAGATAAGAGTTCCTGCACCAATCTCAACATTTTTACCAATAACAGCTCCCGCTTCAATACACACATCATGCGCCAACTTAGCCGTTGGATGAATATGCGCATGCGATGAAATCCCCTTCTTCCCCAACCAAGGTATTGGCTTAACAGAATCTGGAAACAAAATACGACCAATCTGAGCAAAGTCACGCTGTGGTGTGGATGTCACCAAAATTGCCATAGTTTCGGGAACTTTAAAAACAATCTCATTCGTACACAAAACAGCAACAGCAGAACTATCCAGCAAAGCATCAGAAAACTTCCGATGCTCTACAAAAACAAGCGAACCCTCCACAGCACTCTCAAGTGAAGAAAGAGTATTGATAACTTTATGAGAAAACTCTGGATTAAGAAGCTTTGCACCCGTCAACTCAGCAGCATTTGCAACTGTCAATCGTCGGGACGGCGTAAAAAAAAATGTATCCGCCATCAAAACACTTTCTCTCCCAGCTTAAGCTATTCTCTTCAAGTTTTTCCTTCTTAAAATCGCTCAAATCAGAACTTTGTAGAAATACCAAAGTTTAATTGCTGCACACGATCCCCCTCCTGCTTCATTATTGGCCAAGCATAATCAAAACGCAAAGGACCAAACGGAGAATCCCACATCAAACTCACACCTGCAGATGAGCGCCAAGCACTTTTGGTATTGGTAACAGGCGGCTCACCTTTAAAAACTGCCTTATAATTATTACCATAAAGCGTGGCAATATCCGCAAATAAAGCACCGCGCAACCCAAATCCTTCAGGCACAACAGGAATAGGAAACTGTACTTCAGCAGTCGCATTCATATATGTTGTTCCCCCTAAGAAATAAACTTCACCCTTATTGGAAACCTGACGTGGGCCTATCCCATTATATTTGAACCCTCTGATTATATCAGTATTCGCCTTAAACATATCGAAAATACGAACACCATCTCGACCCATTCCGTGGATATAACCACCCCCAAAGGAAAGCAAACCAACAATATCCTTCTGGTCAGAAAGAGTCTTGTACATCATCGCCTTACCCGTGGTCTTCAAGAACTTTGCACTCCCACCAAGCCCTGCATATTCCTGAAGCAGATGCACATACCACCCATCATGGGGGGATCTCATATCATCAATCGTATTATAGGTGAAACCATAACTAATTGATGAACGTTTCCAAGGGCTGTGTTTTGCAGCTTGAACAATCGCACCAGAATATTTCCCATATAATTCTATTATGTCACTCTCTTTGTCAAAATCATACTCTCCGCCAAAATCATATTCTTCCTGCACATAAGAATAAGCTACATTAGCAGATAATTGATTATTAATAGGTAACGAAAACCGCAGTGATCCACCTGTCTGCCGTACATCATAGGCTTTATCAGCACGATAAGTACTACGAAAAACATCAACGCCAGCAGATAAACGATACCCTAAGAAATAAGGATCAACAAATGATAAATTATAATTACGAGATTTTTCTTGCCCCGCACCTAATCCTAAACGAACATATTGACCACGTCCCCCAAGATTACGTTCAGTAACAGAAACTTCAAGTGACATACCAGGACTTGTTCCCCCCGTTGTATACCCCCCTGAAAGAGAGAGATCTCCTGTTGAGGCTTCAACGACATCTATCACCAAAACAACTTGGTCAGATTGCTCGGTAGGAACCATTGAAATATTAACGGCTTTGAAAAAACCTAAACTTTCTAGACGACGTTTTGCCCGCTGTAATAAAGTTTGATTGTAGGCATCTCCTTCATTCAAATCAATCTCACGACGAATGACATAATCACGCGTTTTCTCATTACCACGTATATCAATACGCTGAATATAAGCACGTGTACCCTGTTCAATATTATATAAAATTGAAATTGTATGATTTGCTAAATTACGATTTCCCCGCGGTTCAACTTTAGCAAAAGCATATCCCGAATCAGCAACTTTGTTATTAATAGTTGCAACAGACTGTTCAATATCTTCTGCACTATAAACATTACCTGGCTGGGTTTTAAGCATCCTTTTTACAGATTGAACGTCAATTCCATCAACATCACTTTCAACTTGAATATCACTAATTTTATAACGCGCCCCTTCATCAAGAACAAAAGAAATTTTATACGTATTGCTTGCTGCATCAAAAGTTGCTTTAGAAGAGACTACACGAAAATCTGCATAACCACGGTTATAATAAAAGCGACGTAAAGCTTCTTCATCAACAGCGAGGCGCTCTTCACTATAAACATCACCTCCCAACAACTTCGAAAAAATTCCTGAAGTTTTTGTTGAAATCACATCACGCAAACGGCGACTTCCAAAGACATTATTTCCCTTAAAAGTAATATCACCAATCTTTGTTTTTTTCCCTTCAACGACATTAAATACCACATTAACCCGCCCTTTTCCAAGGTTAATCGTTTGAACGTTAACAGTGATATTATTACGACCAAGAGTTTTATAAGCCTCACGAATTGTATTTATATCAGCAGAAAGCTTAGCAGAATTAAAAGGCTCATTCGGTTTTAAAGAAATAAACCGCTTAAGATCTGGGTCTTTAAAAGATTTATTTCCTTGAAACAATATTTGATTGACAACCTCATATTCTTTTACGAATACAACCAATTTATCACCCACCGGATTTATTTTAACATCATAAAATAAACCCAATTCGAAAAGGTTCTTCACAGCACTATCAACATCACCACTGGAAACACCTTGCCCAACCTTAATCCCCATATTGTCTCGAATCGCCTGAGAACTTACAAACTTATTCCCACGAACCTCAATAGAGCGGACTACAGACGCTTGTATTTCTCCGACCGCAGCAATTGACATAAAAACCGTTGCAGGGGCAATCATCCCCATCTTTAACACCAATACAGATGCTGCATTTAAAAACTTTGAATTCGTAGTCATTGGCTTTTTTACCTTACTCTCGTTCCTTGGACATGATGCCTTAAAAAGCTAACTGCCATAACAACCTTTTTACAGCGAGACTTTTCATTCCTTAATTACTCATTATAATGTACAACGCCACAACATTTTGTAGACATGGTAAACAACCTTCAATTTGTTTTTGCTATTATTACTTAATTTATAAAGCATTTTCCATAATTTAATTAGCTAAACCAACAAAAATAATCATTAAAAAAGACAAAGATCATAAAAAGGAGAAGAATGGAAAAACCTAAACGAAAAAAGATTCCCTGAATTTTAGCAGATATTTTCCTCCCAGTAATGACCTCAATGACATGCAATAAAAGATGCCCACCGTCAAGCGGTAGAATCGGAAAAAGGTTAATAAGCCCAACACTTATTGAAAGAAAAGCTGCCAAATTCAACAAAGAGATAAAACCTGTCTCGCTCACTTTCCAAGCAATTTTAACGGTTTTAGAAGGTCCACTTAGCCGACAATGATCCTCTTTGCCTCCTATTAAACGACTCATAAAAAGAACAGTTTGAGTGGCGATAAACACAGTACGATCTGAAGCTTTTCTTACAGCTGTTACAAAACCATAGCGAATATGTTTTATATAAGTTGGATCTAAATGTGCAGGATTATTTAAATCAACAGGAACACCTACACCTATCATAGCACTTCGTGTTCGATTACCAAATCCATCATCTCGCTCAACGACTTTTGGGGTAATCATCGTTGTAAAGACTCGCCCCATGCGTTCTATTTTAAACTCTATGGGTTCTCTTCCGTGAAAAGCTACATAATTCATCAAATCTTCAAAGCTTTCAACCCGTCGTCCATCCATTTCAACAAAACGATCACCTAATTCCAAACCGGATTGAAGAGCAGGGCTATCTTTTACCAATGAACCAACAACGGGCTCAATGGCTACACGACCATAGATAAAGAAAAAAAATGTTAGAATAACAACAGTAAAAAGAGCATTGAAAAAAGGACCGGCAAAAACAGTTGCTGCTTTTTTCCAAGCATGCGCACTAGCAAATGAACCATCAACAATCAGAGATGATTGGGATGATTCCGTATCGATTTTTTCCTCATCCCCAACAAATTTTACATAACCTCCTAAGGGGATAAGTGCTAAACGCCACTTCGTGCCATGCTTATCTGTATAACTCGCTATTTCTGGTCCAAATCCAAGCGAAAAAATTAACGCCTTAATACCACACAACCGACCAATGAGATAGTGCCCAAATTCGTGCACAAAAATGATAATCATAATGATGAAAAGAATACTCAAACTTCTTAAAAGAAAATCACCCATAGTGACGATATGATTTAAAAGCTCCAAACTATCTTCTCCCAATTAGATCATACTAAAAAGATTAAAAGGCGCATCCATATCAGACATAAATGAACCAATTAAATAAAGAAGAAAAGCTGCCCCTACCAATCCATCTATACGATCCATAAAACCACCATGTCCAGGCAATAAAGAACTAGAATCTTTAACAGAAAACCGTCTTTTGAGCCATGATTGCCCTAAATCACTCAATTGTGAAACAATTGACAAAACAAGTGTAAGGAGTGGCACAAAAAAACTGGCTAAATTTATATCAAAAAATCCAAAAGCAACCCATATACCACCGAAAACTCCGACAAATGTACCACCAAGTGCTCCTGACCATGTTTTATTAGGAGAAAATTGTGGTGCTAATTTAGGGCCCCCTAATGCACGTCCGATAAAATAACCACCAATATCTGTTCCCCACACTATCGTAAATAAGAAAATAACAACTTGGAACCCCAACAGTTCATGATCCCGTAGAAAGCATAAAGCAACAACAGGAAAAGAGGCATATAAAAAACCACAAAAAACCCAACCACTCTTTTTTATAGATATAATAGCTAACACTGTAGCTAAAACGATTAAAACACAAAAAATCAATGAAGCAGATACACTCAACACTAAAAAAAAGCCAAAGATTAAATAAAAGATACTTGCTAATATTTTTTGTAAAATACACCATTTCTCTTTAGTAATACTCATCCACTCATAAAGAACAAAACCGCCAATACACCATACAAATAAAAAAAAGAAATTTCCTCCCAACCATGTTAGATACAACGCAATAATGCCAAAAACAAAAGCTGTCAGAATACGATAAACCAAATTAGACAAAACAACATCCAAACAATAAAAATAGAAAATACAAGCTCTAAAATTAACGCAAGAAAAACTCCCCTACGCAGTATTTTTATCTCATACTTGTATAATTTCTCTTATAATTTATCATAAATAATTCAGTCTACTAAGATAGCGCTTATGAAACTAATAATCAATGAAAACAGCTTCAAAAATCTCCGTCAAAATTATAAAATATTTTTTTAATATTTTCTCAAATATAAAATAAAAAAGCAGTTACCTCTGCCCCATACAAATTAACTAATATAGGTTTCGTATAAAAACACTTTTCTATCAACTATTCGTCATTAAAAAACGAATTACGCCACATAACATCTGCTTGATCAATTATACTCACATGTTTTATAATGAGAAATAAGAGAAAGGTTAGGCTTGTTTTTTTCATTATATTCTTTCCCCAACCTTCATCTTAGAATATTTGAATAATTTCTAATAATGCTTTCATTATGCATTTTAACAAAGACGTGTTCAACTAAAAAACCGCACCATGCTGTTAAATAGTGTCTCCCACCAAAGGGCATGATTTACCACGCAGACTAAAAAATAAAAACATCTGCCCTTTCAAATCAGTCTCTCCCATATCAAAATGATAGAATACCTTCCTGCATAACACCTTGCTACCACAGAGCACACCACGCCCTACAATTATCCCTAGAAACAATTTACAGGCTGGGAATATAACATCCTTTTTCTAGCGACAAAATCGTCTTAAACGTGCATAATTTCAGATTCTTTTACGGCTAAAATTTTATCAATATCAGCAATAGTTTCATCTGTGAGTTTTTGAACTTTCTCAGACAAACTATGGGCTTCATCTTGTCCAATTTCACCATCTTTTTCTAACTTTTTCAAATTGTCCAGACCATCCCGACGAACATGACGTGTAGCAACACGCGCTTGCTCTGCATAGTGATGCGCAATTTTTACAAGTTCTTTACGGCGCTCTTCATTCAACTCAGGCAAAGGAATACGTAAATTCGTACCATCAGTTATGGGATTTAAACCAAGACCAGAATCGCGAATAGCGCGCTCTACAGCTCCGACCATCGTTTTATCCCATACAGAAACAGAAAGCATCCGAGGTTCAGGAACAGAAATATTAGCAACTTGATTTATATGCACAACAGAACCATAAGATTCAACGGTCAACGGTTCTAATAAACTGGCCGATGCACGTCCAGTCCGCAAACCACCTAATTCATGTTTAAAAGCCGTAATAGCACCATCCATGCGACGTTTCAGATCATCCATAATTGATGTAACATTCATATTTCTGTCTCCTTCAATTGTTCTTTGAAGCTTATCCTTATTCCGATACTATTGTAAAGCGTCCTGTTCCATTCAAAACCTTAGCCAAACCGCCTTTTTCATGAATGGAGTACACAATAATCGGTACATTGTTCTCACGTGCTAAAGTGACCGCCGTTGAATCCATAACAGATAATCCCCATTGCAAAACTTCAATATGTGTTAATTGGTCAAAACGCTTAGCCGTAGGGTCTATTTTTGGATCTGCTGAATAAATACCATCAACTTGTGTTCCTTTAAGAAGGACATCCGCACCAATTTCTGCTGCACGTAAAGTGGCAGCAGAATCAGTGGTAAAAAATGGATTTCCTGTACCCCCTGCAAAAATAACAACTTTTCCCTGATTCATATAAGCTATTGCTTTACGTTGCGAGAAACTTTCACAAATTTGTGGCATAGCAATCGCAGAGAGTACAACCGTTTCAACGCCTAATTTTGTCAATGATGTTCGCAATGCTAAAGAGTTAATAGCCGTTGCAAGCATTCCCATATGATCACCTGTCACTCGCTCTCCACCATGCGAAGCAACAGCAACGCCACGAAAAATATTTCCCCCACCTATCACAACCGCAACCTCTATCCCCATTGCGCGCACTTCTGCAATATCAGCGGCAATACGGTCTACAACAGAAACATCAATGCCAAAATTCTGCCCTCCCATAAGAGCTTCACCAGAAGCCTTTAAAAGAATACGTTTATACGGAAGTGCTAATGCCATTAATAATCTCCCCAAAAGCCCATTTACTTTTTGCTTTTGACATCACGAAGGGCACCACTTTTTTCACGTGACGCCCTCTCAACAATTACACTGTTCCCCTCAGAGATTCTACAATCAATGATATGACTTTAAATCTCTGATCAAGAGTTTGCAATAACTAGCCTTTTACAGCAGCAGCAACCTCTGCAGCAAAATCAGACTCCTCTTTTTCTACACCTTCACCTAGTGCAAAACGAATAAAGCCTGTGATTTTTGCTGGTGCACCAATTGATTTCTCAGCGTCCTTTAAAGCTGCCTCAACAGTCATATCAGGATTCATAACAAAAGCCTGTGAAAGCAAAACAACCTCTTCAAAAAATTTACGCATACGCCCTTCTACCATTTTTTCAATGATATTTTCAGGCTTTCCAGACTGACGTGCTTGATCTGAAAAAATTGCTTTTTCACGTTCAACAGCAGAAGCATCAACACCTTGTGCTGTAAGTGCTAATGGATTGGTTGCCGCAATATGCATCGCGACCTGCCGACCAAAAGCAAGAGCAGCCTCTTTATTTCCTGTTGTTTCAATCGCAACCAAAACACCAAGTTTTCCAAGCCCATCAGCCACACTATTGTGTATATAAGTCGCAACAACACCATTCTCAACAGACAATTTAGCGGAACGACGAAATGTCATATTTTCGCCAATTGTGCCAATTGCATCTTTAATTGTAAGCTCTACAGTCTTCTCAGAACCTGGATAAAGAGAAACAGAAACAGATTCAACATCCCCTGACGTATCTAAGGCAGCAGTTGCTACTTTACGCACGATGTCTTGGAATCCATCATTGCGTGCAACAAAATCTGTTTCAGAATTAATCTCAACCAAAACTGCATGTGAATCTTTTGATACGACTCCGATTAATCCCTCAGCTGCTGTACGACCAGCCTTTTTATCTGCTTTAGCTATTCCTTTTTTACGAAGCCAATCAACAGCAGCTTCCATATCACCATTGGTCTCTGCTAGGGCGGCTTTACAGTCCATCATACCAGCGCCAGATAGTTCTCGAAGTTCTTTTACTTGTGCAGCAGTAATGCTCATATTTGCCTCTTTATTTTGTAACAGTGAAAGCGTGCAAAATCCCTCTGCACGCCTATAACTTCTTCTTTAGACAATAAAAGTACCTTAATTAGGCATTTTATATTATTCAGAAACCTCTGAAACTGCATTTTCTTCCAAAATAGGCTCCATAGGTGCATCAACTTGAGCTCCTAAATCGATACCCATTGCTCCTTGCTGGCGTGCAATACCATCAAGAGCAGCACGGGCAAAAAGATCGCAATAAAGAGAAATTGCACGTGAAGCATCGTCATTACCTGGTATTGGATGTGTCACGTCATCGGGATCACAATTGGTATCAATAATAGCAATTACAGGAATACCCAAACGCTTTGCTTCTTGGAGTGCAATATTTTCTTTATTTGTATCGATAACAAATATAAGATCTGGAACAGAACCCATATCTTTAATACCACCAAGCGCACGATTAAGCTTTTCACGATCACGTTCGAGATTTAAACGTTCTTTTTTGGTAAAGCCTTGTGCTTCAGCGGCAAGAATTTTGTCAAGCTTACGCAAACGATGTATTGAATTGGAAATCGTTTTCCAATTTGTGAGCATGCCACCAAGCCAACGCGCATTAACGTAATATTGGGCAGAACGATTGGCCGCATCAGCGATAATGTCAGATGCTTGTCGTTTCGTACCAACAAAGAGAATACGACCACCACGCGCTACAGTATCTGAAACAAGTTTAAGTGCTTGATGTAAAAGTGGAACGGTCTGAGCAAGGTCAATAATATGGATATTATTACGCTGACCATAAATATAGGGAGTCATTTTGGGATTCCAGCGATGAGTCTGGTGACCAAAATGCACACCGGCTTCTAAAAGCTGGTGCATAGTAAAATCGGGTAGTGCCATAAATCTTATCCTTTCCGGTTCAACCTCCGCGGAAAAAGCAGGAAGACCTGCTACCGGCGGATGCTTGCTAGAAGTTTCTCAGAGATCATTTGCAAACACCCAGACTCCGCGTGTGGAATAGCGCAAACATACTAATATTTGATTCTTTTTCAAGTTATTTTCTTTAATCATTTAATATTTGCATTTTCACATTGATTAAGATCTTTTCCAAGTTCCAAGAATTCGAGACTGTTCAATTTTGCACGCACTGAAAAAGTTCCATAATCTATATGAAGATCTCGCATGACACCATTCTCATGTAAGAGAAAACTGCTACGATAAACCGGCAAACCATCTTTATTTTCTCCATCATCAAAATAAGAAATTGTAACAGGCCAATATTCTTCTTCATCCAATTTTCTTACTTTTTCCGTTTCGCTATCAGATAAAAGCGTTTTCTTTTCCCCTATGACGATACTTTCTTTTATAACTTTATCTGCTTTATTTGTCCCATCAAATACAGTAACATTGTAAAAATGATCTCCTGCTTTTGCATGGCGGATAATATTTTTTAGTTGCATCATTGGAAATTCAGCCATTGCAAGCTTATACTCTTTTCCCTTTGGCTTTTTTAAGGTAACTGTAATACCATCTTGCGTACGCTCCGCAACCCCCTCGGCACGATGCACAACCTCTTCTCCCTCTTGATCTGTAATATTAAAACGAAATGTACGGCTGTCTCCTGTTTCATAACTCGTCGTCTGTTGATCCGTCAAACGTACTGGCATATCTTCAATGTGAACACGGCTAATGAAACGAAAACGTGTGCTATAGCCCTGGCATGCCGAACCAGTGAGCTCGTAAACCATTCGTCCTGACATCGCAGAAATTGTCATTTCATGAGAAACACTATCGAGATGAAAATCATAAATTGCTCGATGAGGCACAATAAAAATGGGCTCTTCAGCTCTCGCAGTACATAAAAAAACAATATATAAAATTATTATAAATAATGATCTAATCATTCCCAACTTCCGAACTTTATCCCCGTTGCATAACATCATACAATAAGGCAAAAAAGGCTAATTTCTCAATTAACCACACATTTTCTTAAATCAAAAAATAGATTATGCAATGAATATATTATAAAGCAGCTATGGAGTTAAAATTATGACCAATATGATTGAAAAAAACTTAGAAAAATTCGGAATCACTCTTCCTGAAGTAATCTCCCCCCTTGCCAATTACATCACCACTTCACAAAGTGGCAATCAACTCTTTATTTCTGGACAACTCCCTCTTATTAATGGAAAACCTATAGCTATCGGTAAAGTTGGTGCAACTGTGAATACCGAACAAGCCCAAAAAGCATCTGAAGCTTGCGCTCTCAATATTCTCGCGCAACTCAAGGCAACTCTGGGTGACTTAAATAAAATAAAACGTGTGGTCAAAATTACTGTTTTTGTGGCTGTAGATTCTCATTTTACCGATATTCCTTTTGTTGCCAATGGAGCTTCTAATTTATTCGTCAATATCCTTGGTGAAATTGGAAAACACGCCCGTTCTGCTATTGGTGTTGCCTCTCTTCCTATGGATGTTCCTGTAGAAGTTGAAGCCATCATAGAAATCTAAACCTTCATTAAGACAGTGCATTATCCTAAATATAACTGAAGTCAAAGTACTTCTTTGTCTTACACTCTGATAAACCTTGCATTTTTTCGTTTTTAAATTAGAATCTTAAACTTACGATAAAAGGAAATATTTGTATGAAACAAGCTTATGACAATAATAATATTTTTGCTAAATTGATTCGCAATGAAATCCCTTCTGTTCGTGTCTACGAAGATGATGATGTTATTGGATTTATGGATATCATGCCACAGGCACCAGGTCATACGCTGGTCATTCCTAAAAAAGGCTCTAGAAACTTACTTGATGCAGATCCTGAAACATTATTTCCTGTTATTAAAGCTGTTCAAAAAATTGCAAATGCTGTCAAAAAAGCCTTTCAAGCAGATGGCATAACTGTCATGCAATTTAATGAAGCAGCTAGTCAACAAACCGTCTATCACCTTCATTTTCATATTATACCACGTATGGAGGGAATAGAGCTTACCCCTCATAATGATATGGTAACGCCTCCAGAAATACTTGAAGAGAATGCAAAAAAAATCCGTGCAGCTTTATAACACACTCTTAAGTTGTTGTGCTTTTTTTTCCTAAACGTTTTTTTGTAAAGTTTTCCATTTTACTTTTCTTTGAACTTACAGATATATCGGAAGATGAAATTTCTAACTGTAAGCTTTCTTTTTTACCATTTGATTTTTGTGTCAATACGCGAACGGTACCACCATTGCGTAACTTTCCAAATAAAATTTCATCAGCTAATGGCTTTTTAATATATTCTTGTATAACACGCCCTAATGGGCGTGCTCCCATCTGAGAATCATATCCTTTATTAGAAAGCCATAAAGTTGCAGAAGGGCTTAATTCAAAACAAATTCCCCGATCAGCTAATTGTGCTTCAAGCTGAAAAATAAATTTTTGCACTATCTGATTGATGATTAAATGAGATAAAGGTGCAAACGGAATAATTGCATCTAACCGATTACGAAATTCTGGTGTAAAGAGTCGATTGATTGCTTCTATATCCTCACCATCACGATGTACTTTCCCAAATCCAATAGCTGATTTTGCCATATCTGAAGCACCAGCATTGGTTGTCATAATCAAAATAACATTGCGGAAATCAATTTTCTTACCATTATGGTCTGTTAATCTACCATAATCCATTACCTGCAATAAAATATTAAATAACTCTGGATGCGCTTTCTCAATCTCATCTAGCAATAGAACTGCGTGAGGTTTCTGATCAACGGCATCTGTAAGGAGACCTCCTTGATCAAACCCTATATAACCTGGAGGTGCTCCGATTAAACGTGCTATCGTATGCCGTTCCATATATTCTGACATATCAAAACGCAATAATTCAATGCCTAAAGATGATGCAAGCTGTTTTGCAACTTCAGTTTTTCCTACACCTGTTGGTCCTGAAAATAAATAACTCCCTATTGGTTTATCCGGTTCGCGTAAACCTGCTCGCGCCAATTTTATGGATGAAACTAAGACGGAAATTGCCTGATCTTGACCATAAACAACATGTTTGAGTTCTCTTTCAAGCTTACTCAGTATCTTCTGATCATTCCGGGAAATTGTTTTTGGTGGAATTCTTGCAATTGTAGCAACAGTCGCTTCAATTTCTTTAACACCTATACTCTTCTTGCGTTGTTTTTGTGGCAAAAGCTTTTGCGCTGCTCCACTTTCATCAATAATATCAATTGCTTTGTCAGGTAACCTACGGTCAATTATATAACGTGAAGATAATTCTACAGATGCCTTCATCGCCTGATCTGTATATTTAATCTGATGAAAATCTTCAAAATAAGGCTTCATCCCCTGCAAAATCTTAATCGCATCTGTAACAGAAGGTTCATTAATATCAATCTTCTGAAAACGACGCTCTAAAGCACGATCTTGTTCAAAGAATTTGCGATATTCTCTGTAAGTCGTCGAACCAATACATCGCATAGTTCCAGAAGATAATACAGGTTTCAAAAGATTTGCTGCATCCATATTTCCCCCTAATGTCGCTCCTGCTCCAATTAAGGTATGAATTTCATCAATAAATAAAATAGCATCTGGATATAGCTCAAACTCTTTAATAACTTGCTTTAAGCGTTCTTCAAAATCACCGCGATAACGTGTACCTGCAACAAGTCCCCCCATATCAAGAGAAAATATTGTTGCATTTGATAAAACTTCAGGCACTTGCCCATCAACAATGCGCTTTGCCAATCCCTCAATTATAGCGGTTTTCCCCACTCCAGGATCACCAACCAAAAGCGGATTATTTTTTGACCTTCGACATAAAACCTGAATCATGCGTGAAATTTCTATTTCACGGCCAATTAATAAATCAATTTTTCCATTACGTGCTTTACAATTGAGATCAACACAATAATTCGTTAAAGCACTTGTTCCTCTTTCACCATTATCCGAAATCTGCTGATCTAATTGCTCTTCAAGTCCTTCAAGTAACATGGATAACCCATCATCACGCGTGACACCCTGTGAAATAAAACGTACAGCATCATAGCGTGTCATTCCCATCTCTTGAAGAAAATATGCTGCATGGCTTTCACGTTCAGAAAAAATTGCAACAAGAACATTTGCCCCCGATACTTCATCTTTTCCAGCCGATTGTGCATGAATCACCGCACGTTGGATAACACGCTGGAAAAAAGCTGTAGGCTTTGTATCCTCATCAGCTCTAATCTGTTCATCTAACTCTGAGCGAAGATAATTGGTTAAGCGCTCTCGCAATTCCTCCACATCTACTTGGCAAGCCTGAATAACGGAATTTGCATCGGCATCATCTAACAGCGCAAGTAGAAGATGCTCTAGTGTTGCATATTCATGGCGTGCTTGAGTAGCAATTGTTAATGCACGATGCAAAACCTCTTCAAGACTAGGTGTAAAAGATGGCATAGCTCCTCACTTCCATTCCATTACACATTGTAACGGATGTTCATTTTGACGCGCACATTCCCTCACTTGTAATATTTTCATTTCAGCGACTTCATAAGTATAAGTCCCACATTCTCCTATCCCATTGTGATGAACATTTAACATTATCCGCGTTGCCTCTTCGAAACTTTTTTTAAAAAAGTTCTTCAAAACGAAAACAACAAAATCCATAGGTGTGTAATCATCATTAAGCAAAAAAACGCGACATAATTTAGGTTTTTCAAGTTTTTCTCTAGCCTTAGGCATTATAACCGCACCATGCCTACCTTCATCCCAATTCTTGCCCTTTTCATTATGCATAATACGAGCTATAGAGTTTATTATGAGCATCTGTCCCATTATCGTTTTCCATGCAGCACATTTTTATTAATTTTAAATTCTTTCATAACTATTGCAATACCTGTTTGTATTAGAAAAAAAATTTCCTCTATGGTTAGACTTCAATCGCTCACTCATAAAATAACTTCTGTAAACAAATTAGTAATACCATTCGTCTAAACTGCATCAATAAATTACAGAAAAGGAAGCTTTATAGAAGTTTTTTAGGATAAATGGAGAAATAGGATACTGCAAGTGTATATTAATTATCAAAAAATTATGCGCTACTGTAAAACAATAGCAATTTCTTTTGTTATGTTAGCTTTTTCTTACTGTTGGGCATCCGCCACACCTCAAGGGGCCTATCCTGATAAGTATGCGGCTATTGTTATAGATGCTACTACGGGAAAAACTCTATTTCAAGCCAATGCAACACTGAAACGTTATCCTGCTTCTTTAACAAAAATGATGACATTGTACCTCCTCTTTGAAGCTATGCAGATGCGTCGTGTGACACCAAATACACCAATTCCTGTTTCACATTATGCAGCAATGCGTCCACCGACAAAAATTGGATTTAAAGCAGGCCAAACAATTTCTGCAGAATCAGCAGCTAAAGCACTCATTACAAGATCCGCAAATGATGTTGCTGCTGCCATTGCAGAATATCTTGGAGGTAGTGAAAAAAAATTCGCTCAAATGATGACAGTAAAAGCCCGTAAACTTGGCATGAAACATACACATTTTGCAAATGCTTCAGGACTTCCGGATGTGCACAATTATTCTACAGCACGAGATATAGCGACTTTATCATTAGCTTTACGTAAACATTTTCCCAAACAATATAAATTGTTCAAAACAAAAAGTTTTAATTTCCGTGGACATAAAATTAACAGCCACAATAAACTTGTTAAAATAATGAAAGGTGTCGATGGAATTAAAACAGGCTACACACAAATGTCAGGTTCTAATTTAGCAACTTCGATGCGTCTTGAGGGGCGCTCTATTGTCGCTGTTGTTATGGGAGGTAAATCATCTACTGCACGTGACGAGCATATGGCTAGCTTATTGAATCAATATTTGCCCAAAGCAAGCCAAATGAAAAGTGGTGAACGTTTAATAGCTTCTGTACGCTATCACTTACCCACTGGGGCCAATACTCCTATACCGACCATTAAAGCTGATTCAAGTAATTTTGACGATGAAATTTCGACTATGTTGACAGCATTTGCAGAACAACCTAAAAACTCCAATATCGCAATAACGGCTGTAAATAAGGTAATTATACCAATACCGAATCCTCAAAAAACTATACCAGCTGAGACTCATAAAATTGTAACAGTCTCTTTGTCCGAAAATGCCGGATGGGCTATCCAAATTGGTTCTCTTCCTAGTGAAGAACAAGCAAAAACTCTACTTTTAAAAGCAAAAAATATAGCTTTTTCTACTTTAAAGCATGCATCTTCACACATGCAACTGTTTGAAAAAAGTGGGCGGCGTTATTACCGAGCACGCTTTACAGGGTTTCAATCAAAAAAAGCTGCATTTGATGCTTGCTCTACATTAAAGAAAGCAAATTTTAACTGCTATACTGTAGCCTACTAAAAATTTTTGAATTCTGCGTTAAGGATAGTATTATGACAGATAATGCTTTTGCTTCATTCCATAAAAAAGAAATTTTATTGAAGCAATCATCCCTCCTTTCATTGCGTTCTCTTCACGACGCTGCCGCAAAACTTACTGGTTTAAAATATAATTCGACAGCATTAGATACACAGTCTCTTGTTAACCTTCTCATTTGCCAAACAATGCGCAACCGTCGTCTCATAATGCCTCCTGTACGCATTCATTTACGCGTTGCGAGCCAAACTGGTAATGTGCCTATTAAAATCCGTTTAGGAGCAACAAATATTTAATTCTACAGACCCTCTCTAAAAAATTATTTTATTATTAACCATTATCTACAGCCTTAGAAAACCTTTTGATAAACATACTTTTTTCTTAAATTGTTGAATTTTTCTGACAGCTTTTCCAACTATCCAATATCTCCAAGCTTTTAATAAAAACATTGTTAATGACATAAAAATACCCAATATTTTTCCACTTTTTGGATTTAATATAAAAAATTGTCCTTGATATCTTTCTGGAAAAAATGAATAGCTTCATTAGATGAAAGCTTATCATTTGATGGGATTATTGTAAAAGTTCAATAAAGAAAATCTCTCTTAATAACGCTCCCCATACAACATAAACGCTGTAAAAAAACAATCTCACTCCTCTTACTTGTATTTATGTCAAAAGGCACAGAAAATTGGAAAATACAAATACTATCGATGAAAAAACGTAAACAAATTATCAGATTAAATATTATAATAACGATTTCCATAAGATTTTAATTTATA
Source organism: Bartonella sp. AC70YNML (assembly GCF_042196545.1). Classification (NCBI taxonomy): domain Bacteria; kingdom Pseudomonadati; phylum Pseudomonadota; class Alphaproteobacteria; order Hyphomicrobiales; family Bartonellaceae; genus Bartonella; species Bartonella sp. AC70YNML. The sequence goes on from NZ_JBHIQK010000001.1 coordinate 143,436, forward strand.
ATTATAATTTATTTTTTGCATATTGAATAAGAGATTTTCGTAAAATGCTCTTATTTTACTTCTTATATTGAATCAGTCAAAATCGCTCGCTTGCTCATCACGAGAAAAATTGGCATATAAACTATTTAAAAAAGGATGATAGTGTTGGTTTTCTCTCTTTATAAATAAAAATGCTAATACTCTATAGATTTTATACCATCCATGGAAAACTTACATTATATTATTCATATGCAAGATACTGATTTATAAAGATAATTAATTATTTTGCATGTTAGATGAGAATCTCGAATATCGTAAGATTCTCTCATTAAAAATCTGTTTATGTTGAATCAATCAAAACCGTCTCTTGCATGTTATGAGCGAGATTAGTGTGTAGCGTGAAACTGTACCAAAAAGACTAAAAATGCCTATAATGAACCGTTTCAAATGCCAAGAGCTTTGTCCCTGTACAGAGGGGCGGCTCTGGCAAAGTGTGCAACCATGCCAGCGTACTCTTTTTATTAAGCATAAAGATGGGGACAGCTCAATGGATTTACTGTTATATCATTCACAGGTGCCATCGTGAAATGAGCTTGGGAGCGTTGAGAGATATTTTTTTAAAACGAACTCACGAACGCGTAACACGATAATGTTCTATTGTGTGCATTCTATTCTCATGAGAATTTTTATAAATATTTCTTAATGTATACGTTATTATTTATTTTAATTTTTTTGTCGGTAAAAAATTTATAAATAAAAAAGATATTTCCAATATATCTCTTAATTATTGTAAATTAGTGTTTTTTTTCAAGGCATTTTTTACCATACTAGGTAGAAAAAACTTCACTTTTAAAAAATTAAAGTCTTTAAAACTCTACTCTCTTCATCATAATTATTCAGATTTAAAACAAATTTTCCTTGGATACTCAGGCATAATCTTCCATTACTTAAAAGATATATGGCTATGGAAACTTTTTAAAGCCATAAAACCCAGCTAAAAATAATGGCAGATTGATCACTAACTTTACTTTACGCTTTCTTATTTTTTCCAAATTACACTTTTTCCCCACTTTAGAGACAAATCAAACAGATGCACAACACTCTCCCCTCCAAGCTTGCATGCAACACCTATTATTCGTTAAGAAAACACTGAATGATCTCAGATTTATTTCAAACTACTGCTGCATTAAAGTGGAACTTTGATTTATAAGGAACAAAAAACATAAGCTTTATTAGGAAATACGATCTCTCTCCCAAAAGTCCAGTTATGGATTGAAAAATGTTCCAGCTCTTAACAAGATATCGCATTGACTGCAAGACCGCCTTTACTTGTCTCTTTATAGCGTTCACTCATATCATGACCAGTCTGGCGCATTGTTTCTATACAAGCATCAAGAGAAACAAAATGATCTCCATTACCATGTAATGCAAGAGAAGAAGCCGTTACCGCCTTAACAGCCCCCATTGCATTACGCTCAATACAAGGAACTTGTACAAGACCTGCAACAGGATCACACGTCATTCCTAAATGATGTTCAAGCGCAATTTCCGCTGCATTTTCAATTTGAGCTGGTGTTCCACCTAACGCCGCGGTTAACCCTGCTGCAGCCATTGAAGATGCCGTTCCAACTTCACCTTGACACCCAACTTCTGCACCAGAAATAGAGGCATTATGTTTGATAACACCGCCAATAGCTGCTGCCGTTAATAGAAAATTATGTATTCCCTTTCGATCTGAACCATCATTAAACTGAAGATAGTAACGCAAAACGGCTGGGACAACACCAGCAGCCCCATTTGTTGGTGCTGTAACAATACGACCACCTGCTGCATTTTCTTCATTGACTGCTATAGCATATACCGAAAGCCAATCATTTGCAAAAAGTGGATAATTGCAATTTTTCTTTTGATTTTCCAAAAGTGTATCATGCAGTTTTTTAGCACGCCTTGGAATACGTAATCCACCAGGCAACTCACCTTCTTGTGAAAGACCTCTATTAATGCAATTTGTCATCGCTGAAAAAATTTCATCAAGCCCAGCATCAAGAGAAGAACGCTCTATTTTTATTTCTTCATTTAAGCGTTTCATTTCAGCAATTGAAAATCCTGATTTTTCTGCCATTGATAACATTGTACGAGCAGAATCAAATGGATATGGCACCTCAGACACTTCTGATTCTATATTACCATTCATGTGTCTTAATTCATCCTCAGTTACAACAAAGCCACCACCAATAGAATAATAAATCTGCCGCAAAAGAACATTCCCATCAGTATCAAACCCTTCAAATGCTAGTCCATTCGTATGACCAGGGAGAATTTCCTTTCGTTCAAAAATAAGATCACGTTGCAAATCAAACTGATAAACGGGATGGCCTTCTGGTTGCACTTTTTTTTCACGTATAACTTTTTCTAACAGGAATCCCATGCTATCAGGATCAACAGTAGACGCTTTTTCTCCTAAAAGTCCTAATATGATAGCTCTATCTGTCGCATGACCAATACCTGTGAAAGCTAAAGAACCATAAAGATAAACACGTATACGAGAAACTTGGTTATCAGATAACTGAGAAAAATCTCGTATCCTTTGCAAAAACATATTAGCCGCTGTCATCGGCCCCATCGTATGTGAGCTAGAAGGACCAATACCAATTTTAAAAAGTTCAAAAACAGATAAAAACACGAACCACCTCAAAACTCCAATATGGTCTGAGTATACGCTTTTCTATAACGTTTGTCCTGTTTAAAATCAAATTGCGAGATAGAGTAAAAAAATGATAGCAATAAACACGAATGTTGCTCGTCTTGCTACCACCCAACACCCTCTTTCTATAGTGTTTTCCATTAGCCAACCTTCAAAACGAACAATGCCCTTAGAGTCATCACTCTCTTAATGTTTCGAACGTAGTAAAATAAGTGTTAATATGCAACATCATAATTTAATAAGAATGAAAAAATTCTACCAAGCATATTTTTCATAATGCACCAAGTTCTTCAAAGTATATGCTTAATGATATAAAATATTTTATGGACATGCTTCGATGAAACGTACAAAGTTTTCTAACGGTTCTCGTTCTGTCTCAAAATTGTTTTCTGGAGCACTCATATCGCGATAACCAAGTGCCATACCACAGATAATATTCCGATCAGAAGGTACAGATAAAAGCGTACGAATTTGTTTATGATAATCAGCAAAAGCTGCTTGGGGACAGGTATCCAATCCAAATCCACGTGCTGCTAACATAATGGTCTGCATAAACATACCCAAATCAAGCCAACTCCCTATTTCCATGTCGTGATCCATTGTAAATAAGAGTCCTACAGGTGCATCAAAAAATAAAAAATTTCGTGCTTTTTGATGAAGCATTTTTTCTTCATCTCCTTTTTGAATTCCAAGACTCTGATAAAGATCCAAACCAACTTTTCGACGCCTTGAAATATAAGGCTCACGCCACTGACGTGGATAATAACTATATTCACGCTCTCCTTTTACACCTGAAAGCACAAGTTGTGAAAGCTCTTGCCCTACTTTCTGTAATACACTTCCTGTAAGCACAATCACTTGCCATGGCTGAATATTTGTTCCAGATGGTGCACGTGCTGCAAGTTTTAAGATTTCTTTGATTGTTTCCAAACTAACTGGCTGATCAGTAAAAGCGCGAATTGACTTTCGTGACAATATAGATTGAAAAACACTCATAGGAGAAACTGTCATTGTTTTTACTTTCTTTATGAAAAATAGTTTTTTCTTATCAAGGATAATATACTGCGAAATACCTTTGCAGCTTTTTCAAACACTCTATTTCTTTAAATGACTTACACATTTCACGCAGTGGTAAATATTCCCCTTAGAGATAGTATAATCTATCTCTTTTAAGAGAAAGAAATTTGTCTAAAAGAAGACAAAATAAATTTATAATCAATGTCTAACCACCAACTCCGCTAAGCTCTCAAAAAACTCTCCTCAATTCGTTCTAAATCCTGTAGAAGATCATCAACATCATGCTGCATCTGCTTTAAATCAGTTCGTTTTTTATGAATTCCTGCAATTAATTTCTTAAGCTTTTTCTCATTATCAGGTGGTTTTCCAACCATTGTCAAAATATCAGATATTTCAGACAACGAAAATTTAACTCTTTTAGTACACAGGATTTGTTTTAACTTATGACGACCCGTTTATGTATAAAGCCGTGTATTTGCAAACCGAAAAGGGATAAGAAGTCCCTCTTCTTCATAGCAAAGTTCGAGCTATTATTGAAAACTCACGTGTTAATTTTCCAATTGAATAATATTCGTACATTTTATTATTCTGTCTGCATAGATCACATTGTTATAAGAAATATGTCTATTTTTTATAAAACTTAGTGAGCACCTTAATCTCTAATTTTCTGCATTCTACTTTAGAAGAAAATACATTCACAAACATTGTATAGTAGAGAATCAATTATTTTTATATTACAGAAAGACTATTGATCTTTCATTATAAGTCCTTTTAAATCTTTATAGAAGATATCAATCAGAAATTTTCCTAAAATTCAAAATCAATCATTATTTGATTTGTAGATAATCAACTCTTTTCCTTGAATATGTTTTTTGAGTTTCACATACTTGGGAAAAAACTTTCTATACTGCCTTCAGAAATAAGAAAACTTTAAAATGAAGCAACAAGAAAGATAAGCATCATTACAAAACAATAAGCTACTAAAGATGTTAAAAATAACTATCGCCTTATAATTTTTTATATTTTTCAAGAGAATATACAACTTCTGCATTTCGAAATAAGAAAACGTCTGAACTTTCTATTCAGACGTTTTTTTATTATGTGATGTTGTATTTAAATTATTCAGCAACAGCCCCGGTTGTCATATTTGTCAACATAGCCTTAGCCACTTCGTTATTACTAGACTTACGCTGCTCATCTACAATCAAATCATCACGAACTGCAGCAATACGACGGATTTGAGAAATTGTACCACCCGTACCTGCTGGAATAAGACGACCGACAATAACGTTCTCTTTAAGTCCTTGCAAAGTATCAATTTTACCAGAAACTGCTGCTTCAGTAAGAACACGTGTTGTTTCCTGAAACGATGCCGCCGAAATGAAAGAAGGCGTTTGAAGAGAAGCTTTTGTAATTCCAAGAAGAATGGGATTACCAGATGCAGGTTTCTTCCCTTCTGCAATCAAATTATCATTGATTTCATCAAGTTCAATACGATCAACATTATCACCTGGAATATAACCAGAATCTCCAGATTCAGTAATTTCAACTTTTTGCAACATTTGACGAACAATCACTTCAATGTGCTTATCATTAATAAGAACTCCCTGCAAACGATAAACCTCCTGAATCTCATTAACAAGATAAGATGCCAAAGCCTCAACTCCCTTAATCGCCAAGATGTCATGAGGTGCTGGATTCCCATCAAGGATATAATCCCCCTTTTCAATTTGATCGCCTTCTTGGAAGTGGAACAACTTACCTTTTGGAATCAAGTATTCTACTGCCTCAAGAGTTTCATCATTTGGTTCAATAATGATACGACGTTTATTCTTATAACCACGGCCAAACCGAATTGTACCACTAACTTCAGCAATAATCGCATGATCCTTTGGACGACGCGCTTCAAAAAGCTCAGCCACACGAGGAAGACCACCCGTAATATCTTTCGTTTTGGCACTTTCCATTGGCAAACGAGCAATAACATCACCAGCCTTAACATGAGCACCAAGTTCAACAGAAAGAATAGTTTCCACTGACATCATATAACGGGCTTCACCTCCCTTATACAATTTAGCAATAGATTCACCTTCTTTATCCGTGTGAATAATAATGGCTGGTTTAAGATCCGCACCACGTGGATTAGCGCGCCAATCAATCACCAAACGCTTCGTAATACCCGTAGATTCATCAGCTGTTTCAGTGACAGATAAACCATCAATCATATCTTCAAAACCCACATAGCCTTCAACTTCCGTTAAAATTGGACGTGTATAAGGATCCCATTCTGCTATACGTTGGCCACGTTTAACCACATCACCATCATCAACAAAAATATGAGCACCATAGCTAACACGATGTACAACGCGCTCTTTTCCTAACTCATCCTTGATAAGGATAGCCATATTACGCCCCATAACAACCAAATGGCCTTCAGAGTTACGAACCACATTACGATTACGAATTTCCACCTTACCTTCATAAGATGCCTCTAAATACGATGAATCCACAACCTGCGCAGTTCCTCCTAAGTGGAAAGTACGCATAGTAAGCTGTGTTCCCGGCTCACCAATGGATTGAGCAGCAATAACACCAACGGCTTCTCCCTGATTAACAGGTGTTCCACGCGCCAAATCACGACCATAGCATTTTGCACAAACACCAAGACGTGTTTCACATGTTAATGCAGAACGAATTTGAACAGATTGAATCCCAGCTGCTTCAATCTTCGCAACATCAGCTTCCTCAATCATTGCTCCACCTTCAAGGATAACCTTTCCAGAGACAGGATGTAGAATATCAACAAGCGCTGTACGACCAAGAATTCTTTGCCCAAGGGAGGCAACAATTTGTCCTGCATCAACAATCGGCTGCATGGTAAGCCCTTTTGCGGTACCACAATCAACTGCTGAAATAATAGCATCCTGTGCAACATCAACAAGACGCCGTGTTAAATAACCAGAGTTCGCCGTCTTTAACGCAGTATCAGCAAGTCCTTTACGTGCACCATGCGTGGAATTGAAGTATTCATTAACAGTTAGACCTTCTTTAAAATTTGAAATAATGGGTGTTTCAATAATTTCACCCGATGGTTTTGCCATTAATCCACGCATACCGGCCAATTGTCTCATCTGGTTAGCAGAACCACGAGCACCAGAGTGCGACATCATATAGATCGAATTCATCGGTCGTTGACGACCTGTTTTAGGATCAAAATCGACGGCTTGAATACGTTTCATCATTTCATCTGCGACGCGATCTGTACATTTACCCCAAGCATCTACAACCTTATTGTATTTTTCACCTTGTGTAATCAAACCATCATTATATTGCTGTTCGTACTCCTTAGCCAAAGCTTCTGTTTCTGCAACTAAACGCGACTTACTATCAGGAATAACCATATCGTCCTTACCGAATGAAATTCCTGCACGACAAGCATAAGAAAAGCCAAGCTGCATAATACGGTCACAAAAAATAACCGTCTCTTTTTGTCCACAGTGCCGATAAACATGATCAATCATTTTAGAAATGTTCTTTTTCGTCATCTCTTGATTGACAATATCAAATGAGATATCCGCATTTCTTGGCAAAAGCTCACCGATAATCAAACGACCAGGTGTCGTATCATAAAGTTTAGAAACTTCTTTTCCATCCTTCCCCATATTCTTAACACGGCCTTTAATCTTCGTATGAAGCGTTACAACCTTATTTTCTAAAGCATAATGAAGCTCACCTATATCAGAAAAAGCCATTCCCTCACCTGGTTCTTTTTCAGAAACAATCGAAAGATAATAAAGACCAAGAACCATATCCTGTGATGGAACAATAATGGGAGCTCCATTAGCTGGATGAAGAATATTATTGGTTGACATCATTAAAACACGGGCTTCAAGCTGTGCTTCAAGAGAAAGCGGAACATGAACCGCCATCTGATCTCCATCAAAATCTGCATTAAAAGCAGTGCACACCAGCGGATGAAGCTGGATAGCTTTCCCTTCAATCAAGATAGGTTCAAAAGCCTGAATCCCCAAGCGGTGCAATGTTGGTGCACGATTGAGCAAAACAGGGTGTTCACGAATAACCTCATCCAAGATATCCCAAACTTCTGGATGTTCTTTTTCAACAAGCTTCTTTGCCTGCTTTACCGTTGATGAATAGCCTTTTGCATCAAGCCGCGCATAAATAAAAGGCTTAAATAATTCAAGAGCCATTTTTTTGGGAAGACCACATTGATGCAATTTTAATTCAGGACCCGTCACGATAACAGAACGCCCCGAGTAATCAACACGCTTCCCAAGTAAGTTCTGACGAAAACGTCCTTGCTTGCCCTTCAACATATCTGATAAAGACTTAAGAGGACGTTTATTGGCTCCAGTAATCACACGCCCACGCCGTCCATTATCAAACAATGCATCAACAGCTTCTTGTACCATACGCTTTTCATTGCGCACGATAATTCCAGGAGCACGCAATTCAATCAGCCGTTTCAAGCGGTTATTACGATTAATAACACGCCGATAAAGATCATTCAGATCTGATGTCGCAAAACGCCCACCATCAAGCGGAACCAATGGACGCAAATCCGGTGGAATAACCGGAATTGTTTTCATAATCATCCACTCTGGCTTATTTCCAGATTCAAGAAAACTTTCAACGATTTTAAGTCGTTTAATCAATTTTTTCTGCTTTAACTCTGAAGTTGTTTCAGCTAATTCAAGACGCAAATCATTAGCGATTTTATCTAACTCCATACTAGCTAAAAGCTCGTAAATAGCTTCAGCGCCAATCATAGCTGTAAACTGATCTTCTCCAAATTCATCAATAGCAAGCATATATTCTTCTTCAGAAAGAAGCTGATGGAGCTTAAGAGATGTCAATCCTGGTTCGGTTACAATATAATTCTCAAAATAAAGAACCCGTTCAATATCTTTTAAAGTTAAATCTAAAAGTGTAGAAATACGACCTGGTAATGATTTAAGAAACCATATATGCGCAACGGGTGCCGCAAGTTCAATATGCCCCATACGCTCACGACGTACGCGGGAAAGAGTAACCTCTACACCACATTTTTCACAAATAATGCCCTTATACTTCATGCGTTTATATTTGCCACATAGACATTCATAGTCCTTAATAGGGCCAAATATACGTGCACAAAAAAGACCATCACGCTCTGGTTTAAACGTCCGATAATTAATCGTCTCAGGCTTCTTAATCTCACCATACGACCAGGACAAAATTTTCTCAGGACTCGCAATAGAAATACGAATAGAGTCAAATGTCTGCGCTGGCGCTTGAGGATTGAAAAGATTCATGACCTCGTGGTTCATGCTGTTCTCCTTCAAAGATTCTTAGAACCTGTTGTAATATCTCATTTATTTTATAACAGATCTTCTTTAAAATACATTTACTTTTAAAAAACAACCTGTATAGCCTTAATAAGGTTATTGAGCCTCTTAAAGTAATAAGAGCGCAGCCTTTTTCTAGTGCGCTCCTTGAATTATTATTCTGTCGTATCAGACAATGCCCGCTGTGCAATAAGTTCACGCGCATCATCAAGCTCCACATTAAGAGCAAGTGAGCGCATTTCTTTTACCAACACATTAAAGCTTTCGGGTATACCTGCCTCAAATGTATCATCACCACGCACAATTGCCTCATAGACTTTTGTTCGACCAGCCACATCATCTGATTTTACTGTTAGCATCTCCTGCAAAGTGTATGCAGCACCATAAGCTTCAAGTGCCCAAACCTCCATTTCACCAAAACGCTGACCACCAAATTGTGCCTTACCTCCTAATGGCTGCTGCGTAACAAGTGAATAGGGACCAATAGAACGTGCATGAATCTTATCATCAACAAGGTGATGCAATTTCAACATGTAAATATATCCCACCGTTACTGGACGATCAAAAGGCTCCCCAGTACGACCATCATAAAGCGTAACCTGCCCTGAACTATCTAATCCTGCATCTTCCAGCATCATGTTAATATCAGACTCATGTGCTCCATCAAAAACAGGCGTTGCAATTGAAACCCCTTTCTTCATCTGTAAAGCCAATTTGTAAAGGCTTTCATTATCATACTGACGGACTGGCTCATTATGATTATCATCAGGCATAAGATTTTCAATACGCTGACGCAAAGGAAGTATATCCCCAGTTTCTTGATATAACTCTAACAAATCGCCAATCTTCTTGCCCATCCCGGCACATGCCCAACCAAGGTGCGTCTCAAGAATTTGTCCAACATTCATACGACTAGGCACACCAAGTGGATTCAAGACGATATCAGCATGGGTCCCATCTTCAAGAAAAGGCATATCTTCTACGGGAAGAATACGTGAAACAACACCCTTATTCCCGTGACGCCCCGCCATCTTATCACCTGGTTGGATTTTGCGTTTCACAGCCACAAAAACCTTCACCATTTTCATGACACCAGGAGGCATTTCATCACCTCTTTGGACTTTTTCAACTTTATCCATAAAGCGACGTTGTAATGCTTCTTTTGATTCATCATATTGTTTACGCAAAGCTTCAATTTCATTTTGAAGCTTTTCATCCTCAACAGCAAATTGCCACCACTGTGATCGTGGATAATGCCCCATTACTGTACTATCAAGCTTTTTACTACCCGAAAAGCCTTTCGGACCTTCTACAGCAACTTTACCTGTCAACATATCGGTAAGACGCGCATAAACATTGCGATCAAGAATCGACTGTTCATCATCTCGGTCTTTTGCTAAACGCTCAATTTCTTCACGCTCAATTGCCATCGCACGTTCATCTTTTTCCACGCCATGGCGATTAAAAACGCGAACTTCAACAACAGTACCAAAAGTCCCAGGAGGCATACGCATAGAAGTATCACGAACATCAGATGCCTTTTCTCCAAAGATTGCACGCAGAAGCTTTTCTTCCGGCGTCATGGGACTTTCACCTTTTGGGGTAATCTTTCCAACTAAAATATCACCTGGTTGAACTTCAGCACCAATATAAATAATGCCAGCTTCATCAAGGTTTCTTAACGCTTCTTCCGCAACATTAGGAATGTCGCGCGTAATTTCCTCAGGTCCAAGTTTTGTATCGCGTGCCGCAACTTCAAATTCCTCAATATGAATTGAAGTAAACACATCATCAGCAACAATGCGCTCGGATAACAAAATAGAATCTTCATAATTGTATCCATTCCAAGGCATAAATGCTACGAGAACATTCCGCCCAAGAGCTAAATCACCAAGATCCGTAGATGGACCATCTGCAATGATATCACCTTTCTCTACCCTATCACCAACATGTACAAGAGGACGCTGATTAATACAAGTGGACTGATTAGAACGCTGAAATTTCTGTAAACGGTAAATATCAACGCCTGATTTTGAAGGATCTAAATCTTCTGTTGCACGAATAACAATACGGGTAGCATCGACTTGATCAACAACACCACTACGTTTTGCACTCACAGCAGCTCCTGAATCGCGTGCAACAACGGATTCCATTCCCGTACCAACAAAGGGTGCCTCAGCGCGTACAAGAGGAACTGCCTGACGCTGCATGTTCGATCCCATCAACGCACGATTCGCATCATCATTTTCCAAAAATGGAATAAGCGCTGCTGCAACTGAAACCAACTGTTTTGGTGAAACATCCATCAAATCAACATGATCGCGTGGCGCCATTAAAACTTCACCTGCATGACGGCAAACAACAAACTCTTCTATAAAGCGGCCTTCACTATCTAATGAAGAATTAGCTTGAGCTACATAATGCTTTGCTTCTTCCATCGCTGAAAGATAAATAACTTCTTTTGTGACTTTACCATCAATAATTTTTCGATATGGGCTTTCAATAAAGCCATATTTGTTAACTCGCGCAAATGTTGCTAAGGAGTTAATCAGACCAATATTGGGGCCTTCTGGTGTTTCAATCGGACAAATACGACCATAATGCGTAGGATGGACGTCACGAACTTCAAAACCCGCACGTTCACGAGTCAAACCACCTGGACCAAGAGCAGAAAGACGGCGTTTATGGGTAATTTCTGACAATGGATTGGTTTGATCCATAAACTGAGACAATTGTGAAGACCCAAAAAATTCACGGACCGCTGCTGCCGCAGGCTTTGCATTAATCAAATCCTGTGGCATAACTGTATCAATTTCAACCGATGACATACGCTCTTTTATCGCACGCTCCATACGAAGAAGACCAATGCGATATTGATTTTCCATCAACTCCCCGACGGAACGAACACGACGGTTGCCAAGATTATCAATATCATCAATTTCACCACGTCCATCACGCAATTCAACCAACATCTTAACAACAGCAATAATATCCTCTTGGCGTAAAATGCGAACTGTGTCTGGACAATCAAGATCCATACGTAAATTCATCTTAACACGCCCGACAGCGGAAAGATCATAACGCTCTGGATCAAAAAACAATGAATGGAACATTGCTTCTGCTGTATCGATTGTTGGTGGTTCACCTGGACGCATCACCCGGTAAATATCAAATAACGCATCCTGCCGACTTTCATTTTTATCTACCTTCAAAGTATTGCGGATGTAAGCGCCAATATTCATGTGATCAATATCAAGAATATTGACTTGATCAGCACTAACATCGAGCAGAATTTTTAATACTTTTTCGTCAATTTCATCACCAGCTTCAAGGTAGATTTCACCTGTTTCGTAATTGACGATATCTTCGGCTAGATAACAACCTAATAAATCATCTTCACTAACTTTAACCGCTTTAAGTCCTTTTTCTACCAAAGACTTTGCAGTACGAACTGTTAATTTTTTACCAGCCTCCGCAACGACTTCACCACTATCTGCATCTATAAGATCAGAAATGAGCTTCATTCCTTTAAAGCGATCCACAGAATAAGGAACACGCCATCCTTCTCCATCACGCTCATAAGTCACTTTATCATAAAACGTCGATAAAATATCCGACGCATCCATACCTAATGCCATCAAAAGACTAGTAACAGGAATCTTGCGCCGTCGATCAATACGCGCATAAATGATATCTTTAGCATCAAACTCAATGTCAAGCCAAGAACCACGATATGGAATAACACGAGCAGCAAAAAGAAGCTTTCCTGATGAATGGGACTTTCCTTTATCATGGTCAAAAAAGACACCAGGAGAACGATGCATCTGAGAAACAATAACACGCTCCGTACCATTAACAATAAAGGTACCATTCGTCGTCATTAAAGGCATATCGCCCATATAAACGCCTTGCTCTTTAATATCTTTGATATCTTTGGAGCCAGTATCCTCATCAACATCAAAAACAATCAAACGCAATATGACCTTTAATGGGGCAGCATAAGTTAAATCACGTTGACGGCACTCTTCAACATCAAATTTTGGTAAATCAAATTCATAACCTACAAACTCAAGCATAGCTGTCCCGGAAAAATCTGAAATAGGAAAAACCGATTTAAAAACAGCTTGCAAACCTTCATCTGGTCGCCCACCTTTCGGTTCCTCAACCATGAGAAATTGATCGTATGAGGCTTTTTGAACCTCAATAAGATTCGGCATTTCTGCTACTTCAGGAATCTTACCAAAAAATTTCCGTACGCGCTTACGACCATTGAATTGAGACATCATTGCGTGAGTCTGAGCCATCGTCGCTCCTTGATCTTTACTGTTCAAGGTAGACCAACCTTGAAAGCCTTATACCATTAACCTGCATATGCAGACCAGTTCACTTGACACTCATAATGAGCATCATTAACTTTCCCCACCAACATAAGCCATTTATCTCTTTGACTCTATGATGAAGGGGGAAGTAATCAAAACCTATCCCATTCATGTTACGAAACCATTGGGAAAAGGTTTTTTACTCATTATTTTCCCTCTTTGTATTAAGAGAAAGAAAATCGGCGAACATAAATGTTCGCCGATAAAATTAAATTTACTTAAGTTCAACTTTAGCACCAGCAGCTTCAAGTTGAGATTTAATTTTCTCTGCCTCTTCTTTAGAAGCACCTTCTTTAATAGGCTTGGGTGCTCCTTCAACCAGATCTTTAGCTTCTTTAAGACCAAGTCCAGTAAGGGCACGAACTTCTTTAATAACATTAATTTTTTGTGCGCCACCTTCAACAAGAATAACATCAAATTCTGTTTTTTCTTCAGCAGCTGGAGCAGCAGCACCAGCAACAGCAGCGACAGCTACAGGAGCAGCAGCCGAAACCCCCCACTTTTCTTCAAGTAACTTAGAAAGCTCAGCAGCTTCCAAAAGGGTTAGATTAGAAAGGTCTTCTACGATCTTCTCTAGATCAGCCATTTTTAAATTCCTTCAATTAAAAGATTTGAACCATTATTAAAACTTATCCAAAAAAACAGAAAAGCATTAAAGCTTTTCCATAAACATGAATACAAACAGCCTTAAGCCGCCTTATCCTCCTGAGCATATGCTCCAATGACACGCGCAACCTGACCAGCAGGGGCATTAACAACCTGTGCAATACGGGTCGCAGGGGTAGAAATCATACCCACAAGTTTTGCACGCAACTCGTTTAATGAAGGCAATGAAGCCAATGACTTCACAGCATCTACACTTAAACTTGTTGCACCCATTGAACCACCAAGGATGACAAATTTGTCATTGCTTTTCGCAAAATCAACAGCAACTTTTGGTGCTGTGATTGGATCTTCTGAATAAGCAATAAGTGTTTGTCCGGTAAACAAACCCACTATCGATTCAGATTCCGTGCCCTGAAGAGCGATTTTAGCAAGACGGTTTTTGGCGACCTTAACGGCACCGCCAGCTTCACCCATTTTCGAACGCAGATCATTCATCTGTGAAACTGTCAGACCGGAATAATGTGCAACAACAACAGAACCAGACTTCCGAAAAGCCTCGTTAAGCCATGTAACAAATTCGCGTTTTTCCGCTCTATTCACTGTCTCTCTCCATTTAACAGATTTGCTTAGAACAAACCTGTTGGTTACCTTTGATAACATAAAATACTTCATGTCACCGATGAGGATCCTGTCCCCTTTTTCACGCACAGCGTTCAAAGGCAACCTTGGCTCAAACCCTTTAAGTCTTTTAACTCTCAGTTTTTACCCCAGTCTCATGCAGGCTTTTTTGATTAAGATACTTAAAAGTATCACCTACAATCTCGGACAGGATATTCCGGAATTTCTTCCGGTACAACCTAAGCTCTATAAAGCTTAGATAGCTAGCTGATCAAAACCAGCATTTAAAATACAATTTTGATGTTCACATACCCCAAAACAAAATTATAAATCAGCTTATACTGTCTCTGAACGAACTGTTGCTGGATCAACTTTAACACCAATCCCCATAGTCGAAGAAACAGCAACGCGCTTAATATACTCACCTTTTGCACCTTGCGGCTTAGCTTTAATAACTGCACTTGCAAAGGCTTTTATATTTTCTACGATTTTTTCAACACCAAAAGAAGCCTTACCAATACCAGCATGCACAATACCGGCTTTTTCAACACGAAACTCAACAGCACCACCCTTAGATGCTTTGACAGCACCAGCAACATCAAGTGTTACAGTACCAACTTTGGGATTGGGCATCAAACTCCGTGGACCAAGAATCTTACCAAGACGACCAACAAGAGGCATCATGTCTGGTGTTGCAATACAACGATCAAAATCTATAGTCCCTCTATTAACGCTTTCAAATAAATCTTCGGCACCCACAATATCAGCTCCTGCCGCCTTAGCTTCCTCAGCCTTATCCCCACGAGCAAAAACGGCAACACGAATATTTCTTCCTGTTCCATTAGGCAAATGAGCAACACCTCGAACCATTTGATCAGCATGACGAGGATCAACACCCAAATTCATTGAAATTTCGATTGTTTCATCAAATTTAGCAACGGCACGCTCCTTAACCATTAAAACAGCATCTTTTAAAGCGTAAAGTTCACTAAAATCGATATCTTTTCGGATATTTTTTATTCTCTTTGCTACTTTTGCCATAATACTAGCCCACCACTTCCAAACCCATCGAGCGAGCAGAACCTTCAACCATACGCATCGCTGCCTCAATGTCATTTGCATTAAGATCTTTCATCTTTGATTCCGCAATCGAACGAATTTTATCGCGAGAAATGCTTCCTACAGACACTTTACCAGGCTCTTTTGAGCCAGATTTCAGGTTTGCTTCCTTCTTTAAAAAGAATGATACAGGAGGCGTCTTGAGAGAAAATGTGAAAGATTTATCTTGGTAATACGTAATAACAACTGGAATCGGTGCCCCCTTTTCCATTTCTTGTGTCGCTGCATTAAACGCCTTACAAAATTCCATGATATTAATACCACGCTGCCCAAGAGCTGGACCAATCGGTGGAGATGGAGTAGCAGCTCCTGCAGGGACCTGCAACTTAAGCTGACCTATACTTTTTTTTGCCATAACAATCTGCCTTTAATTTCACTGGTATACTGACAATTCATCTTGCCCGTCACCCGCTTGCAGTCACGTGGTTCGGATCATTAAGCCGACAAAAGCTATAAATCACCTCCCACTCCTTTCTTAAAGTAATAAAAACTACTCTAAGTTTAATCAGAGTTTTTCAACCTGACCAAATTCCAAATCAACAGGCGTAGGACGCCCAAAAATAAGCACTTCAACCTTAAGACGAGAGCGCTCTTCTTCAACCTCTTGAACAATTCCATTAAACGAAACAAAAGGACCATCAGCAACGCGAACTTGCTCTCCAACCTCAAACAATACAGAAGACTTTGGAGACTCAACCCTTTCCTGAACTTGTTTGAGAATTTGCTCAACCTCTCGATCAGAAATGGGAACAGGACGCGCATCCGATCCTAAAAAACCTGTCACTTTAGGCGTATTCTTAATAAGATGATAAACTTCATCTGTTAACTCAGCACGAACAAGAACATAACCAGGAAAAAATTTTCGCTCAGTATCAACTTTGCGTCCACGACGAACCTCTACAACACGCTCTGTTGGAACAAAAATCTTTTCAAAAAGATGATCAAGTCCCTTCTGCTTTGCCTCCTTATCAATAGCTTCCGCTACTTTCTTTTCAAAATTTGAATATGCCTGAACAATATACCAACGAGCTGCCACAGTCACACTTCCTTACATTCTCAACTAAAAAGATATTTCAGAAGATCAATAACCCGCCAAACACCAAAATGCATAACCTGATCCACAATAAAAAAGAAAGCTGAAGCCAATGCAGTTACCAACAAAACCATAATAGTAGAAATAACCGTCTCACGACGTGTAGGCCATTTCACTTTAATCGTTTCTGCATAAACCTGCTTCAAAAAGGTAATCGGATTGGTTTTAGATGCCATCGTCACACTATACTCTCTCTAGTCCTATTGTGTTTTATAGAACAAAATAAACAGAAAAAAAATGCAAAAGCCAACTTTCAGACTTATGCAATTTCCTTACTTTCTATTCAATACCGTTTCACACACAAAAAAACAAGCCCCATATCAAAAAAAGCGAAAAAGGCAGCAAAATCCACTCCCTTATATGTAAAATCCCCCTTTGGCAGGGGCAGCAGGACTTGAACCCGCGACCTGCGGTTTTGGAGACCGCCGCTCTACCAACTGAGCTATACCCCTAACTCTCAAAATTAAAATACTTTTAACACCCCTTTAACAAGCATTATTTATTCAATGATCTTAGAGACGATACCGGCACCAACAGTACGACCACCTTCACGAATAGCAAAACGAAGTTTTTCCTCCATCGCTATTGGAACGATCAACGAAACATCCATGGCAACATTATCACCGGGCATAACCATTTCTGTACCTTCTGGAAGCGTAACAATACCTGTAACATCCGTCGTACGGAAGTAAAACTGTGGACGATAATTCGTGAAAAATGGCGTATGACGTCCACCTTCATCTTTTGTCAAAATGTAAGCTTCTGCTTTAAACCGTGTATGAGGTGTAACGGATCCTGGCTTCGCCAATACTTGACCACGCTCAATCCCTTCACGGTCAACACCACGTAGCAGAGCTCCTATATTATCACCCGCTTGACCTTGATCCAAAAGCTTGCGGAACATTTCAACGCCTGTAACCGTCGTCTTAGAAGTTGGACGAATACCGATAATCTCGATTTCCTCTCCAACTTTGATAACACCACGCTCAACACGACCCGTAACAACGGTTCCACGACCCGAAATCGAAAACACATCCTCTATCGGCATCAAAAATGGTTGATCAACAGGACGCTCAGGGGTTGGAATATAATTATCAACTTCACTCATTAAAAGACGAACAGCATCTTCACCAATGCTTTTATCCTTATCCTCAAGAGCTGCCAACGCAGAACCCTTAACAATTGGTATATCATCGCCTGGGAAATCATATTTGGATAAAAGTTCCCGAACTTCAAGCTCTACAAGCTCCAAAAGTTCTGCATCATCAACCTGATCAACTTTATTAAGAAAAACAACAATTGCTGGAACACCAACCTGACGTGCAAGCAAAATATGCTCACGTGTCTGAGGCATTGGGCCATCCGCTGCTGAAACAACCAAAATAGCACCATCCATCTGTGCTGCCCCTGTGATCATGTTTTTCACATAATCAGCGTGTCCTGGACAATCAACGTGCGCATAGTGACGATTTTCCGTTTCATACTCAACATGTGCTGTAGAAATAGTAATTCCACGTGCACGTTCCTCTGGCGCAGCGTCAATTTGGTCATAAGCTTTAAATTCACCAAAATATTTCGTAATCGCTGCTGTCAACGAAGTCTTCCCATGATCAACGTGACCAATCGTACCAATATTAACATGCGGTTTTGTTCGTTCAAACTTGCTCTTCGCCATTGCTATTAATCTCTTGTTTTATTCCCTATTTTTATTAGCACCTAGGGACAGTTCTGCAAAACTTAAGTCTGACCAGACTGTAAACAGCCCAATCACCACAACTCTTAGACGGAAAACCCCACAAAATCTATAAATGGAATATCCTCCATCATACCTATTTGCCCAATCATCAACAACCATTTGGAGCGGGTAGCGGGAATCGAACCCGCATATTCAGCTTGGAAGGCTGCTGCTCTACCATTGAGCTATACCCGCATGACCCACGTACTAACTCTCCTTCGATGAATGGTGGAGGGGGTTGGATTCGAACCAACGTAGCATACGCAACGGATTTACAGTCCGCCCCCTTTAACCACTCGGGCACCCCTCCATTACACCGATAAAGTCGCGCAATGAGACATCACGACAACCATCTTGAATACCCATTCAATTCAATCTGATTGCGAAGTGGTTATGACGATTACTATTGTATCTGTCAACAGAATAAATACAATTCTGTACAAATTTCCTGCTCATAATTTTAAATCATAGATTTTTTCTCTCTATTTTTCTTATTAACACGTTATAAAGAAGCTATGAAAGAAAAAACATCACAAAATTCTCATTATGCTCGTTTGCGTCGCCGATATCGCGATACAAAAGGCTCTCCTTCTCGATCTTTTACACACCCAAAGAAGAAAGCTGCTTCTTTACAGAAAGAGATCATCCATCTTTATGGCATTCATTCTGTTCAGGCTGCTTTAGAAAACCCAAAAAGAATTTTAAAATGTCTTTACGTTACACAAAATGCCTTAAAACGATTAAATATATCCGAATCAGATTATCCTTGCTCTGTTACATTATGCACGCCCAAATATCTTGATTCGCTTGTTGGAAGTGAAGCAGTTCATCAAGGTGTTGTGTTGGAAACTCTCCCCCTCAAACCATGCAAACTGTCGGAACTAACCAATACTGATCTGGTCATTGTCATGGATCAAATTACCGATCCACATAATGTTGGCGCTATTATGCGCTCTGCAGTCGCATTGAAAGCTAAAGCACTTATTACAACTTGCCGTCACTCTCCCCACGAAAGCGGTGTTCTTGCGAAAGCAGCATCTGGAGCTCTGGAAATGATTCATTATATTACCGTACGAAACCTTGCTGAAGCTCTTCAAGAACTTCATCAAACAGGTTTCACAAGCTTTGGTCTCGATTCAGAAGGTGAACAACCTCTAGAAACAGCATTAAAAGGAAATAAAATTGCTCTTGTTTTAGGAGCAGAAGGTAAAGGCTTGCGTAAAAAAACACGCGAAACCGTTTGCGCTTTAACACGCCTTGATATGCCTGGACATATTAAATCATTAAATGTTTCAAATGCAGCAACAATAGCTCTTTATGTGGCACATCAATATCTTAGATTCTAGTTTTTAATTTTTTGTGAAACATCAAAAAAACCAACCAACAAAAAACCCGCAAGAAATCCGCCAATATGAGCTTCCCATGCTATTGAGATGCCATTTTCTTCAAACAAAATAGAAGAAATACCTATGATAAAATCAGTCGTCAGCCATACACTCATATAAACAAGACCCCCCTTAGAACACAGAGCTTTTTTGACAGACAATAAAGGTCCCAAAAGTTTTTCGTTCTGCGCATTGACAGCTAGATTACCACTAGGAAAACCGTAACGTGCAATAGCACCCATCATTCCAGATACGGCACCTGACGCCCCAATAAGTGATATGGTACTTTCTTGATGAAATGTAAAATAAGTCAAAACAGAAATAACTGCCGTTAACACCCAAAAAATTAAAAAACGTAAAACACCAAAATGCCTTGCTAAAGGAGAGCCGAAAACCAAAAGCCAAACCATATTAAGAGCAACATGTTTAAAACTACTATGCATAAATGAATAACTTACCATGGTATAACAAAATGCTACAGGATGCCTCTTAAACAATGCTGGTATAAATGAAAAAAACTCAAGGCTTTCAACATAAACATGATGAGAAAAAAAATACTGAGAAATGCAATAAAGACAAAAACAAAATGCTATCAAAACAACTATAATAAATGGAACATTCAATAAGGGTTCTTTAGGTTGTTTCGGCAATCGGGAAACATCATTATGTTGGTGACTAGAAACTTTCATTGTATAAAATCTCGTATTTTTTAGAAAATGGGTTATTCTTTATACAAAATAAATATACCATTCCCAGTGATGCAGAATCTTCTCAACGCCTCCGAAGCCCCTTTTTAAATTTTCAATAGCTCTACATGAAAACACGTGTATTTTATACAAAAGATTTTAAAAAGTATGGATATCAAGAATATGATTTACAAACTTAGTGGTATCCTGCTTACTTAAATGTGAAATTACCATGCAATATACAAGAACTTACGAATAGACAAACTCACTTATGAGGTGGTGTATAATAAAAATATATAAACATTCTTTTCTTACTAGAAATATATTGATTATTGCATTTCTTAAACAAGCTATACCTCGATTGATAAACTTTAAAGAATCTTAAATCTCAATTTTTCCATTAATATGGCCTGCATTGCTTCTACGCTTTGAACGAAAAACGACATCTCTATGAGAAAAAATACCAATACAGCGTTCTCTAGATATAATAATTGGTGTTTCATGATGAATTACTTACTTGATAGTCTGTTTCCCTCATACATGCAAAAGCGTCAGTTCATCTCTTTAACAAATATAAACAAGCCTTTCATTTCAACCTTTAACAGATATAATTCAAGAACTATCTCTTATGAAACACTGAAAAAATATGTTGATTCTAATGATGCATCTTTGAATTTAAACAGTTCATGACGGAATTTTTTATTCCTTTCTCAGACAGTCTTATTGACACATCCGCCACTTGTAACGCGCAAGAGAATAGTTTGGATTATTTAATATAAAAAATTAAATGAGGTAATCATAGGAATTTGCTATTAAGTTGTAAAATGATAAAGGACTATTATAAATCAATGTATTATAAATAGATAACACACTAATTATTGAAGAGAACGATCTTGAGAATTCTGCTTGCAATCCTTTAACCACACATCATAAATAGGATGCTCAACAGCGTTCAAACCAGGACTATCTGCAAACATCCATCCTGTAAAAATACGCCGTATTTTTTTATCTAATGTTACTTCATTGACTTCAACAAAACCAGTTGTACGCGTGGGTTCATCTTTAGAACTCGTATAACATGCACGTGGTGTTACCTGTAATGCGCCGTACTGATAAATTTTACCAAGAGTAACTTCAAAACGTGTGGTCCGTCCCGTGATTTTGTCAAGACCTGCAAAAACAGCAATTCCATTGCTAATACGCTCAGCCCGCACTCCATTATTTAAGGATAAAAACACTAAAATTCCCATAAAAAAAATATATATAAAATGCCTCACCCCTAACAATAAAAAAAATCTCATCATATCAAAATCAATCGCACCTTAAAAAATAATTCTTTTCATAACATAGAGTCAAATAAGACAAAAATACACACGTACATTAAAAAACATGTTATTTTTTAGGTGACCAAGCATCATAATCTTCATGCACACAAGAATGCTCTCCATTGAAAGTGATAGCCCCCTTTGGTCGATAGCCCTCACTTGTTCCTGTCATATTTGCAACATGAGGCTTTTCCCATTCATAAGGATGATAATCCTCTTGTGTTGGTGGACACTCACAGCGATGATGAATCCAGCCGTGCCAACCTGGTGGAATAGTAGAGGCCTCAGAATAGTCTTTATAGATAACCCAACGATGCGGATAACCATCCTTATGAAGTCCTCCTTCATAATATATATTTCCAAACTGATCTTCCCCTATCCGCTTACCTTTGCGCCATGTGAAAAAACGCGTACCAATGGTATTGCCATTCCACCATGTGAAGATTTGTTTTAAAAAACGAGCCATCTGCTATTCCATTCATTTAGTGCGCTCATGAAATTAATCGTTTGAATAAAATTATTAACGATTGAAATTATCGAAAAAGTTACTAGTAAATTCAACTACAATTCCAATTGATAGGTTAACGTGCTATCCTTTAATTTCAAGAAGATATCATATGTATGGCTTCTTCTCCACCCCATAAAATTTAATCTATGCCAAGTTTCATCTTAACCAATTCATTAACAGCTTGGGGATTTGCCTTACCACCTGTTGCTTTCATTACCTGTCCAACAAACCAACTAGCTAAAGCAGGTTTGTGCTTTGCTTGCGCAACTTTATCAGAATTATTGGCAACGATCTCATCAACAGCTCTTTCAATAGCCATTGTATCCGTTACCTGCTTCATATTTCGCTCTTCTACAATTTGGCGTGCATCTCCCCCCTCATTCCAAATAATCTCAAAAAGATCTTTGGCAATTTTTCCAGAAATAACTCCTTCTTTTATAAGATCAATAATGCTTCCTAATTGATTTGGCGATACTGGTGACTCTTCAATCTCACGATTATCTTTATTTAAAGCCCCTAAAAGGTCGTTAATCACCCAATTGGCAACTATTTTTCCATCACGCCCACGCGCTACTTCTTCAAAATAATCAGCAATAGCCTTTTCTGTCACAAGAATGGAAGCATCATACACTGTCAATCCCATTTCCTTAACAAAACGTGCTTTTATAGCGTCAGGTAACTCTGGTAAGTCTGCTGCCAAAGCATCCACAAATGCTTGATCAAATTCTAATGGTAAAAGATCAGGATCAGGAAAATAACGATAGTCATGCGCTTCTTCCTTTGAGCGCATAGAGCGCGTTTCACCTTTAGCGGCATCAAAAAGCCGAGTCTCTTGATCTATGACGCCTCCATCTTCTAAAATTGCGATCTGACGACGCGCTTCATACTCAATTGCTTGGCCAATAAAGCGAATAGAATTAACATTTTTGATTTCACAACGCGTTCCAAACTTTTCACCAGGACGACGAACGGATACATTGACATCCGCACGCATAGAACCTTCATCCATATTACCATCGCAGGTGCCCAAATAACGAACAATTGTACGCAATTTTGTCATATAGGCTTTGGCTTCATCTGATGAGCGCATATCAGGCTTGGAAACAATTTCCATAAGAGCAACACCAGAACGATTAAGATCCACAAAAGACATCGTTGGATGTTGGTCGTGCATCGATTTTCCAGCATCCTGTTCAAGATGCAACCTCTCAATTCCCACTTCTATATCCTCAAATTGGCCATTCGAATCTGGACCAACAGATATGATAATCTTCCCCTCTCCTACAATGGGATAGTGAAACTGAGAAATCTGATATCCCTGCGGTAAATCTGGATAAAAATAATTTTTGCGATCAAAAACAGATTTTAAATTAATACGTGCCTTTAATCCTAACCCCGTTCGAATCGCTTGACGAACACACTCTTGATTAAGAACAGGCAACATACCTGGCATAGCTGCATCAATAAGGGATACATGATTGTTTGGCTCTGCTCCAAATTTGGTGGATGCTCCTGAAAAAAGTTTCGAATTTGATATGATTTGCGCATGAACCTCCATGCCAATTATGACTTCCCAATCACCTGTAACTCCAGAAATAAAACGCTTAGAATCAGGAATACGCGTATCAATGATGCTCATTGCCAATCCATTACCAATATTTAAAATTCACTCATGGCTTATCTAAAACTATTCTCAGTGCAATCCTAGGATATAAATCTTACAACACAAGCCCGATTTTATCGGGCTTGTGTTGTTTGCATAAATATTAAGCTTTTTTAGGAGCCTTTTTCTTAACTGATGTTTTCTCTTCGGACTTTTCCTTCACTGCAGATTTTTTCTTTGCTGGCTTTTTTTCAATAACATCTGATTCGTCATATTCTTTCATCAACTCTTCAACCGTCACTTCTTTATCTATGACTTTTATCTGTGCCAATAAATGATCAATGACCTTTTCTTCAAAAATCGGAGCACGCAGATTTTCAACAGCTTCTGGCGTCTTACGGAAAAAATCCATAATTTCTTTCTCTTGTCCAGGATACTGGCGAACCTGATCAAAAACAGCTGCCTTTAGCTCATCCTCACTAACTTTAACACCAACCTTTACTCCAATTTCAGAAAGCACTAAACCAAGTCGAACACGACGCTGTGCAAGGACACGATATTCCTCCCTTGCCTTTTCTTCTGTAATACCTTCATCTTCAAAACTGCGCCCAGCCTTTTTCAAATCATCATTAACCTGAGCCCATATATTGCTAAACTCAATTTCTAAAAGCTCTTCAGGAATCTCAAAATTATAATCAGCATCTAAAGCATCAAGAATTTGACGCTTAATTTTTTGACGTGTCATTGAACCATATTGGCTTTCAATCTGTTCACGAATGACCTCACGTAAACGATCTAGAGATTCTAAACCAACTTTTTGCGCTGCTTCATCATCAACTTTTAATTCATCTGGTTTAAAAACAGCTTTAACAGTAATATCAAACTCTGCTTCTCTTCCCGCCAAATGTGCCGCACTGTAATTATCAGGAAATTTAACAGAAATCGTTTTTGCATCCCCAGCCTTCACACCGACCAATTGCTCTTCAAAGCCAGGAATAAATTGTTTTGACCCAAGAATCAGTTGTGAATCACTATCTGTCCCACCTTCAAATGGAACGCCTTCAAGCTTACCTTGATAATCTATGGTAATACGATCACCTTCTTCAGAAGCCCCCTCTTTTAGGGAATAATTACGTGTAGAAGAAAGGACGCGTTTGACTTGATCATCAATCTCCTGTTCAGGGATAGTTGCAATTTCACGGATAACTTCAATATGTTTAAAATCTTTAATGTCAATTTTTGGTAAAACTTCATACTTTAAACTAAAAGTAAAATCAGCCTTGCCATCTAGAATTTTTTCATCTTCATCTATGTCGATTTTTGGCTGCATCGCTGCACGTTCATTACGGTCCGCTAAAATAGAACGAGGCGCCTCACTGAGTATCTCATTGAGAATCTCCGCCATAAAGGATTTACCATACATTTTTCGCAAATGCCCACTAGGCACTTTACCCGGACGAAAACCATTAAGCTTGATTTTTCCCTTGGTATCATCCAACCGTTCATTCAACTTTTCTTCTAAATCTTTCGCTGGAACCACGATCTTAATTTCGCGCTTCAGTCCTTCATTAAGCGTCTCGGTAACCTGCATTAAACACCTTCATTTTTCTAAGGAGAGGGATATGCCCACTCTAATAATCATTACATTCTAACACTTCGAGTGTTACATTACCATGAAGCGGAATTCCAGACACGTAGAAATCCGTAGCACTTAAGGGATTGCTTTGGTGCGGATGGAGGGACTCGAACCCCCACGGTCTCCCGCCAGAACCTAAATCTGGTGCGTCTACCAATTTCGCCACATCCGCCAAACTGACAAGCTAATAACCTTATACAAGCGGCGTCTCTATACCATTAATTACAGAAAAAAAGCAAACAAATATATTAAAAAAAACAAAATCTACGCTTTTCATACACGGTTGCTTACGCTAAAAGTCGATTATGTTAAAAACATTTGATACTCCAATCCATATCATAGGTGGCGGCCTTGCAGGGTGTGAAGCAAGCTGGCAAATCGCTCAGTCAGGAATTTCTGTTATTTTGCATGAAATGCGACCCCTAAAAAAATCAGATGCCCATAAAACCGATCATTTAGCAGAACTAGTTTGTTCAAATTCATTTCGTTGCGATGATTCATCAACAAATGCCGTAGGACTTCTCCATGCTGAAATGCGATTAGCAAAATCATTAATTATGAAAGCTGCTGATACCAATAAAGTCCCTGCAGGGAGTGCTCTTGCCGTTGACCGTGATGGATTTTCAAAAACCGTCACAACAGCACTAGAAAACCACCCTCTTATAACAATCAAACGTGAAGAAGTTCAAAAAATTCCTAAAGCTTGGAAACATGTTATCATCGCAACAGGTCCCCTTACCTCATCTGCACTTGCTCAAGAATTACAAGCAATCACCGGAACAGAATCGCTCTCTTTTTTTGATGCTATTGCACCTATTATCCATACCGATAGTATTGATATGAATATTTGTTGGTATCAATCTCGCTATGATAAAATTGGTCCTGAAGGAACAGGAAAAGATTACCTTAATTGTCCCTTAAATAAAGAACAGTATGAAACATTCGTTCAAGCGTTAAAAAATGCCGACAAAACAGAGTTTCGTGACTTTGAAAAAACACCCTATTTTGATGGGTGCCTACCCATTGAAATTATGGCTGAACGCGGACTTGAAACTTTAAGACATGGACCTATGAAACCTATGGGCTTAACCAATGCCCATAACCCTACAGTTAAACCTTATGCTGTTGTTCAATTACGCCAAGATAATAAACTTGGAACGCTTTATAATATGGTCGGCTTTCAAACAAAACTGAAATATGGTGAACAAATTCGCATTTTTAGAACGATTCCCGGTCTTGAAAAAGCAGAGTTTGCGCGTCTTGGTGGTCTTCACCGCAATACCTACCTCAACTCGCCAATCATTCTTGATCAAACCCTTCGTTTAAAACAAAAAAAACGACTACGCTTTGCAGGGCAAATTACCGGATGTGAAGGTTATGTAGAATCAGCGGCAATAGGGCTTCTTGCTGGACGTTTTGCTGCTGCCGAATATCATCATAACTGTCCTTGCCTACCCCCACAAACTACAGCATTCGGAGCCCTATTGAATCATATTACAGGGGGACACATCATAGATGAAAAAGTAGAAACACAATCTTTTCAGCCAATGAATATCAATTTCGGACTCTTTCCCCCTATTGCTTCTATTAAACATTCAGGAAAACGCTTGCCAAGTAAAGAAAAAAAATTAGTAAAAAAACAAGCCATAACAGCGAGAGCTCTCAATGATTGTACTCAATGGTTAGCAGATAAAGAATCAAAGAGCTTCTGTTTATAAAAAACATACGATTCGCCTCTCACCTACTGAATAGATCTTTATGACTCTCGTGAAAAAATCATTCTAAAGCCTTTTAAAGACTGTCTCCCCCAATCAATAAATACTACCCTACGTTTCATCATTTATTCAATTTTGCAGGTGCTGTAAAATAACTTTTTGCTATAAAAAAACTTTACTGCTATCAACAATTTAATATGATTTAATGACTAAAAACAAAATAATCATATAAATATATTATGAATAATCAAAAAAATAAATAGATGAAAAATACACAATTAATACTGTATTATCTTTACTAATAGTTTTTATATTATGTAATGTATATTATTTTATAAGAGTCATTTTTCTGTTTTGTAACTTCCTCCCTCAAAATTTGTGATATTCTCTCATTTTAACTCTTGTATGATGAAAAAAAACGCTCGCCTGCATATCACAAGTAAAATAAAGACAGGAAGAAAAAATATTTTAAGACAGAGCCCAATCTCTCTTTCATTTCAAGCACCAAGAAAAATCACAATATTAAAAAAGAAAAAGAATGATGATGCTACTTTATTAATTTACAATGAATTGATTTATAATAATAATTTGTATCTTTCTATATTGCATGAAAAACCTGAATATCGTAAAATTCTTTTATTTCAAACTCATCTTATAGTAAAACAATGAAAATCATCCGCTTGGTGCTTCGCAAGCGAAGCTAGTGTGTAAATAAAGAACTATGAAAAAATGAATAAAACTACTCCTTGTGAATCCATCTCAAATACTGAAAGCTCGTCACAATAGTATAGGAACTGAAAATAGCATGACGACACCAACCTTACTCTTTTATTAAGCGTAAAAATGGTGCTATATAATAGTTTTTATACACTTCATAGAGCTTTTCGTCTTACACTATTTACAGGTCTTTATTTTTAAATAAAGATCAAGCACTTTAAGGTATAATAAAAGCTCCCATCACATTTTATAAACGATACAGTACTCTATTCCATTAAAAATGGCTAAAAACAACCCACTCCAAATCTATGGTATTTTACGCAATATTTAAAATCATTTAAAAATACCAAAATATATAAATAAGAAAAATACCGCAAAGATTCAGAGTTTTTATATGAAAAACGAGCATAACACATGTGTTAAAAAAAACCCGCTTATAAATAAATCGGGTTTTTTTAATGTAGCCTAAATTATTTTTTATTAACTGCTTCTTTAAGGCTTTTTCCTGCAGAAAACTTGGGTACAGAACGTGCTGGAATATCGATTTCAGCACCCGTTGAAGGATTACGCCCCTTTGTTGCCGCACGATGAGAAACTTCAAAAGTGCCAAAACCTGGAAGACGAACATCTCCCCCTGAAGCTAAAGCTTCTGTTACAGAAGCCATAAAAGCATCCACAACAGCACCAGCTTGCGCTTTCGAAACACCTGCCTTTTCAGCAACGGAGCTAACCAATTCACTTTTATTCATAAAATATTTCCTTTCCCTATATTACCTGACAACATGACTTAATCATGTTATTGCTCAGTTTATTGAAAAGTACAGCAAACAGAAGTCTTATTTTTATCCAAAACATTGTTTTTTTAGCAATAATCATAGTTATTCACGGAATTTTTCACTTTTTCCAACAAAAAACAGAATAATAACCTCAAAAACACCTTCTACCACCTAAAAAATGCCGTTATAAATGAGATAAGTGAATCAGTGTGCAATCTGTATTCCTTCACTATCGCTGCCCTCTGATCTGATGGGGACAGCCACTGCAGAAGGCTCCTTCCATTCAATAGTATCAGGAAAATGAACCAAAGCGTGTTTCAAAACTTCACTCACATGACTTACCGGAATAATTTCCATGTTATTTTTGACATCATCAGGAATGTCAACCAAATCTTTTGCGTTTTCTTCAGGAATAAGGACTTTTTTTATCCCTCCTCGAAGAGCTGCTAAGAGTTTTTCTTTTAATCCACCAATTGGTAAAACACGTCCACGTAAAGTAATTTCACCAGTCATTGCAATATCTTTATGCACCGCTATCCCTGTAAGTACAGAAACAATTGCTGTCACCATTGCAATCCCAGCAGATGGGCCATCTTTGGGTGTCGCCCCCTCTGGAACATGAACATGGATATCGCGTTTTTCAAAAAGTGGAGGTTCAATACCAAAATCAACAGCACGAGAACGTACATAAGATGCTGCTGCTGAAATGGACTCTTTCATAATGTCACGTAAATTTCCAGTTACAGTCATCTTGCCTTTTCCAGGCATCATGACCCCTTCAATGGTCAATAACTCTCCACCAACTTCTGTCCACGCAAGGCCTGTCACAACACCAATTTGATTTTCTCCTTCAATCTGATTATAGTGGTAACGTTTAACACCCAAAAAATCATTGATATTATTTTCTGTAACTTTTACAGATTTTTGATTTGTTTTGAGAATTTTTGTAACAGATTTACGGGCAACTTTCATGAGTTCACGCTCAAGGTTACGAACTCCTGCTTCACGTGTGTAAAACTGAATAATCGACCTGAGCGCTCCATCAGAAATGCTGAGTTCTTTTTTAGACAAACAGTGATCTTTTAGTGCCTTTGGTAAAAGATGCTGTTTAACAATTTCCATTTTCTCACATTCAGTATAACCCGCAATACGAATAATTTCCATTCGATCCATTAATGGACCTGGAATATTAAGCGTATTTGCCGTCGTGATAAACATGACATCAGAAAGATCATATTCAACTTCCAAATAATGATCAATGAATGTACCATTTTGTTCAGGATCAAGAACCTCTAATAAAGCGGATGAAGGATCGCCACGAAAATCTTGGCCCATCTTATCAATTTCATCAAGCAAGAAAAGTGGATTAGATTTTTTTGCTTTTTTCATAGACTGGATAATTTTTCCAGGCATCGATCCAATATATGTTCGGCGATGTCCACGAATTTCTGCTTCATCTCGGACACCTCCCAATGAGATACGAACATACTCACGTCCCGTTGCCTTTGCAATAGAGCGCGCTAATGATGTTTTCCCCACACCAGGAGGACCTAACAAACAAATAATGGGACCTTTTATCTTTGATGCGCGACTTTGTACAGCCAAATACTCAATAATTCGCTCTTTAACTTTTTCAAGACCGAAATGTTCATTATTCATGACCTTTTCAGCAAAATCTAAATTGTTTTTAATCTTAGATTTTTTACCCCAAGGCATTGCTAATAACCAATCAAGATAATTACGTACAACTGTCGCTTCTGCAGACATAGGAGACATATTCCGTAATTTTCTCAATTCTGCTCCAGCTTTTTCCTGTGCTTCCTTGGATAGTTTTGTATTCTTGATACGTTCTTCTAATTCAGAGAGTTCATCTCGGCTATCATCACCTGCTCCTAACTCTTTTTGAATAGCCTTCATCTGCTCATTGAGATAATATTCTCGTTGGTTTTTTTCCATTTGCCGTTTAACATGCGAACGAATACGTTTTTCAACCTGCAAAACAGAAATTTCTCCTTCCATGAAGGACAAAACACGTTCAAGACGGGCCCGCACAGGTAAGAGCTCTAATATCTCCTGTTTTTCTGCAAGTTTAATCATCAAATGAGAAGCAATCGTATCGGCAAGCTTAGAAGGATTATCAAGCTGGCCAATCGCATTCACAACTTCAGGAGAGATTTTTTTATTAAGCTTTACATAGTTTTCAAAATAAGCAATCACTGACCTTGAAAGAGCTTCAATCTCAACATCACTCTCTCTAGGTTCTTCTGTAACAGTCGCAAAAGCCTGATGATAACCTTCACTTAAAGCAAATTGACTAATTTTTGCACGTGCAGTTCCTTCAACCAAAACCTTTACAGTACCATCAGGAAGCTTTAAAAGTTGAAGAATATTAGCAAATGTACCAATATGATAAATATCCTCTGATTTTGGATCGTCATCAGAAGCATTTTTTTGTGTCACCAAGAGTATTTGCTTATCAACCGCCATCGTTTCTTCAAGAGCACGAATTGATTTTTCGCGACCCACAAAAAGTGGAACAATCATATGGGGGAAGACAACAATATCACGAAGAGGTAAAACAGCATAAACCCCATCTCTTACTTCATCTGTCTTTTCATCAATATATTGCATAACTCTCCTTTCTGGAGCCTATGAGCTATCTACAACAATTAGCCCACCTGTAGAAAATCTCAGCTCTTCACTGTACATGAAGTGGTAATTACTCATACATAAATCAAGCATTATAATGATATTATTAGAAATACCTATCAAATACCGTTCATTACCACCTTTTATATTGCGCATCGCACAATGTCATGCTGATACATTTTCTTTATCTTCTGCACGTTCTGAGTAAATATAAAGAGGACGCGCTTTCCCATCAACGACATCACTCGAAATAACCACTTTTTGAACGCCTTCAAGAGCCGGTAGCTCAAACATCGTCTCAAGAAGGATCTTCTCCATAATAGAACGTAAACCACGAGCACCAGTTTTACGTTCAATTGCTTTCTTTGCAATAACACGTAAAGCATCTTCATGAAATGCTAACTCAACATTCTCCATTTCAAAAAGACGCTGATATTGCTTTACTAACGCATTTTTAGGTTGGGATAAAATTTGCATGAGGGCGTTAACATCTAAATCCTCTAAGGTGGCGACTATAGGAAGCCGCCCAATAAACTCTGGTATTAAACCAAATTTTATAAGATCTTCAGGCTCTAAATCACGAAAAATTTCACCGACACAACGCTCATCCGGAGCCTTAACAGTCGCAGAAAAACCAATAGAAGTTTTTTCACCACGCCCTGAAATAATCCGTTCTAAACCTGCAAAAGCTCCCCCACAAATGAATAAGATGTTTGTGGTATCAACCTGAAGAAACTCTTGTTGCGGATGTTTACGTCCACCTTGTGGAGGAACAGAAGCAATCGTTCCTTCCATAATCTTTAATAACGCTTGCTGAACTCCTTCTCCCGAAACATCTCTTGTAATAGAAGGATTATCTGCTTTACGAGAAATCTTATCAACCTCATCAATATAAACAATACCACGCTGCGCACGTTCAACATTATAATCTGCTGCTTGAAGAAGCTTCAAAATAATATTTTCAACATCTTCTCCCACATAACCCGCTTCAGTCAAAGTGGTCGCATCCGCCATCGTAAAAGGCACATCAATAATACGTGCTAATGTTTGTGCAAGATAAGTTTTACCACAACCCGTTGGACCAACAAGAAGAATATTTGATTTAGTTAACTCAATATCATTGCTTTTAGACTGATGCGCCAACCGTTTATAATGATTATGAACAGCAACAGAAAGAACACGCTTTGCATGCTGCTGACCAATAACATAATCATCAAGAACTGTTATAATTTCCTGTGGCGTAGGAACACCATCACGCACCTTAACCCCAGAAGACTTATTTTCTTCCCGAATAATATCCATGCAAAGCTCTACACATTCATCACAGATAAATACAGTAGGCCCCGCAATGAGCTTACGCACCTCATGCTGACTCTTGCCGCAGAACGAGCAATAGAGAGTATTTTTTGATTCGTTCCCGCTATTGCTAATTTTGCTCATTTTTCTTTCCTTTCACCACAATATATGAACACTTTGCCTTTTCAAAGGAAGCTTTTCATCATGAAAACTAAAAGACATATAGAAAACCATGCATGTCTCAATACTTTTAGGTGTTTCTCTTATTTTGCGATATTTTTTATAAAACTCTTTGATTTAAAGTAGCTGTTTTTTCTATAAAAACTCTTAATCTTTTTCTTCTTTTTCAGTTTCTGCACGGTATTGTATAACATCATCAACTAAGCCAAACGCTTTGGCTTCTTCCGCTGTCATAAAATGATCACGATCGAGAGTTCTCTCTATAACCTCATAATCTTGACTCGTATGTTGAACATAAATTTCATTTAAACGCCGTTTCATCTTTATAATATCTTGCGCATGTCGCTCAATATCTGAAGCTTGACCTTGAAAACCACCAGATGGTTGATGCACCATAATACGTGCGTTTGGCAATGTAAAACGATGACCTTTTGCTCCAGCCGTTAACAATAAAGACCCCATAGATGCCGCTTGCCCCATGCAAAGCGTAGAAACAGGAGGGCGAATAAACTGCATAGTATCATAAATAGCCATACCAGATGTTACGACACCACCTGGAGAATTAATATAAAGACTAATTTCTTTTTTAGGATTTTCCGCTTCCAAGAAAAGCAATTGTGCACAAACAAGCATTGCCATACCATCTTCAACAGGTCCATTAATAAAAATAATCCGTTCCTTTAAAAGACGGGAAAAAATATCATACGCCCGTTCACCACGATTTGTTTGTTCAATAACCATAGGAACAAGGCTTAATGCTGTTTTCATTGGATCACTCATATTTTTACTTTCCGTTCATATAACAACCGCTCTTTACACATTCAATGTTTTTATCCATTTGTTAACATTACTCTCTTGTGCAAGCTACAATCAAGAGATTGTATAAGATAGATTAAAATCTCAATAGTTAAAATAGCAATAATAACTCTACCTAAACAAATCATGAACATCCGGAATGCGAGATACCGCCCAATGGTAAAAACTTCCTTCCTGAGGTTTTTGCGTCGTCTTTGTCTTTCTGTGAATATGAAATCCTATCAAGCGTGAATCGGTGAGCGGCTTTACGCCAAAAGCTGGTTCAAAAATACTTTCAGTTTTTCGCCCAATCCAGTAATAAAAAGTTTCCTTTTCCTTTGCTTCATGAAAAAAACCATATCGTTTTGCTAATCGTGAAATACCATCATTACCAAATATTGTAACGCCAAAATTTCCCGGTAAAATCGGCATTTTTTCCTCTTTAACCAGAACGGTCTCCAAACACGACGCTTAAACCCAAGCCAATGAGGAATAATTTCTGCGCCTGCCCAATAATCTTCAAATACTTTTATAATAGGGTTATCGGGCGGAAAATAAAGTGCAGAAACGCCCACTCTTATATTATTTTCTCTTGCCAACCAAACCTTCTCCGTATCTGGCTGAAATTGTTTAACAAGGTAAACATCTGTATCTAACCAAACACCTTGTTGATATTTCATCAGCATAACACGAAAAAAATCCGAGAACCGAACAATTGTACACCATAGTTTATCATCAGAAAAATCGGGGTCAAGGCGATAAATTGCTGAGCGTAGTAAAATTGATTCGGCTTCATGCAGCTCAACACCAGCAGGAAGATTATCTATTTTTTATCATAACTAAAAAGCTTAACGCGCTGTCCAGTTTTAACCATTGAGGACAAACAAAGCCTATCCACCAATCTTAATTGTCCACTATACCAAAAAGTACAAATATCCATAGATAATATATCAAAAATATTCTAAACTTACGCGAAAGAGTTGTTCAACATCACGAACGAACTCAGCAAGAGCAAAAATCACTATTCTATCACCAGATAAAATACGCGTATCTGCCGAAAGCTGTATTATTGTCTTATTGCGATAAATTGCACCAATTCTCAAACCATCTGATAAATTGAGCTCTGATAATGACTTACCAACCAATGAAGATGTTTGCATCACTTCAGCTTCAATAATTTCTGCTCGGCCATTAAAAACTGAATGAACAGAACGAATACGCCCACGGCGCATTTGTTGCAAAATTCTCGATATTGTAACGCTATGGGGATTAAGATATGCATCCACACCAACAGCACGACTAAATTCTTGATAGGCAACATTATTAATCAATACCATATTGGCTTTGCAGCCCAATCTTTTAGCAATAATAGCGCTTAAGAGATTAACCTGATCTTGATTGGTTAATGTAATCATTAAATCGGACTGATCAATTCCCGCATCTTGAAGAATCACTGGATCTAACACATTACCGTATAAAACTGTTGTTTTTTCAAGCTGATCAGCAATTGTGAGGGCTCTTTCTCTATGCGCTTCTATAATCTTCAATTTTAATTTATGGAAACGCTTTTCAATAGCCTGTGCAACATAAAGGCCAATGTGACCACCCCCTGCAATAATCATGCGGTGGGCATCTTGTTCTTTATGACCAAAAAGCCCAACAGCACGACGCATCTGTTCACGAGCAACAACAAGATAGGTTATATCACCGACACGTAATTGCGTTTCTGAATGTGCAATCAATAATTCCGAGCCACGTTTAATAGCGGTAACCGTTGTTTGAAGATCTGGAAAAAGCTCTGTTAATTGACGCAAAGGTGTATTAATAACGGGGCAATCTTCCATGCATTCCAAGGCTAACGCAACAATATCATCATTACAAAAATAAAGAACATCTATTGCACCAGGTAAAGCAATACGACGCAAAACCATTTCCCCAACTTCAACTTCTGGCGAAATAACCACATCAATAGGAATATTTTCTCTAGAAAAAAGCGTCTTATAACGTGGTTCTAAATAAGATTGTGAGCGAATACGAGCAATTTTTGTGGGCACATTAAATAATGAATGTGCCACTTGGCAAGCTACCATATTCACTTCATCAAACAAAGTGACAGCAATCAACATATCAGCTTTGTCTGCATCTGCAGCCAAAAGAACTTCAGGCCGTGAACCGTGACCAACAAAACCTCTCACATCCAATGTATCGCGAATCTTTTCAATTAATCTTGTTTCAATATCAATAACAGTAACATCGTGATTTTCAGCAGCAAGACGCTCTGCTATCCCATAACCAACCTGTCCTGCTCCACAAATAATAATACGCATCGCTTTAAGAAACTCCAAGCGCTTTAAGTTTACGGTGCAAAGCTGAACGCTCCATGCCTATAAATTCAGCAGTACGCGATATATTTCCACCCAAACGTCCAATCTGCGCCACTAAATATCTCTTTTCAAACAATTCTCGTGCTTCACGCAACGGTAAATCCATTATACTCTCATCCGAATCCATTTGAAGACGTGGCAAAGAATCATTCACTTCACTGGGAAGAAAATCCGCTGTTATAGGACCATCCCCATCCCGCACAAGAATAAGAAGACGCTCAATATTATTACGTAATTGTCTTACATTACCCGGCCAAGCATGCGTTTGCAAAATAGCAATCACATCATCACTGATTTCACGTGGCTTAATCCCAACCTGCTGTGATATTGTTTTTACAAAATGATGGACAAGTTCTGGAATATCTTCACGACGAGCAGAAAGGGGCGGAACAGTAATGGGAACAACGGAAAGACGGTGGAAAAGATCTTCTCTAAAGCGCCCGTCAGAAATGAGGTTTTCAAGATTTTGCGCTGTCGAAGAAATGATACGAACATCTACTTTAACACGTTTTGTACCGCCAACTCTCTCAAATGTTTGCCCCGTTAACACCCTAAGAATCTTACCTTGAGTCTCACGTGGCATATCAGCAATTTCATCAAGATAAAGTATTCCGCCATGGGCTTCCTCTAAGGCACCGATTTT
This sequence comes from Bartonella sp. AC70YNML, assembly GCF_042196545.1. Classification (NCBI taxonomy): domain Bacteria; kingdom Pseudomonadati; phylum Pseudomonadota; class Alphaproteobacteria; order Hyphomicrobiales; family Bartonellaceae; genus Bartonella; species Bartonella sp. AC70YNML. Next base: position 180,332 of record NZ_JBHIQK010000001.1, read on the forward strand.
ACGCTCTCTTCCCTCCATTTCGCTGCCAAACAGCTCTATTTCCATTCTTTCCGGAGTAATCGTTGCAGCATTTATTGTAACAAATGGCCCATTCGAACGCGTGGAGAGCGCATGAATAGTTCGTGCAACAGTCTCTTTTCCTGCCCCTGAAGGACCTGTTATCATGATGCGACTATTGGTTGGTGCTACTTTTTCTATGATTTGACGCAAATTTTTTATAACTGTCGATTTTCCGAGCAACTCTAATGTCTCGTTCGAACGTTTTCGCAATTCTAAAAGCTCACGTTTTAAATTTGAATTTTCAAGTGTTCTCTCTGCAACCAATACAAGTCTATCAGCTTTAAAAGGTTTTTCAATGAAATCATAGGCTCCTCGCTTTATAGCGGAAACAGCCGTCTCAATATTACCATGACCAGAGATCATAACGACCGGAAGAGCTGGATAGTGTGTTTTAATTTCATCAAGCAGTGCTAAACCATCGAGGCGACTCCCCTGTAACCAAATATCTAAAAAAATGAGCTTTGGAATACGTTCACTAATTTGAGCTAATGCTTCATCAGAGTTACAAGCAACACGCGTTTCATAGCCTTCATCATCCAAAATACCAGCAACAAGTTCACGAATATCCGCTTCATCATCAACAATCAAGATATCTGATACCATACTATTCCCCTATCTTATGATTTATAGCTTGTATAATACTACCCTGCTTACCCCCAACCGTCGGAAACATCAAACGGATCATCGCACCACGACCTTCATAAAAACTCTCCGGTGCATCATGAAGCTCCATGGAACCACCGTGATCTTCAATAACTTTGCGCACAATGGCCAGCCCGAGTCCTGTTCCTTTCTCCCGTGTTGTTATATAAGGTTCTAATAACTTTTGTCTTTGCTCTTTAGGAAGTCCTTTTCCGTTATCAACAACATCCACAACCACCCATTCTTCTTGATGATAAGAACGGACAAGAATATGACCGTGAATATTTTCCTCTCGCATAACTGAATCTATGGATTCGCTCGCGTTTTTGATCACATTGCAAAAAGCCTGTACAATGAGACGGTTATCAAATGCACCCATAAGTGGTAGAGTTCCTAAATCTTGCTCAAAATGAATATCATGTCGCGTCACTTCTATCAAGAAACATGCTTCGCGCAACAATTCTCGTATATCTAAAATATGCATTTTGGGTTTGGGCATACGTGCAAAAGAGGAAAACTCATCAACCATACGCCCAATATCTCCAACCTGCCGAATAATTGTGTCAATACACCGCTCAAAGACCTCTCTATCTTGTGTAATAGCTTTGTTATAACGTTTACGAATGCGTTCAGCGGATAACTGAATAGGTGTAAGAGGATTTTTAATTTCGTGTGCAATACGTCGCGCAATATCCGCCCACGCCGCTGTACGTTGCGCTGCAACAAGGTCTGTAATATCATCAATTGTTAGAACCCAAGATTGCCCCTGTCCATCATCCTCCTCCATCGTAACTTGAACATTACAGACACGCTCTTTTCCTGCAACGTTTAAAGTGACCTGCTCACGATGGTTTTTCCGATCCAATGAACGCACAAACTGAAAAACCTGCCAAATTTCAGCACTTAAAGATAAAAGACTTTTTCCAACAACGTGCTCAGAGCGAATATCAAACATCGCTTCAATAGACCGATTGATAATGGTGATATCACCATTATCATCTATCCCTGCTACTCCCGCTGTTACACCCGATAATACAGCTTCAGAAAAACGCCGTCTTTCATCAATTTGATCACGCACTGCAATCAATTCATTACGCCGACTTTTCAATTCACTGACCATGTAATTAAAAGTTTTGGATAATTGCCCAATATCGCCATCTTTTGCTCGTACTGGCACGAAAATTTCCATATTTCCAGAAGCAACATCATCGGCAGCACTAATGAGAAGACGAATAGGACGTACTAAGCGATCAGCAACAGCAATAGCAGCCCAAATGGCTGATAAGAATAAACTAAAAAAAAGACACAAATAAAGCATACCAAATGCAATCTGTGTCAGCAGGCGATTTTCATTTAAATCACGATAACGATCTGTATTGACTTCTGTCAAACGCAAAGCAGATAAAACACCTTTATCAACGTCACGCACCAAATATAAAAATGTGTTTGGAATATTGGTAAACTTTAAAATAATACCAAAATAATCATGAACGCCTGGTTGAAAAGAAAAAGGTCTCGCACTGGTTGCACGTTCAATAAGATGAGAAGGAGGAATTGGCAGTTTATCTTCATCACCAAGAGCGCTCGATACAAAAATAGCTCCGCTAGAACTTAACAAAAATGCACCACGCAAATTGCGTCCTAGAGCATGACGCGTCAATTGCATCCTATATTCAGCTGGATTACGTTCTAAGAGTTTTTTGTTATCAAGTGCAAATGCCATCGCGTAGGATAAATTTTTTAAATTTTGAAGCATTTCATCTGCATAAGCATTTGCTAAATCAATAGAAGAGCCCACAATTTGCCGCGTTGTTGTATCAAACCATCGATCAAGTCCCAAATTCAGTGCTGGCCCTGACACAAGAGCTACAGCAACAGCTGGCATTGTTGCAACAAGTGCAAACAATGAAATAAGGCGTACATGAAGACGTGAGCCTGCACGCCTTGAACGCCAAGCACGAATGATCGGAATCATCTCATAAAAAACGATGACAATAAGCCCTAAAACCCAAAAACTATTAATTCCTATAAGAATAAGGGTTACTGTTCTATTGGGAACAACAGGAGTTAAGCCAATAAGAATAATGAACGAAACAGAGGCCGTAAGTAAAGCCAATATAATAATTGTAATCCCTAAAAAAATATATACCTTACTTAAACGATACAACTCATCGTTATAAGTATTTTTATCTATGTCTTGAAGATTCGTCACAGATGTTATATTCGTCATGAGCTTACATACCCTTATCTCATTATTATCATATAACCTTTTGTAGCAAAAATTGACAATACTAATACTACATTTACAATAGGACAAATATAGTCAACGAGAAAAAACTTCTACATTTTGCAAAATATCTTTAAAATAGACTGTGTTCGACAATACTTTACGAAGGAAATGAGATGCGATTAACAAAACAAACAAATTATGCTCTTCGAATGCTCATGTATTGTGCAGATAATCAGGGAACTCTCAGTCGTGTTCCAGAAATTGCTAAAGCATATGCCGTTTCAGAGCTTTTTTTATTTAAAATCCTTCAGCTGCTTGTTCAAGCAGGTTTTATCCAAACAGTGCGTGGACGCAATGGTGGAGTTAGATTGGCTAAACCCGCAGCAGAGATTTCAGTCGCGGATGTTGTGAAAGTAACAGAAGACAACTTTTCCCTCGCAGAATGTTTCGATACTGCAGAACCAACTTGCCCCTTGTTTGATTTTTGTGGTTTAAATACCGCACTTCAAAAAGCATTAAATGCTTTTTTTGAGGTATTATCAGTGATATCCTTGGCTGATCTACAACGATCACCCTTTCAAAATCATTTTAAAATTAATGACAAAAAAGCAAACTAAGATTATAATACAAGGAGATTAAGTATTTCTATTGCAGCAATAATATTAGCCGCTGGACGCGGTGAAAGAGCAGGATCTCCCCATAAAATTCCAAAACAATATCGGCTTCTAGGACAAAAGCCAATTATTTATCATACCTTGCATTGTTTTTTGCAGCATCCAGCTATCACAACAATTATTCTTGTTATTCATCCAGAAGATCGTCAAATCTGTGAACAAGCTATTGACGATTTTAAAGAGCGCCTTATTATCGTTGAAGGAGGCAATACACGTCAAATCTCTACCTTATATGGACTTCAGGCACTCAAAAAATTTGCCCCCCGATATGTGCATATTCATGATGGTGCACGCCCTTTTATAGAAAACAAGCTTCTTAATAACATTCACAACACTATCACACCTCAAGAAGGTGTTCTTCCTGTTCTGCCCATCTCTGATACCCTTAAACGTATAAATAATCAGCATGTTTTAGAAACAATTCCCCGTACCCATCTTTATAGAGCACAAACTCCACAGTGTTTTCCCTTTGAACATATCTTAGCGGCTCATAAACAAGCAAAACAAGCTTGCAAACAAGAATTCACTGACGATTCTGCAATTGCCGAATGGTTTGGAATTCCTATGCGTACTGTTCTTGGGGATCCTAACAACATAAAAATTACATGGCATGAAGATTTTAATACTGCCCATTTATATCTCCAAAAGAAAATGCAAATATTTCCTGATATTCGTACCGGCAATGGTTATGATGTTCACTCTTTTGAGGATGGTGATTTTCTTATATTATGTGGTATAAAAATTCCTTTTCATAAAAAATTAAATGGACACTCCGATGCGGATGTTGCTCTTCATGCATTAACAGATGCCCTTCTTGCAACTCAAGGTGCTGGAGATATCGGTACACATTTTCCTCCCTCTGATCCTCAATGGAAAAATGTATCATCAGAAATTTTTCTCCGTCATGCTCTTGATATTATAAAACAAGCAGGTGGTCGTATTGCCAATGTTGATATCACAATTATCGCTGAAAATCCTAAAATTGGTCCCTATCGTCATGCCATGACAGAAAATCTTATGACAATACTTGCAATGACACCTGATCGAATCTCTATCAAAGCAACAACAAATGAACGACTTGGATTTATTGGTCGTGGTGAGGGAATTGCTGCTCTTGCAACAGCGAGCGTCCTTTATTCAGGAGAAATTCCCCAATGACATATCTTTGTGAAAAACACGCACATGAAGTCCTTAATACCTTTCGCCAAAAAGGTTTGCTGTTAACAACTGTAGAGTCTTGTACAGGAGGACTCATTGCTGCAAGCCTCACAAATATTGCAGGATCGTCAGATGTTCTCGATTGTGGATTTGTTGTTTATTCAAATGAATCCAAAACACGCCTTGTTGGCGTTTGTGCTGAACTTATAAGAACCTATGGTGCCGTTTCAAAAGAAGTTGCTCTTGCAATGGCTGAAGGCGGATTAAAACATTCACAAGCTGACATTGCAGTTTCTGTAACAGGAATTGCTGGTCCAGGAGGTGCAAGTTTTGATAAACCTGTAGGACTTGTGCATTGCGCAGTAGCTTATAAAAACCACTCCCCCCTGCACAAAGAAATGCACTTTTCTCATCTTAATCGCAATGCTATCCGCCATGCAACTGTTGAAAATGCTTTTAAAATGATTCTGGAATTGCTTCACTGAATTCCCCATATTAATTTCAAAATTCTTTATTCGCCATCGAGTCTATAATCGTCAATATCTTGAAAAAATTTTATTGTATCACAACTTGAAAATGAAAGATCTCAATAGCGTAAAGTTATCTCACTTTAGTCCTGTGTAGGTTGAATTAATCAAATTTATTCACTTACACGCCACAAGAGAAAAAACTATATAAATAAAATAATTAAAGAAAAAGACACTTGTACTTCTCTCAAGTGCTAAGAGCTGGCGCGCAACATCTTGAGAGATAGCAAATAAATGATGCAGGAGGACTTCTTCATAAGTGTACAGATGTAGATTTTATATACTTTTACGAGAATCTATACTATTTATTATGAGCACTATTATGAAATGGGTATGACGCAAGCATGTTCTATTTGGGCGTTTCGTTTAACGAGTGTGCATCCATTAAAAAAGAGAAAAACAAAAGCATGAAGCTGTGCATCATCTTCATCATTTAAAATGATATTCCTTCAATATGCTTTTGAAAGCTGAATTAAAAACAAATAGTAAAGATGGAAACCCGTTTTCACCTTCACGCTGTTTAAGCAATACGTATTGTTAAAAAATAACAGAATAGACTATGTTACCGTAGAGCCATAAATCTGATGCGCACGCTTCTCAAAAGCCTCGGTAAATTTACGAAACGCAATATCAAACATTGAGCCCATCACTAATCCAAGCGTTTTACTTTTAAATTCATAATCAATAAAAAACTCTACATTACATGCATTGGTATTTTCAATATCATGAAAAGCCCAACGATTTTCAAGATATTTGAATGGACCATCAATATATTTAACTTCTATAAGACTTTTTTCCGGCTGAAGAAATACTTGAGTCGTAAAAGTTTCACGAATAATCTTATAACCAACGGTCATATCCGCAAGAAGCAATATTTTTTTTCCATATTCTTTTCGAGAACGTATTATTAAAGACTCACACATTGGTAAAAATTCAGGATAACGCTCAATATCTGAAACCAGATCAAACATTTCACTGGCACTATGGGTGATCTGCCGATGTATTGTAAAAATCGGCATAATTATCTCTGTAAGGAAAATTTTTCATCACGCGCTTTTTGCAAAATGGCAAAATCATCTCCAGCATGATGAGATGAACGCGTTAGAGGATTGGAGGCCATATGTAAAAATCCTTTTACTTTACCAATCTTGGCAAAAGACTCAAATTCTTCAGGAGGCACAAAACGAACAACTGGATGATGTTTTCGTGTAGGCTGCAAATATTGTCCAATTGTCATAAAGTCAACATCAGCAGCGCGCAAGTCATCCATCAATTGCAAAACTTCATTTCGCTCCTCCCCAAGGCCAACCATAATTCCCGATTTTGTAAAAATTGTTGGATCAAGTTCTTTAACACGTTGTAATAAACGAATTGAATGAAAATAACGTGCCCCTGGACGGACCTTCAAATATTTAGAAGGAACTGTTTCTAAGTTATGATTAAAAACATCAGGCTTAGCAGCAACAACAACTTCTAAAGCGCCATCCTTATGACGAAAATCAGGTGTAAGAACTTCAATTGTTGTTTTAGGAGTTTTTTGACGAATCGCATAAATAACTTTTGCAAAATGCTCAGCACCACCATCAGCAAGATCATCACGATCAACAGATGTAATGACAACATGTTTTAGTGCCATCTGTGCAACAGCATCAGCGACACGTTCTGGCTCATTATGATCAACGGCAAGTGGAATACCTGTTGCAACGTTACAAAAAGCACAAGCACGCGTACATATTTCACCTAAAATCATAAAGCTAGCATGCCTCTGGCTCCAACATTCGCCAATATTAGGGCAACCAGCTTCTTCACATACAGTCACTAACTTATGCGTACGTACAATACCATGTGTTTCCTTATAAATTGGTGATGTTGGCGCTTTTACACGAATCCAATCCGGCTTTTTTTGAACGCTTGTATCCGGACGATGCGCCTTTTCAGGATGGCGCAAACGTCTATTCGTAACTCTATCAACAACCGTAACCATTTAAGCCTTTGCCTTATAAATACGAAGGAGCAATGAAAAATTTAAAATCTTTCATACAATCTAATCATCAAGCGTTTAAAACTTGATCATAAGCATCCAATACACTTTCTTTCATCATTTCCGATAAAGTCGGATGTGGAAAAACAGTATGCATTAATTCTTCCTCTGTTGTTTCAAGATTCATGGCAATGACAAACCCCTGTATTAATTCTGTTACCTCAGCTCCTACCATATGGGCCCCAAGAAGCTGTCCTGTTTTTTTATCAAAAATTGTTTTTACTAACCCTTGATCTTCACCCAGAGCAATCGCTTTGCCATTCGCGGAAAAAGAATAACGACCAATACGTATATCATACCCTGCTTCTTTTGCTGTCGCTTCTGAAAGCCCTACAGAAGCAACTTGCGGTGTGCAATAGGTGCATCCTGGAATTTTTTTCTTATCAAGCGGATGAACATTCTTTAAACCAGCAAGATGTTCAATACATATTACGCCTTCTTCTTCTGCTTTATGGGCTAACATAGGAGGACCTGCCACATCACCGATAGCATAAATACCCGAAACTCCTGTCCAACTCCATTCATCAGTTACAATACACCCACGATCGGTTTTTATTCCCAAAGCTTCTAATCCAAGATTCTCAATATTACCCTGCACCCCAACAGCAGAAATCAACCGATCAACAGTCATTGTCTCTTTTTTACCTTGAATATCAATATGTACAGTTACAGAATCGGAAGATTTTTCAACCCTTGTTACTTTTGCTTGACGAAGAACACGTAAACCTTTTTTCTCTAATTGTTTACAAGCAAATGTTGAAATTTCAATATCTTCAGCAGGCATGATGTGGGGCATTATTTCAACAACAGTGACTGTCGCTCCCATATCATGATAAAAAGAGGCAAATTCAATGCCTATAGCCCCAGACCCTATGACCAAAAGCGATTTTGGCATTTCTGGCGGTATCATAGCTTCAAAATAAGTCCAAATGAGATTTCCATCTGGCTCAATACCAGGAAGGACACGAGGACGTGCTCCCGTTGCAATAATGATATGCTTTGCTTGGTAAGTTCCCTCTCCCAAGGTCCCTTTAGGGACTGGATTTTGTGGTTGCATAACCGGTTTGGAGGATGAAGAAACCATAATTTCCGCAAGCTGGCTTCCCTTTGCTTCTTTAGTAAGCTTTGCTTCACCCCAGATAATATCAATTTTATTTTTTTTCATTAAAAAAGCAACACCAGCATTTAAACGTGCTGAAACACCGCGTGAACGTGCCACAACATTTTTGATGTTTGCCTCAATTGAACCATTAATTTTTAGTCCATAATCTTTTGCATGTTCAGCAAAATGTTTCATTTCCGCTGAACGTAAAAGAGCCTTTGTTGGAATACATCCCCAATTTAAACAAATCCCTCCCAAATGTTCACGTTCAACAATCGCAGTCTTAAAGCCACATTGCGCTGCACGAATTGCGGTTACATATCCGCCTGGACCTGATCCAATCACAATTACATCATAAAGATTTGCCACAGTAATTCCTCCATGGATATATATAAAATGGATATGCATTTTTTGAACTTAAAAATGAAAATGAACATAAAAGAATTATCTTTATGTCTTTATACTCTAAGCTTTCTATAAATGCTTTACCCAAACTAGAAACAGCAATACCTCTGCTCTTCAAACTCTTTAAATTTGTTTTTATTCTCTTAAATACACTCTCTCACAATTTACGTGAAGAACTGTTAAACAGTTCAAACCAACATTGCTAATGGATTTTCAATCATCTTCTTAAAAGTCCGCGCGAGCTCTGCTGCTAAAGCACCATCGACAGCACGATGATCCGCAGAAATTGTAACTGACATAACTGTCGCAATGGCTAAAGCACCATTTTTAACAACAGCACGTTGCTCCCCTGCACCAATCGCAAAAATTGTCGCATGCGGTGGATTAAGAATAGCAGAAAAACTTTTCACACCATACATCCCCATATTGGATACAGCTGTTGTTCCACCCTGATATTCTTCCATTTTTAACTTGCCCTCACGCGCACGCTTTGCAAAATCCTTCATCTCTTTGGAAATAAGCGATAACGGCTTTTCCTCTGCATGGCGAATAATCGGCGTAATTAATCCATTGGGAATAGAAACAGCAACCCCAACATCACAATGTTTATGATGAAGCATTCCACCTTCAAGCCAAGAGACATTCGCATCAGGAACCGCTTTCAAAGAAAGTGCAACAGCTTTGATCACCATATCATTAACAGAAATCTTATAAGTAGGCTTAGCTTCTTCCTGCATCTTAACCATTGGTGCAGCAACATTCAATTGTGTACGCAGCGCTAATAGCGCATCAAGTTCACAATCTACCGTTACATAAAAATGTGGGACTTTCTGTTTTGATTCCACCAAACGTGTCGCGATTGTTTTACGCATATTATTATGGGGTGTGAAGACATATTCATCCTCTTTGAAGAGTTTCAATATCTGTTTCTCAGAAGCACCTGCGGCTACTGGCTCTCCTGTCTGTGACGAATAAGAAATCTTAGAAATATCACCGCTCATAACTTTTTCTACATCACGCTTAATAATACGCCCATGCGGCCCACTCCCAGAAATAAGGGATAAATCAAGACCTGCCTGAGATGCTAATCGCCGCGCTAAGGGAGAAGCAAAAAGACGAGCTCCCTTTTTATCTTGCTGTATTAATTGCCCAGTTGATGATTCATGAGACATTTTTATTCCCTTTGAGTCCGTCTGTTTCAGAGAATCTGTCTGTTTGATACCCTCTAGTTTTTGTCTTGTAGAAGAAGAGATTTCTTCTGTAACTTTTGCAGCTTCAGCTAAATCTTCACCTTCTTCTGCTAAAACAACAATTAAAGCATTTACTTTAACGCCTTGTGTTCCAGCAGGAACAACAATTTTAGCAACCCTACCTTCATCAACAGCTTCGACCTCCATCGTCGCTTTATCCGTCTCAATCTCAGCAATAACATCACCAGAGGAAACCTTATCTCCCTCCTTAATATTCCATTTTGTTAAATTTCCCTCTTCCATCGTAGGGGAAAGCGCTGGCATTGTAATTTTAATGGGCATTATGCTTTCCTCCGTTATGCTCTGTATGTCACAGCCTTAACGGCCTCAATAATTTCAGCAGTATTAGGCAAAGCCAACTTCTCAAGATTAGCGGCATAAGGCATCGGAACATCTTTGCCAGAAATCGTAGCAATTGGCGCATCAAGATAGTCAAAAGCCTGCTGCATAACACGCGTTGCTATTTCAGTTCCCACGGATGACTGAGGAAATCCCTCTTCAATTGTTACCAAACGACCTGTTTTTTTAACTGAAGAAAGAATTGTTGGAAGATCCATCGGGCGAATGGTTCGTAAATCAATCAATTCAACATCAATACCAAGTTTTTCAATTTCTGGTAATGCTTCAACCGCGTAATGCATTCCAATCCCACATGCAACAATTGTCACATCTTGTCCAGACTTATGAATACGCGCCTTACCAATAGGTAAAACAAAATCATCGAGTTGAGGAACATCAAATTGATGCCCGTACAAAATCTCATTTTCAAGGAAAACAACAGGATTATCATCACGAATAGCAGCTTTCAGCAAACCTTTTGCATCTGCAGCGCTATAAGGCATAACAACTTTCAGACCTGGTATATGACTATACCATGCTGCATAACATTGAGAATGTTGAGCACCAACACGGGCAGCCGCACCATTGGGACCTCGGAAAACCATAGGAGCGGTCATTTGTCCACCAGACATATAACGTGTCTTGGCTGCTGAGTTAATAATTTGGTCCATCGCCTGCATCGCAAAATTAAAGGTCATAAACTCGACAATAGGACGTAACCCACCAAAAGCAGCCCCGACAGCCAGCCCAGCAAAGCCGTGCTCTGTAATTGGGGTATCAATAACTCGGCGTTCTCCGAATTCTTCCAACAAACCTTGACTAACCTTATAGGCACCTTGATATTGCGCAACTTCTTCCCCCATAAGAAAAACTGTTTCATCACGCCGCATTTCTTCAGCCAAAGCCTGATTAAGCGCTTCACGAACTGTCATTGTAACCATTTGTGTTCCCGCTGGAATATCAAAATTAAGAGATGTATCAAAAGTAGGAGCAGCCTGCGGAACTGACAAAGGCAGAGAAAGAGAAGATTCCTTAGGTTTTTGTGCTGTATCAGTAGGTTGCGAAATATCCTCAGCACGCTCACCTTCTTCTAACAAAATTGCGATAACAGTGTTAACCTTTACGCCTTCTGAACCTTCAGGCACAAAAATTTTACCAAGAGTACCTTCATCAACGGACTCTACTTCCATTGTAGCCTTATCCGTTTCAATTTCAGCAATAACATCGCCAGAGCTAACCTTATCACCTTCTTTCTTGAGCCATTTAGACAGTTTACCTTCTTCCATAGTTGGTGAAAGCGCCGGCATCAAAATATCAATAGACATACTTGCTTCCCTCGCATCAAACTAAAATATCAGTATAGAGCTCAGAAGCATCTGGCTCTTGATCACTTTGTGCAAAATCTACCGCATCAGCAACAATTGCACGGACCTCTTTCTCAATAGATTTTAAATCGTCCTCGCTCGCCCAATTTTTTTTAAGAATCCGACTTTTTACTTGATCAATCGGATCGTGTTCCTCTTTTATTTTTTGGACTTCTTCCTTTGAACGATATTTCGCTGGATCAGACATGGAATGACCACGATAGCGATAGGTTTGCATATCAAGAATGATCGGCCCTTTACCTGAGCGTGCCCAAGAAATTGCTTCATCAGCAGCTCCTTTTACTGATCGAACATCCATACCGTCAACAACAATACCTGGAATTTCAAAAGAAAGACCACGACGGGAAAAATCAGTTTCTGCAGATGCACGTGAAACGGACGTTCCCATAGCATACTGATTATTTTCAATAATATAAACAACAGGCAGCTTCCAAAGTGAAGCCATATTAAAACTCTCGTAAACCTGCCCCTGATTTGCAGCACCATCACCAAAATAAACCAATGTCACATTATCTTTATCAAGATATTGATTCGAAAATGCCAAGCCTGAACCAATGGGAACCTGTGCCCCAACAATACCATGTCCCCCATAAAAGTTTTTTTCTTTAGAGAACATATGCATCGAGCCACCTTTCCCTTTGGAAAAGCCCCCTTGGCGCCCCGTTAATTCTGCCATAACACCACGCGGACTCATCCCAACCGCTAACATATGTCCATGATCACGGTAAGACGTAATAACCTGATCACCTTCTTTTGCCGCTTTCAATGTTCCAACAACAACGGCTTCCTGTCCAATATAAAGATGACAAAACCCCCCAATAAGCCCCATACCGTAAAGTTGTCCTGCTTTTTCTTCAAAACGGCGAATTAAAAGCATTTCACGATAGGCAACAATTTCTTCCTCTTTTGTAAAAGAGGCTATTGGTGCTTTCTTTGTAGTGCTTGATAATACAGTGTGCGCTACCGACGCAGAATTTTTTTTAAGTCGTTCTGCCATATTAAACTCCCTTTTATGATTATCTAGGAATAACCTTTACGAACAAAAGTTACAAGCCTTATCAATCGGCTTAAACAATATCATTGCTGATTGTTGTCTAAATTAAGCGATTTTTCATTTACCTTTAGTATCAATTTCAAGGTATTAAGATTGTCAGTTCATTTGGCTTAGAGAAGTTCAAATTCTTTCGGACATACTCATCCAACATATCTTTTTCTATATGCCCGTTGCGTAAAAGAGAAATACGCTTTTCCATGAATATCCGCTCAGCTTCTATTTTATGAAGCTCCTTTTCTAATTCACTAATATGCTGATTAACTTCACTGCGTGAATACAATCCATACTCACCATGATAAATGTGATAACTGAAATAGCTTAAGACTCCCACCGTCATAAGAGGTAGTACAAAGCGTACTTTGATTGATCGACGTTTCTGCTTTGTCCACATAAAATAGCACAGTCTTTACAGCACAAATTCCTCAATACTCAGCCCAACTATGCACGATTTTGATTAACACCTCATTACTCAATCTACACATGCAAACAATTTGTTACCACCAAAGTCCCCCCCCTTAATACAATTAAAGTAAGCTGAATAACCCACTTTTTATATTATAAATATTGGATATCCTCTAAGTTGTGATTTTACACCCATCTTTGTCCTTAAAACTTCCTGTTAAAATGACTATAAAATCAATCAATACCCAAGGTGTAATTATCAAAAAAATTCCTATAAGCCCTACCGGCATAAATATTACACTTATTATACTTATTACACTTATTATATTTATAAGAAGTATTGCAATGCCAGTTCCAACTTTACCAACCATAAAACGATGAATTCCTAGTCCACCTAGAAAAAAACAAACGACCGCTAACGTCACTTTTGATTGCTGTGACTGACCTTCAGTCAAGATAGGGAAAATAGATTTAATGGTATCCCCTTCACACACAAAATCAACTACGTCACCAATTTTCGGCGGCGTTTTTCCTGACCAATCCCAATTCGCAAATTGATAGCGCTTACCATCAGCCCCTGAAATAAAATAATCTCCTTGATCATGACCAATAATTTTACCTTTCATCTTCACCACCTATAAAATTGTTATTCATAAAGAAGCTTTTCTTCTAATATGATAATATATTGGATAAACCTCACAGCATGAATACAATCTGTATTCACCGTGATATATGACAATTTAAAAAGCTTAAAATCCCCCAACAACTTAAAATTCCCGCAATTATAAGTGGTAAGTACGCTGTTCGATTTGCACTTTTGCTTTTTTCATATGAAATAGTACAATCTTTTTCAATAGTTTTATTTAAATATTCATAATTTTCTTTAATATTTCACATTTAAAGACATAGCCTAAAATAATTTACATTATTAAATTAATATATTGACAACATTAAAAGTAAAGAAAGTTTCTAGCTCTTTACATTTTATATTATTCTAAAATTTCTACCAATTTATAATTTTATCCCCATTTTCATCCCTAAAATATCCGGATAAAATAACTATAAAATCAATGAATGTCCACGGTATAGTAACGAGCAATCCTACACCTGTTATCGTTATAAGAAGCATTACAATGCCTGTCCCAACTTTACCAGCCATAAAGCGATGAATTCCCAATAAACCAAAAAACCAACAAACAAGTGCTATCGCCAATCTTGATTTTTCTGACTGCGATTTACTCAAAAGAGGGAGAACAGATTTAACAACATTATCTTCATATACAAAATCAACGGTATCCCCTACCTTTGGTGTTTTTTTTCCTAACCAATCCCAACTCGTAAATTGATAGCGCTTACCGTCAGCTCCTGAAACGAAATAATCTCCTTGATCTTGACCAATAATTTTACCCTTCATCCTTGCCCACCTATAAAGCTACTCCTCATGTGTTATTCATAAAGAGATTATTTCTAATTCGATAATATGCGGATTAACCTCACGGTATAAATAAAACGCATAAAAACCATGATCAACGTGTAATTGGAATAGTCTTGCCCCCCCAAATAACTAATGTTTTCCCTGCTATAAGCAGCAACCTAAAGTACGCTGTAATTGATTTGCGCTTTTGTTTTACCTATATAAAATAGCACAGTTTTTTCAATATTTTTGTTCAACTGGGCATAGCCTTTTAATATTTTACATTAAAGACATGTAATACAATAACGCAGAGCTATTATGAACTTAATATATTGATAAAAATAAAAAGCGGGCTAGATTACCTCCTTTTTATTATAAGATTTTTAAAAATCTGTAATTTGATTCCCATTTTTATCCGTAAATTTTCCTCCAAGAATGACTATAAAATCAACAACTGCCCAAATTCCGGTAATTATCAATCCAAACAATGATAAAGATAGAACCAGCATTAAAGCACCTGTCCTAACTTTACCAACCATAAAGCGATGGACACCAAAGATACCTGCACACCAACAAAGGAGTGCGAACATCATCTTTGTGTTCTCTGTACCTGTTCTCAACAATGGAAAAACAGAACTGACAACGCCCCCTTCATACACAAAATCAACAGTATCACCGATCCTTGGTGGTTTCTTTCCCAACCAATCCCAAGTCGCAAACTGATAACGCTTACCATCATCACCCGAAACGAGATACATTCCTTGATCTTGAGTAATAATTATACCTCTCATCTTAATCCCTATAAATTTAAATACCTATAAAATTACTGCGCATATGTCTTTGATAAGAAATCTCAATTTCATAATCTAAATAATATCATACTCTCACACTTTGTGCTCACAACTATCAACGATATACATCACCAGCATAACGCGCTTGGGTTCCTAGCATTTCTTCAATACGAATAAGTTGATTGTATTTTGCTAATCTATCCGAACGTGCAAGAGAACCTGTTTTAATTTGTCCACAATTCGTTGCAACCGCAAGATCTGCAATAAAAGAATCCTCTGTTTCGCCTGAACGATGAGATATAATGGCACGATAACCTGCTTTATGTGCTACTTCTACAGCATCAAGTGTTTCACTCAATGTACCAATTTGATTAACTTTTATGAGAATAGAATTGCCTACCCCCATTTTGATACCATCACGCAAACGTGCTGAATTCGTTACAAACAAATCATCACCAACAAGCTGACATCTTTCTCCAATTGTATCCGTGAGTAGCTTCCAACCTTCCCAATCATCCTCTGCCATTCCATCTTCAATTGTAATAATAGGATAATTTTTCACAAGCTGCGCTAAATACTCTACCTGCTCTTGGGTGTCACGGCATTTTCCCTCACCTTTATAAAAATACGAGCCATTTTTATAAAATTCGGTTGAAGCACAGTCTAAACCAATGGCAATTTGTTCACCTGGTTTATAACCACATATCATGATAGATTCCATAATAAAATCAATTGCTTGATCAGCGCTTTTAAATTGAGGTGCAAAACCACCTTCATCACCAACATTGGTATTATAACCTGCACCCTTTAAACGCTTTTTCAACGCATGAAAAATTTCAGCACCATAACGAATTGCTTCTCGAACAGTAGGCGCTCCTATAGGAATAATCATAAACTCTTGAAAATCAATCAAGTTATCAGCATGAACGCCACCATTAATAATGTTCATCATAGGTGTTGGAAGAATATGCGCTTGTGTACCCCCAATATAACGATACAAAGGTAAATTTAATGAAGCCGCAGCTGCTTTTGCAACAGCTAATGAAACACCAAGAAGTGCATTGGCACCAAGACGGGCTTTGTTTGGCGTTCCATCCAAAGCAATCATGGCTTGATCAATAGCGATTTGATTTGTTGCATCCCGACCACCAAGTTCTTCAAGAATTTCGCCATTGACTGCAGCAACTGCTTTTTCAACACCTTTTCCTTGATAGCGCAAACCACCATCACGAAGTTCTATAGCCTCGTGTGCTCCCGTTGAAGCTCCCGAAGGAACCATAGCACGACCAAACGCACCATTTTCCAAATGAACATCAACTTCTACCGTTGGATTACCACGGCTATCAAGAACTTCACGTCCAATGATATCGACAATTATAGTCATATGTATTTCCTTATCCGATAAAAGTCGCGATTCATTTCTAACAACCTATTAATGAAATACTTTTTCTTCTCAATTCAGTTTCTTTGACAGATAATCGAATTCCATTAAAGTCTCAAGCAATCTTTGTAAATCATCAACTTTAATCATATTGGGTCCATCAGAAGGCGCATTATCTGGATCTTGATGCGTTTCTAAAAAAATACCTGCGACCCCAACAGAAACAGCCGCACGCGCTAAAATTTCAACAAATTGACGCTGTCCACCAGATGAAGCCCCCTGCCCCCCAGGTTCTTGAACAGAATGCGTTGCATCAAAAATAACAGGAGCACCCAATGAACGTAAAATAGGCAACGAACGCATATCAGAAACAAGTCGGTTATAACCAAATGACGTGCCTCGCTCACAAAGCATAACATTCGGATTACCACTGTAAACAACCTTTTTTAAAACATTCTCCATGTCCCACGGCGCTAAAAACTGACCTTTTTTAATGTTAATAACACATTCTGTTTTAGCGGCTGCTACCAAAAGATCTGTTTGACGACATAAAAAAGCCGGTATTTGTAAAATATCAACTGTAGAAGAAACAATTGTACATTGCTCTTCTGTATGCACATCAGTTAATATGGGACAATCAAACTCTTTTTTTAAATCAGAAAAAATAGCCATTGCTTTTTCAAGACCAATGCCGCGTGCCGCACTCAAAGAGGTTCTGTTGGCTTTATCGTAACTTGATTTATAAACAAACCTGATACCAAGCTGATCGGTAATTGTTTTAATACGACCAGCCATTTCAAAAGCATGATCTCGACTTTCCATCTGACACGGCCCTGCAATTAATGAAAGAGGCATTTCATTTGAAAAAATCATATTTCCAACTTTCACACGGGCATTTGGTTTAGTCATTTTATCCCTCAAAAGCAAAGTAACCAAATTTATGCATTAAACTAATCGACTTTGTTCTACAGCGGCTTCAATAAAAGAAGAAAAAAGCGGATGTGGATCAAAAGGACGAGATTTTAATTCTGGATGATATTGAACACCAATAAACCATGGATGATCTACATATTCTATCGTTTCTGGTAAAATACCATCAGGAGACATCCCAGAAAAAATCAAACCACACTGTTCTAACTTATCCTTATAATCAATATTGACCTCATAACGATGACGATGTCGCTCGACAATCTTGGTCATCCCATAAATTTGAGCAATATGACTCTCTTCCTTTAATTCAGCAGCAAAAGCACCAAGGCGCATTGAACCGCCGAGATCACCATTTCTTGTACGTTTTTCAAGAACGTCTCCTTTAAGCCATTCTGTCATTAAACCTACAATTGGATTGTCTGTTTCGCAAAATTCACTTGATGAAGCATTCTCAATCTGTGCAATATTGCGTGCAGCTTCTATACAAGCTAATTGCATTCCAAAACAAATTCCTAAAAATGGAACTTTACGCTCTCGTGCAAATTGAATTGCTCGAATCTTCCCTTCAGACCCTCGTGCCCCAAAAGCACCTGGAACCAAAATTCCATGGGCTTTTTGTAAAGCTGAAACAGAATCTTCTTTTTCAAAAAGTTCCGAATCAATCCACTCAATATTAACCTTCACTTTATTCGCTAAACCACCATGCGCAATCGCTTCGATAAGGGATTTATAAGCATCCTTTAAGCCCGTATATTTTCCTACAACAGCAATCGTAACTTCTCCTTCAGGATGGTGAATGCGATGCGTAATATCTTCCCAACGATCCATCTTGGGGGAAGGAGCCGAATCGATTCCAAAAGCGCAAAGAACTTCAGAGTCCAAACCCTCCTTATGGTATGCCATAGGAACATCATAAATTGTTGGCATATCTAATGCCTGAATGACTGCATTGGAGCGAACATTGCAAAAAAGTGATAATTTGCATCGTTCTGTTTCTGGAATAGATCGATCTGCACGTACAAGCAAAATATCAGGAGAAATACCAACTGCTTGCAATTCTTTGACAGAATGTTGTGTTGGTTTCGTTTTTAATTCACCTGCCGAAGGAATATAAGGCATTAAGGTGAGATGGACATAAACGACATTTTGTCTCGGTAGCTCATTGCGAAGCTGACGAATCGCTTCTAGAAAAGGCATTGCTTCAATATCACCAACCGTTCCACCTATCTCACACAAAACAAAATCAAATTCTTCATTTCCCATCGTAATGAATCTCTTAATTTCATCTGTAACATGAGGAATAACTTGGACTGTTGCCCCCAAATAATCACCACGCCGCTCTCGTTCAATGATATTGCGATAAATACGCCCTGTTGTAATATTATCTTGGCTATTTGCAGAACGCCCAGTAAAACGCTCATAATGACCAAGATCAAGATCCGTTTCTGCACCATCATCGGTCACAAATACTTCACCATGTTGATAAGGTGACATCGTACCTGGATCAACATTTAAATAAGGATCAAGTTTGCGAAGACGTACGCGATAGCCACGAGCCTGTAATAACGCTGCTAACGCCGCTGCTGCGATGCCTTTTCCAAGGGAAGAAACCACACCACCAGTAATAAAAACATAACGTGCCATGGGCTTATGGTGATAAGCAATTTATAATGATTTTTCCAGCAAAAAATGCAAAAAGAAACAATTTTTCTTCTAAAATAAAAAAGGTGAAAAAATCACCTTTTTAAAAAGTCTATATTTTCTTAAAAAACTATTTTGTACTGTTATCCGGAACTGTATTTTCAAGAACCGGTGGAACTGGGCTTTCTGCTTCAGGATTTGTGGACTGTTTCTGTTCCTGCGGAGAATTCGAAGGACCTCCTAGCTGCTCAAGAATAGAAGGGGAAGACTCACCATCTGATGATGGGACTGATCCTGAGCCTTTATTGGTAGAATTCTGCTCTGAATTAACCGGTATACGCTTTAAAATATCAGAACTAGAATTTGATATATTACTCACCACGGTAAGTCCAATAGACACAACAAAAAAACAACAGGCTAAAATAGCAGTCAAACGTGTTAAAGGGTTTCGAGATCCACGAGTTTTCATCAACCCTGAGCTATTACTCACACCGAGCCCACCACCTTCTGAAGGTTGAATTAATATAATACCAACCAAAGTAATCACAATCAATAAATGAATAACAATAAGTACTGTTTGCATAAACCCTGCTCTTCAAATAACTCTTTCATGGTTATTTACACATAAATAACACACAATCCAAGGGGTAACTCAAATTTCTCCGCTATAATTTACGATAAACATCGCAAATAGTTAAAAAATCAGTCGCTTTTAAACTTGCTCCACCTATCAAAGCACCATTAACATGAGCAATGCTTAAAAGCTCAAATGCATTGGAGGGTTTTACTGATCCACCATAAAGAAGGCGCATATTATTCCCTTCATCCCCAAAACGAGAGCACATCTCATCACGAATGAAATGATGCACTTTTGCAATATCTTCTACAGTTGCTGTATTGCCGGTGCCTATCGCCCAAACAGGTTCATAAGCGATAATGATATTCTCTGCTGTTGCATCATCTGGTAAAGATCCCTCAAGCTGCTGTGCGAGAACATCCAGCACTTTATTATTATTGCGTTCTTCCAATGTTTCACCAATACATACAAGAGCCACAAGCCCTGCTCGCCACGCTGCTTGCACTTTGGCGCAGACAATAGCATCATTTTCCTGATACACTGTACGACGTTCTGAATGCCCGATAATAACATGACTTGCTCCCGCTTCTTTAAGCATAAAAGCTGAAATATCTCCAGTATAAGGGCCATAGTCATCAAAGTGACAACTTTGTCCTCCTAAAAGGAGATTTTCACCATCCAGCGTATCAGAAGCACGCGATAAAAGCGTTGCTGGAACACAAATTAAAGCTTCAAACAAATGACCTAGATCAGAGCTAACGCCTGTAGCAATAGCACGCAACTCTCCAAGCGATTCACTCGTTCCATTCATTTTCCAATTTCCAGCAAGAAAAGGCCGAATATTTGGAGACATATTTTCACCTCAAGAGCTATTATAATATATTATTTATCTGTAAGTACCAAATTATAAAGTGAAAGCAAGTCTTTAAAGCTTGCATCTTTCGTGTCTTTGTTGCAAATTCCGTTACTGCTTTGATAATAACTCATGTTAAAAGTGGAATTAAACAATGCTTGACATCGTAAGAAATGCTGCAAATTCTTGGATTGCCAGAATTTTCCTTGCTATTTTACTCTTATGCTTCATTCTTTTATGGGGGATACCACAGTTACACACCAAAAATGAAAGAGGCCTTATTACTTCTGGAAAGTCCACAGTAACTGTCGATGATTATCGTCTCGCTCTTGCCGATCAAAGCGCACGTTTAGCACATGCCGCTCATCTTGGACGAATGTTTACGCCAAATGAAATGCAGCAATACCAAATTCCCGCTTTTGTGTTTAATCAATTACAACAAAATACACTGCTTGATGAACAAGCCCGTAAAATGAAAATAAGTCTTTCAAAAGATACAATAGCGCGTATGATTGGAACTGATAATATGTTCCAAATAAATGGCACTTTTGATAAAAATTTATTTTATAACTATCTTCAGCATTTACGTATCAGTGAAAGTGCTTTTCTTAATTATTACACCAGAAAAGAAAAGCGTAACCAAATTATTTCAGCTTTATTCTCTGATATGAAAGCACCAGATCTCTTCTATAAAGCACTTGCTCTTTATCAAGGAGAAATGCGTATCGCAGATTATCTCATGATTGATCTAAAAGAAAAGGAAATAACAGCTGATCCTGATGACGAAACACTGCAAAAATGGTTTGAAACACATCAAAATGAATTTCGTACTCCAGAATACCGCACTGTCTCTTTATTATCTATGGAACTTAATGATTTCGTAAAACCTAAAGATATCCCAACAGATGAGGCAAAAGCTTATTATACCCAAAATGCTTCACGTTTTGTAACCCCTGAAAAGCGTACATTCGAAGAACTGCGATTCCCCTCACGCGAAGAAGCCGATAATGCAGCAAAAAAAATAGCCGATGGATTGAGTTTTGATGAACTGGTAAAAGCTGAAAAAAAGACTCTTAATGACATACAAAAAGGGCCTCTCGCAGAAAATGAACTTCCTAGCCATCTAGCATCCGAAATTTTTGAACTCCAACAAGGGCAAGTCAGTGCTGTAATCAATGACTTACAGGGACCTGTTATCATTCGCATCATACATATTGAACCCTCAAGCTCTCTTCCTTTTGAAAGTGTAGAAGAAAATATTCGCCAAATACTTGCCAAAAATCGTGCTACGGATGATATTCGTAATAATTATGTAGCCATTGAAAATGCTCGTTTTGAGGGTGCTTCTCTCAAAGAGTTAGCTGACCAATACAAGTTATCTTTGCGCACAATTACCATTGATAAAACGGGGAAAACGCTTGAAGGTGCAATACTCACGGATTTACCTCAAAAAGATATTTTACTGAATGCCATCTATCAATCAAACGAAGGTGTCGATCTTGATCCTCTCTCTTTTCAAAATGGTGGGTATCTCTGGTATAAGGTCGATAAAATTATTCCTGCCCGCGATAAGACACTTGAAGAAGCTAAGCTAGATGTTCTTTCTCAATGGAAAAATGAGGAAATCCAACGTCTTCTTGATGAAAAAGCCCAAAATGCTCTCAAACAGCTCACGGAAGGAAAAAGTCTTGTTGCTCTTGCTCATACCCTTGGTGTTACAAAACAAACAACACCAGCCCTCCGGCGTCAAGATTCATCTGAAGTCCTTGGTGTTGAAGGTGTTAAAGCCTTGTTTTCTGGTCCCAAAGGTCATTATGGTGTCATAAAAGGACCGGTTGCAACAAACCGTATCATTTATCAAATAAAGACTGTAACAATGCCTAAAGATATCACGTCTCATACTCTTTCAACTGAGGTCCGCGCCAATATAGATATGATGATAAGAGAAGATCTTAAGCTAGAAATGCTCCAAGTTGCCAATAAAGAACATCCTTTGGAAATTAATAGCACAAATTATAATCAGATCTTTAACGCTCTCCAATAAAAAGATTGTGCATAATTTAAAGGGCTTATTTGATAAAGTGTCTATCGCTCTTCGTCTATAGTTTAAGAGGTAAGACAGGTTTCTTGTCTGCATATCTTAGTATCAGCGTTTTTATAATGATTCATTTTCTCGCAAAACAGTGCATGTATGGATTTGCGAGAAAATAGTCAATGGAATGTAGAATCGTTTTTGCAATGCATTAAAAAACATTATCCATCCAAAGGTTGTCGCCCATTAAGCTATAAATGTCATCCCTATCGTCATTCATTCATAGCTCATATTGCTACTCTTAATATTCATTCATAGGGAGCGTATTGCTTCTTCCTTAAATGATTTCATTTACACACCCAACTTATAATAGATAAAAAAACTATTTTTAAAATTCATTATAAAAATGGAGAAATCTTGTTCTATTCAAGACTCTCATTCAATATGAGAAAAAACGAATTATCATTATAAATCAATATATTCATAAATCATAACAGTCATCAATTATGATGTTATAATTTCTCAAAAATAAGAGTTTTTTATAGACTTATAGACTGCTAAGATAACTTGTCTCATAAAATAGAAATTTTATTTCATGTTTTTCTTTCTCTGCATCTCACCTATCCAATACACTGAATAAAACATACTACTGATTAAGAAATATACCGTATTTTCAAGATCACAAAATTTCTTATTCTTTTGTGTTCATAACAACCAAAACATCAACATTTTTTATAACAAAAAAATGGTTTGGAATCACAATAGCTCCTTTATCTTCATATGAGAAAATCAGTCTACATGTCACGCATTCCAACATAGTAATATTCTTTTACAATATCTTTGGAAAATTGCCGCTTATTGCTGCCCTTGTTATCAACCAATAGCGATACATCAATGGCAAAGTTGCGCTCTCTTGAAAAATTGCTGCCCCCAGCTGTATAGCTTTTTGAAGAGAAGCCGGTACAATGACCAATGGAAGAAAAGCTGGCTTAAGAACTCTCGGTAAAGTACAAGAATACTCGTAAAATCGGTTATAATGATCGCGCGATAATGCTACCATAGCTTCAACAATACAATTCTTTTGTTGATCACTGAGACGATGAGATTCCAAATCTTCCCTATTCACTCCTACAGCTTTTAATATATCAGTGGGTAAATAATATTGATATCGTGATTGCATGAATGATAAAAGACGCAATACACCGCTTAATCCTTGAGAAATCCCTCCGTATTCATAGATATCTGTAAACTCTTGTGCAGTTTCAGGATCTAATATCTGACAAGAAAGCTGTAAAATTATGCCTGCTGTCTCACTACAATAATGCTCTAGATCATGAAGTGTTTCTATTGGATTGTGATAAAGATCTAAAATTTGCGCATCACAATAACGTAAAAAAGCTGTCTTAGGTAAATTAAAAAGAGTCATTGCTTTTAATAAATCATTCAAAATCGGATTGTTTCCACTCGTTTGCATTTCACCATGAGCAATAGCGTCATACCACCAACGTAACCGTATTTCTCCTATAAGTGGATCATGTACACTTTCGCGGATACGAGAAACTTCAGCATTAAATACATAAAGAGCAGCCAATGCTTGGCGCTTTTTTTTAGGCGCAAATAAAACCGATATATAGCGATCACGATCTATGGTACGTAAAATATCAAGACAATAAGGAAGAGAGCCTATCATTCTATGAACCTATTAACGTCCCTTTTTTAGCAATTAAATTAATACCCTCTTTTTATTCATATTAAAAAATGAAAGATAGGCAAATACAGTTCAGAAAATAAGATTTTTAAATGCGTCTCTTAACTGTATTATGAATTAAAATTTCTTTTCTAGTCCCTTTTCGTTTTAGAAAGAAAAAATTAAATAAATAATTTTTCTGATAAAACTTATCTTATCGGACTTCAAGTTTTCATTTGCAGTAAAAAAGCTAAAAACCAATCGTAACATGCATAGTAAAACTTGAACAACAAACAACGCAAAACACTTTTTCAGTGGATAGATGACAATGTTATTTTATAAAAAATGCACTGATCACAAAAACTTCATCAAATCATTGACCTCCTCCCCACTCTAAAAGACAAAGGTTCTTACCAACACCAATTTGTAAAAAATCCAATTGCTCTCGGTGCGTTTCTGTTACTATAAATGCATTGATTTATAATGACAATTTTGTGTTTTGTATGTTAAATTAGAATCCCAAATATCGTAGATATGCTTTCATTTCAAACCAATTTCATGTTACATCAATAAAAACTATTCCCTTGCACGTCACAAGCGGGACTGGCTTGTAGGTAAAAACTGTATAAGAAAGAATTAAAATGCCTCTTATGAACTGTCTCAAGTGCCAAGAGCTGATCACTCATGTGATTCATTAGGAACTACGAGCAAACTTTGTCCTGAATACTTGCTGCTGTATTTAAAAACACTTAATGTGTTAAGTTATGTACATTCTATACCCTTATATCACCGCCTTAAACGACAGTATTTTACAGCGCAGGAAATAATTACACAAGTCTTTCATGCTAGACCAGAGCCTTTTTTTTATTAAACAATACTCTATTCTACCGCAAATAATAACGCCGCAACAGCGCGATCTTCAGCCAATAAAACATTAAATGTACGGACCGCCGCTCCCGTACTCATTGTATCTGATGAAATACGTTTTTCCCATAAAAGCACCCGTAACTCTTCAGGTAATCGTAATAATTCAATTCCAGTACCTATTAATAAAACTTCGATTTCAGAAGCTTCTTCTAAAATACGAGATATATCCCCTTGAGTGGGAACAGGCCCTGCCATCTCAATGCCATAAATGCCTGATGGTACACAAATAATAGAACCTCTATGAGACATATCAGCAAAACGAAACCCACCATTTCCATAAGCATCAATAGGTGCGCGACTTGGAAAATGTGCTTCACGAATTTGAATTGCATCGAACATGAATATGCACCTTTTATTTTTGAATAATCCAATTGTCTTTGCTACTTCTCACCATAAAAATTAAAGTAAGGATGATATAAACATTGATATGTTAAACATAGCCTAGTATTGAAGTGA
This sequence comes from Bartonella sp. AC70YNML, assembly GCF_042196545.1. NCBI lineage: Bacteria > Pseudomonadati > Pseudomonadota > Alphaproteobacteria > Hyphomicrobiales > Bartonellaceae > Bartonella > Bartonella sp. AC70YNML. The sequence continues at coordinate 206,290 of NZ_JBHIQK010000001.1, forward strand.
AAATTTTTATATAATACCCTAATCTTATCATACAACAAATATATGAAAATTTGGGAATAAACCGCAGTAAAATGCTATACCTGTTTAAATAAATCTATTTTTTAAAAAGTTTCCTCAGCTTATTTACTCACAAATCTCTTTTTATAAAAACAATGATCTTGTTTAAAAAACAGAAAAAAATTGCGTAATATTCTATAAATAAAACAACTATTTTAATAATCTAAAGAAAACAAAAACTCCATTTTCTGTAGCCACTATAAAAGCCCATTTTTCAATGAAATTGTCTTGATCTTGCCAAGCTTTTTATAAAAATGCTTAAAAAATGTAATAAACTGCCATTACACCTTAAGATGCATTTTCCTTTGATATAGCTTTTTTCTCTTTAGAGATACTCATATCTTCTTTCGTTGCCGTTTTAGATTTAGACTTTTGTGGTCTTTTTGCTTTAGCATTAAGTTTTGATTTTTTTTCTGCAATCGGCTCACCTTTAATGCGCACATCAGCTAATGTTGAGCGAATAACACGAATATTCATACTCTCACCAATTTCAACCTCTAATTCATCACTCTCGTCGTGAACCTTCGTAACCTTGCCGATAATACCACCACCCGTTATAACTGTATCACCACGACGTACTGCATTAAGCATTTCTTGGCGTTTTTTCATTTGGGCACGCTGTGGACGAACGATAAAAAAATACATAATTGCAAAAATTAAAATGAATGGGACAGCGCTAGCAAATGAAATTCCACCGGAAACATCGCCTGCAATTTGAGCATAAGCGTTCGTAATAAACATTTTTATCTCCTATAGTTAAACCTCAGTTATTTCCCACTCTATTAAAATGAAATTCCGATACAGAAAAAATTCCTAAAGAATTTATCATAAAAAGCAATAACTACATAATCTAATCACAGCTTTACAAAAATACAATAAATCCTTAAGAGGCAGAATACCAAAATACAATGAGAAAAATCTTAAAAAATAGATTCACTTTCCCCTATTGTATATCCTACAATACAAATCTTTTCACTAACTCAATAAATTATACAAGATAATTTTTCTAATGAACAAACTTAATTTATATAGATAATTTATCGTTTTTGATATCAAATGACAGATCTAAATACAATAAAACGCTCTCATTTCAAACTTTCTGAATTAATCAAAACGATTTTCTTGCACGTCACACATATGAAATGAGCCTGTAGATAAAAACTTTTTAAGAAAGGCGTGAAATATTTTTTTCATGCTTCTCTCAAATGCAAGAGAAATTGGAACACTCAAAGCTGACAAATAGTATGATACTATTGTCTTACACTTTCATAAATACAAAGATGGTAATACCTAACGACCCCAACGAACTACTTTCCTGAAACCAATGATTTTTTGCTGCAATGTTATTGATTTAAGAAAATCAATTATTTTTCATGAATTTTCTATAAACTGTAAGACTATTCAAATGTAAAAGTCATCAATAAATTAGTTTTCTAAATATTTAAGGGGATCAACAGGTAATGAATTCTTACGCATCTCAAAATAGACACGTGGCGTTTTAACATTTCCTGAAACACCAGATTTAGCAATCTCATCACCGCGCCTTATCCTTTGTCCTTTGTTAACAACAAGCTTACTATTACATCCATAAATAGTGATAATATCATTTTCATGTCGAATCATCACAACATTACCAAGCTCTTTTAGTCCATCTCCCGCATAAATAACCACACCATTTTCTGCCGCCTTTACCGAAGACCCTTCAGGCACTGCAATATCTATTCCTCGATTCATTACTGTTCCCTTTTTTTGACCGAACTGGCTTAATAAACGCCCTCGTACTGGCCAACGCATCTTAGAAATTCCTGTGGCTTGCGGAGTCATCATATTATCTGTATTCGTAACAGTACTTGACAAACCAGTCTCATGTTTCAATTGCATCATCTGTCTAGAAATTTTTTTCTCAGAACTTGATTTGTTCATCTTTGCAGAGAGTGGCGTTGTTACAGGAGCTTTATATATAGGAGAGGACTTCTTGTTTTTTATAGAGGACATCACTTGAGATTGGGATGCAGATTCTGTTGTTGACACTGCCCAATCGTTATTATTGTGTGCATTTGAAGCTGCTAATGTACGCCTGCTTGGAACAACAAGGACCTGACCGATATAAATGGAATTGCCGTTTATACCATTTGCTAATTTTAATGCCTCAACACTAACCCCTACTTGTCGTGCAATACTGAGCAGTGTATCTCCACTCTGAACAATATAAGAATTCCGCCGAAAAATAGGAGATTTATCCATTTCTGAACGAGAAAGTGTTCCAAGATTACGTGGAGGGGCGCCCATAACGCGACCATCAGAAGAAGTTATCCTACCTTGATGTAGAAAATTATAGGGGGAATTATCATCTCCCCACGAATCATCGCTTGATTCCACAGGTGGCAATTCAGTGCTTTGTATCATACCACTACCGTATGATAGCATTCGCGGATCTGTATACATAGTACTTGATATATTTGATTGAGATGATACCGTACGATGAGAGAACGTATCGGAAAAACGCTGTGTACCAGAACTACAACCAGCAACAATAGTTACCACCGCTAACAAAGTTATTCTCTGAAAATTATGCTGGAAAATATTATCCAAAGCTTTTAGACACATCGTTTTGCTCACTCATCAATAATCAACTCACTCCATTAAAGCTTTTTTAAATTACCGAAGAGTTAAAATGAGATGTTTTATTCATAAATATCTTTATATAAGATCAAAATGAATTTAACGTAGGCAATTTGCAGAAATTTCTTAGCTTTTAAAAATTAAAGTATCTCTGCAATGCCTTTAATAAAAGGTTGGTAACGCACTTGGAACAGTTCTAAACACTCAAATCGACTACCGATTTTTGTATAGCGCGTCACCGTTTGTACCCCTTCGTCAGGTCCTATCGCCTGAATGAGAATTCCATTTTCAGCTAAAAGTTCTAAAAATTCCTTGGGTTCATCAAAACGTGATGGCCAAATAAGAATGCGATCAAATGATCCTAAGCCTGTCACACTATGACTTCCATCAATTTGCCGTATAACAATATTTTCAATTCCTAAAGTTTGAAATTTTTGTCGTGCTAAATCAACAAGCGTTTTATAACGATCAATCGTTGTCACACGGTCACTCAGACATGCTATAAGAGCAGTACAAAAACCAGATCCTGTACCAATTTCTAAGACACGATGCCTTTTTTTCAACGATAATGCCGAAAGAATTAAGAGTTGTTCTTCCAAACGTTCCATATATTCACCACACTCAAGGGGAATAACTTTATTATCATAAGCACTATTGAACCAAGGAGCAGCAACAAACTGTTGACGCGGAATTTTCTCTAATGCAGAAAAAAATCGCACGTCATCAATGCCTTTGCTACGCATTTTCAGTACAAGAGCGGCTAACTCCTCACGAAATTGTAAAATACCCTTTTGCCCCATAGTATCATTCAATCTCCAATGAAGGTGCACTTTTATCATACTGACAAACTGCTTCTTTTAAAATGGCAAAAACTTGCGCCTGTGTATCATCACCTCTTGGCAATAAACGCATATTGTCTCTCCTTTCGTAAAATTAAGCAGTAATACAGCGCATGCCTCCCATATAAGGTTGTAAAACATCTGGAATAATAATTGATCCATCAGCCTGTTGATAATTTTCAAGTACGGCAATAAGACAACGTCCAACAGCCGTACCAGAACCATTAAGGCTATGAACAAAATGCAATTTTTTATCGCCGTCTTTACGATAGCGCGCATTCATACGACGACCTTGAAAATCTCCACAAACTGAACAGCTAGAAATTTCACGATAACATTCTTGACCAGGAAGCCAAACCTCGATGTCATAGGTTTTACGCGCTGCAAACCCCATATCACCCGTAGAAAGAACCACTGTGCGAAAAGGCAAATCAAGCCGTTTTAATATATCTTCTGCACATTCAGTCATACGTTCCAATTCAATTAAAGACTGCTCTTCACTGGTAATCGAGACCATTTCAACTTTCCAAAATTGATGCTGACGCAACATACCGCGCGTATCACGACCGGCTGCTCCAGCCTCTGAACGAAAACAAGGAGATAAAGAAGAAAATCGCAGTGGTAAATCTGATATTTCAAGAATTTCATCGTTAACCAAATTAGTTAATGGTACTTCTGCAGTAGAAATAAGCCATCGACCATCTGTTGTCTGAAAAAGATCCTCTGCAAACTTCGGCAATTGTGCTGCTCCGTAAACAATCTCATCACGAACAAGAAGAGGTACTGAGACTTCTGTATAACCATGCTCATTCACATGCACATCAAGCATAAATTGTCCTAATGCTCGTTCTAGCCGTGCTAACGCCCCTGAAAGCACTGTAAAACGTGTTCCAGACAAACGACTAGCTCGCTCAAAGTTCATTTGTTTGAGATCTTGACCAAGATCAAAATGTTCCTTTGGTGTAAAATTAAATGTTGGAGGTGTACCAAAATGTCGAATGACGACATTATCACTTTCATCTTTACCTTCTGGAACATCATCTAATGGAATATTTGGAAGTGCTGAAAGAAGTTTCTCAAGACTCTCCGTCAGTTGCTTTTCTTCCACTGTTGCAGAGGAAAGAAAAGCTTTAATCTCTTCAACTTCAGCTCTAAGACGTTCAGCCATTTGCTGATCAGATACAGCCAAAGCCTGTCCTATTTCCTTTGAAACAGCATTGCGATGTTCCTGCGCCAATTGCACCTTAGCAATATGCGACCGACGTGCAAGATCAAGTTGTATTAACCTTTTAGCTTGTGGCTCAAGACCTCTACTTACGAGTGCTTTATCTAATTTCTCAGGATTGTCACGAATCCACTTAATATCAAGCATAAAAATTCCTCATTTATATTGTTTTTATTCATTCCTTATCGCATAAGATTATACACTTTTCTTAAGCGGATTTTCTTCTCTTTTCTATACTGTAAGCAATTAAAATTGAAATCTCGTAAAGTGCTATCGTTGGTAAAGCCACTGCAAACATCGTAAAAAAATCCGACGGCGTTATGATTGCCGCAATGATAAAAGAGAGCAAAATAGCCCATTTTCGTTTAGACGCCAAATCATGAGATGTTAAAAATCCAATTTTTGTTAAAAGACTGATGACAAGAGGTAATTGAAAAATCAAACCAAAAATTAGGATAAATGATGTCATAAAGCCCAAATAATCAGAAATACGCACTATAAACTCTATTTTTAAATGAACATCTGGAAGAAATTGTTGAGAAAGGCTAAACCATAGTATTATTGGCGCGAATAGACCATAAACAAACGCTCCTCCAATACAAAATAAAATAGGCCCCCCAATGAGAAATGGTAAAAAAGCCATCCGCTCATTTTTATAAAGCCCTGGTGCAATAAAACTATAAAACTGAAAAGCCGTATAGGGAAAAGATAAAATAATTCCCCCAAAAGCAGAAAGCTTCATCTTCGTTAAAAAAGTTTCCCATACTTGCGTTGATTGTAAACGAATTCCCTCAGGATTACCCCCTGCTATTTTCATTGCCCACTGATATGGCCATAGTAAAAAATTTAAGATATAATCTTTAACAAGAAAACACATCATAAAAGCGATCATAAATGCAACCAAGGCAGCAATAATTCGCTGACGAAGTTCAATTAAATGTTCTAAAAGTGGTGCCATATGGGCATCAACTTCATCTTTCTTAACATTCATGACATATCTTCTTTATCTTTAGAAGCGATAGATACTGTCGTATCTTTATTGGTTACGTTTTGATCGCATTCCAAAATTTCTTTATCTTTTTTTGATTTATAGTGTGTTTCCTTAACATCCCAATTATCGTGGATATCCTCTAATATATTTTGAGTGGGATCAAAAGTTTCTGCCAACTTCTTACTTGAATCGCTAATATCCGAACATACTTTTTGCAAATCATCGCGCTCGATTTGTTTTATTAAATTATCAAACTGATGACGAAGTTCATTTGCTGTTGAATACACATACGCTCTTATCTTTGCTACTGTCTTTAATATTTTAGGTAAGTCTTTTGGTCCAACGACAATGATGAGAACAAGTAAGATTACGATAAACTCTGATCCGTCAATCCCAAACATCTCTTAATTCGACTTTCTCATCAAAAAATATTGCACAATGATGATTGCGTTTTTGTTACTGTTTTTTAGCAACAGATGTTTTGCGTTTTTTAGAAGCAGAAGAAACCTTTCTGCGCACTGTTGCATGTTTTACCGATAACGGCTGAGATTGTTGAGATTCTACATCAATCATTTGGGAAGTAGGAGCCATTTCAACTTTATCCTCAATGCTATCATCTTCTTCCTTCATATTTTTTTTGAAGGCTTTAATTCCTTTAGCAACATCGCCCATTAATTCAGAAATTTTACCGCGACCGAAAAGCACAAAGATAATCAATAAAATTATAATTAAATGCGTTGGTGAAAAAATATTACCCATTATTCTCTCTAACTTTATGCTTTTAAATTTGATTTCATTTATTCATGCTTCCTCTGAAGAATGTATCAAATATAATATCTTACTTATATATTTTCTTCTTAACTTAAAAGCAATTACACGCTTTTATTGCAAAAAGAGCTTTTTATCCTCTTATCGCTTTTTAGCGTACTATAACACAAACCATTCAACAATGATAAACCGCTTCATACAAAATTCAAAACACTTAAAAACTTTTCTAAAATAACTTCATCTGATCTCTTAGGTTACTCATCTTCCTGTAAAGACTATAGCCAACGTCTTTCCTTTTAAACAATGTTGTACGTATCATTACAAATATTTCCGCCAAATTATCCGTTACTGATAAAAATCATAATGCTGTAAAACATTTTACGTATTCAATTAAAAAAATCAGAAAGAAAAATCTCTAAAAAACTTTCTTAACACATCATCAGTCTCTTCAAAAACGATCATCTTACGCACAACATTTATTCTTTGCGTTGGGGTGGGAATTTTATCATCCATTATTCCATACACAATACGAAATATGAGCCATCATCGTATTCAATTAAATATCTGTCGTGTAAATAAAAACTATTAGCGGAAAGAGTAAAAATGTACTTTATGAACCAACGCAAGTGCCAAGAGGTATGGCAATACTGCTAAAAAATAAAAAAGGTACCAGCTTGTGCCTTTATTCAGTAAAATACCTCCATATAACCAGCTCTCTAAGCCACGGCATGCTCTAACTATTACAAGTCTCTGGATTCTGGGCATGCGTTCTCATAATATCATGTGTTTAACCTATCTCAGTGTTGAAACCAGAATGGGCATTAATAGAAAATTACATTCAATCAAAAGCATGGCATCGAAGCATAATCCATGTAAAAAGAATTTCTTATCCTAGCCTTTTTTATAAGATTACCTTATAAAGCCGCTCGATAATACAGTGTTAGAGATAGATAAACCTATTTGCTTTAGTTTAAAATTCCTCATTTTATTGAGATAGCTTGCAGAGCACATATCAATTCTCAAAAGTTTTATTTTAGCATCATACACAATAACCTAGCCATTTAGCGTGTATAATGTAAAGCTTTGGCTCTGCTTAAAGCAATGAGATTCATTCATACTTTTACAAAAATCTATCACTATAACACCAGCACTTTATTGCTCTATCCATAATTTTACGCTTGCTAAAAAACTTATAAATGTAACAATGTTTTTATCAAGTATTTGAAATTCTTTAATCTTTAAACAAGAAAATTTATGAATGAATTTGAAAGGTACTCTTCAATTTTTCAACAAACTTCACTAATATTCTCGTTGATTGAGGTTTTTTATAGTATTCCTGGAAGAGACCGCGATCATAAAAAAATTCTCTTACAACATAAATATCTCTATTGAGATGTTTGATCTCTTCTTGTCTATCTCTCATATAAAAAATTTAAAATTTTAACGATTAAGCTCATAATATAAAAATAGCCCTGTGAATAAATGCTCCCATGACATTAATATTTTTTCTGTAGTGTATAATTTGGAAGTGAGGGCATTGTTTGATTTCTACAAGAGTATTTTTATGGATATCAATTCTATTATTCTATGCTAATAATCCGGTACAGTTACACATATGATAGAGTTTACTCCATGAATTATCGGCATATTTATCATGCTGGCAATTTTGCTGATGTTTTTAAACACATTATTGTCACTCGCATTGTAGAATATCTCAAACGCAAAGAAAAAGCTTTTCGCGTTATAGATACGCATGCTGGAATCGGTATTTATGACCTTTCTTCTTTAGAAGCACATAAAACAGGAGAGTGGCGCGAAGGTGTCCAACGACTTTTTTCAACTCCTATCCCAGAAGATTTAAGAACACTCCTTTGTCCATGGTGTGACATCATTGATGCCCTCAATAAAGGGGAAAAAGAAATTATATTTTATCCTGGATCTCCTGTTCTTATTCGTCAATTATTACGGAAACAAGATCGCCTCACCGCAATAGAATTGCACAATGAAGATTATCATATTTTAGCAAAAAACTTTGCAGGAGATTATCAGACAAAAGTTCTGCATTTAGATGGTTGGCTTTCCTTAAATGCTCATGTACCACCAAAAGAAAAACGTGGATTTATCCTTGTTGACCCTCCCTTTGAAAAAGCTGGAGAGTTTTCCCGCCTTATTGAGGGATTAACGAAAGCCTATCGTCGCTTTTCTGGAGGAATCTACGCTTTATGGTATCCTGTTAAATATGACAAAGAAATTGAAAGTTTTCTTCACGCGCTTTATCAAACAGGAATTCCTAAAATTCTCCAGCTTGAAATGCGTATCCGAAAAAAATCAACATCACCTACAATGAATGGAAGCGGTATGATTATTATTAACCCTCCCTACCTTTTGGAAGAAGAAATGAAAAAACTCAGCCCCTTTCTTATCAACCGTCTTGGACAAGATGAAAATGCCAAAATAACGCATAAGTGGCTTAAAAAAGAACATCTATTATTTTAGATCTTTTTCTGATATCTTTCCTAAATCAAATATCATGTTGTAAAATACAAAGGCATTAAATGATAAAGTTCTTTGATTCTTTGGATAATATCAACATATTATAATGATAAGCTAATAACGATCAGCGTGAATTATTTTTTTAGAAAGCCTATCCTCTTAATCATCATGGATTTCTTATTTCAATCATTTTAATGGATAAATTGGCCAAATTCATAAAGCTGTCTTAGAATAACAACTCTCATATTTTTTTATGAAAGATCGGCTCTCTAAAATCATACTCTTATGCTATAAGATATATTTATAAAAAAAATTATAAAGACATAAATAATCATTATTTAATAAAAAAGAATATTTCATATATTAAATAAACAACATATTCGTAATAAACGGAATGGTCCTGAAAAATAATACAAATTGTCCGCAAAATGAACGGGAAAAACTTTCTTTTCTCTCTAATGTTACATGGCATAATGCCAATCAAAGCAATGAGAAAAATCAGTTCCAAGGTATCAAGTTCATACAAGAGTTTGTTAGACACCTTCCGCATAAGCCAGGGGTTTACCGGATGATTGGTGAAAATGGTGATATTCTCTATGTTGGCAAAGCCCGTAATCTCAAAAAACGTGTTTCAAACTATACACGTGAACAAGGACACAATAATCGTATTACCCGCATGATTCGTGCAACATATCATATGGAATTTATCGTCACCCATACAGAAACAGAAGCACTCCTTTTAGAAGCCAATCTCATCAAAAGATTGCATCCACATTTTAATGTACTCCTGCGTGATGATAAAAGTTTTCCTTATATTATGATTACAGATGATCATCGAGTGCCTGCACTTTACAAACATCGTGGTGCTCGAATACGAAAAGCTCACTATTTTGGTCCTTTTGCTTCTGCTGGTGCAGTGACACAAACAGTTCATGTTTTACAACGCGCCTTTTTATTACGAACTTGTACTGATTCAGTTTTTGAAAACCGTACACGCCCCTGTTTGCTTTATCAAATTAAGCGATGTTCTGCACCTTGCACTCATGAAATTAGCGACAGTGATTATAAAGAACTGGTGAAAGGAGCAAAAGCGTTCCTTTCGGGAAAAGATCAATCTATTAAAAGCGATATGGTTCAAGCTATGCATAAAGCTGCAGAAAATCTTGATTTTGAACAAGCAGCTTCCTATCGTGACCGCCTATCAGCCCTTTCTCACATACAAAGCTATCAAGGTATAAATCCTCAAACGATAAAAGAAGCGGATGTTTTTGCGATTGCGCAAAAAGAAGGAATGACCTGTATTCAAGTGTTCTTTTTTCGCATGGGGCAAAATTGGGGAAACCGTGCTTATTTTCCTAAAGCAGATCCCTCTTTTTCCCGTACTGAAATTTTAGCAAGTTTTCTTGCCCAATTTTATGATGATAAACCACTTCCCAAAAGCATCCTTTTATCTGAAGAAATTGAAGAAAAGGCACTTCTTACAGAAGCATTTAGTCTCAAAGCAAACCACAAAGTATCCCTCTCTTTACCCAAACAAGGTGAACGGAAAACTCTTGTTAATCGTGCCTATCTCAATGCTCATGAAGCACTTGAACATAAGCTTTCTGAAACAGCCACCCATACAAAATTGCTTCAAGGTCTTGCTAAAACATTCCAACTACCTTTTCCTCCACGCCGGATAGAAGTCTATGACAATTCTCATATCATGGGAACAAATGCTGTAGGGGCTATGATTGTTGCTGGTCAAATGGGATTTATTAAAAATCAATATCGAAAATTCAACATTCGCTCAACAGATATCACGCCTGGCGATGATTTTGGTATGATGAAAGAAGTGATTAAACGAAGATTTTCACGCCTTATCAAAGAGCATGATCTGCCAAATAGAAGTCATAGCATAAAAGATGATGATCTTTTTCCCATTTGGCCTGACCTTATCTTAATCGATGGTGGTGAAGGACAAATCAACAGCGTACATGCAATACTTGCTGAATTACAATTAAATGATCTCTTCACAGTTGTTGGAATCGCCAAAGGTGTTGACCGTCATGCGGGACGTGAACGATTTTTTATAAAAGGTATTCCGCCCTTTACACTTCCTCCACGTGATCCTATCCTCTATTTTTTGCAACGTCTGCGTGATGAAGCACACCGTTTTGCGATTGGAACTCATAGGATAAAACGAAAAAAAGCAACATTCAAAAACCCACTTGATGAAATCGAAAATATCGGTCCGACAAGAAAGCGTGCGTTGCTTCATCATTTTGGAAGTGCCAAAGCTGTTGCTAGTGCCTCATTTGAAGATTTAAAAAAAGTTACGGGAATCTCTATGACAATTGCACAAAAAATTCATAACCATTTTCATGAAAAATAAGCTTGTTTCATAACCTTCGCCTTGTTACGTTTAGGAAATATATTCTCTTTCACAAGAATTAAAAATGGCTCCATGAAAAATCATACTTTTTCTTTTCCAAATATTTTAACTTATGCACGAATTGTTGCAGTCCCAATGGTTGTTGCATGCTTTTTTTTAGAAGGGCGGCTACAATCAAGTGATATCACCCGCTGGATTGCTGTTTCCATTTTTATCGTTGCATCCATTACTGACTTTCTTGACGGTTACCTTGCTCGTATTTGGGAACAAACATCCAATATTGGTCGCATGTTAGATCCAATTGCCGATAAACTTCTCGTCTCTGCTTGTTTGCTCTTGCTTGCCGCAGACAGTACCATCGCTGGATGGACTCTATGGGCAGCTATTATCATTCTTTGCAGAGAAATTCTTGTGTCAGGATTACGTGAATATTTGGCTGAGTTAAAAGTTAGTGTTCCTGTCTCTCGTCTTGCAAAATGGAAAACTTTTGTACAGATGATCGCTATTGTATTTCTTTTAGCTGGACCAGCTGGTAATAAAATTTTCCCTTACACAGTAGAGTTTGGTATTACTATGCTGTGGATTTCTGCCCTCCTTACATTGTGGACAGGGTGGGATTATTTTCGTGCAGGTTTAAAACACGTTATCCTATGAATAGTATGGAATTTTATAAAATGATTTATCTTTTTGTACTTAAATAAGAGATGAGAATAGCATAAGATTGATTTATTTTAAATCTATTAATGATAAATCAATAAAACACTTTTTTGCACATTACAAGTAAGGGTAGCGTGTAGATAAAAACTCTTCAGAAAAGAGTAAATAGGCTTTATATTTTCGTAAAAGCAGCTGCAATATTAAAAGCTAAAAAAATGATTAATGGCTCCATATGCTTTCAAAAAAATCTATAACCTCATAAGCAAAAAACCGAAATATAGTGTTTCGGATTTTTGCTTCTTATATACGCTTTATTAACCAACAATTTCTACCTCAGGAAACCAAAAGGCGATTTCTGTTTTTGCCGTTTCAGCACTATCGGATCCATGGACAGAATTTTCGCCAATCGATAAAGCATGAACCTTACGAATTGTCCCTTCTTCTGCATCACTAGGATTCGTAGCCCCCATTACTTCACGGTTTTTAGCTATTGCATTTTCACCTTCCAAAACTTGTACAACGGTTGGACCAGAAGACATAAATTCAACCAATTCACTAAAAAAAGGACGTTCTTTATGAACAGCATAAAATTTTTCAGCCTCACGTCTGCTCATCCAGACACGTTTAGACGCAATAACACGTAGCTCCGCATCCTCAAGCATTTTAGTAATTGCGCCAGTCAAATTACGACCGGTTGCGTCTGGTTTAATCATCGAAAAAGTACGCTCTAAAGCCATTTAACCACCTTTATTTCATTGATAATATTCTCTAGCCATTCCTATAGCGAGCAAGGAACCCTTTGCCAAGTGGCTCTGCAAAAATCTACACAAATTCTCAAAAATATAGAATAAATTATAAAGAAAACTTTAATAAAAATCCTGCAATTGCTCATCCCATCATAAAAATGCGCTACCGACTCTTAATAAATATTGAATCTTCTTCCATAATTTTAAATGCTTCCTATCAAAATTATCATTGAAATCAATCAAAAAATAACCATATCGTTAGAAACTATAGCGTACACCTAAAATACCCTGAAAGGACTGTTTTGTTTTATGTCCTTTAACATAATGGGCCTCACCATATAACTTTAACTTCTCACTCACAAAACTGCTTAAACCTAATCCTAACTTACCTGCATTGCCCGATAAGTCCGTGGTAAATGGATGACGTTGATTAATTAACGTTTGATTGTCATCTTTATTCTCACGCAACCATGCTGCTGTAATATACGCAAGCGATGAGGAATCCATGTGAGAACCAAATTCATATCCTAAAGATAAGCCAACCTCACTGCGTAATGAAGTAAATGGACGCATGTCACCTGTCATGCCATTCGATAACTTGATTTCTTTACCCTCAACACGCAACCATGTAAATTGTCCATAAGGCTGCAACCAACTGTTCTTTGACGTCTTAAGTCGATAACCAGCTTCAAAGGAAGTTCCCAATGCCCTTTGAGTATATGTTCCTTCAATCTCTAAACCATTCGTTGAAACGGCTTTTAGAGTATTTTGATAATGATTGTATTTTAAAATACCATCGAGATACCATCCACTATGATCAAAATAAGTGACATAAGCGCCAATACCATAAGTATTGATTCCACTGTTACCCCCCCGTGCATGCGCAACACGGGCACGATCATAACTGCCAAAACCACCTATATAAAACTCTCCATTTTCCCACTCGCTTAAACCATTGATCCCCAAAACGATACCGGTCTGATCCAGTTTAAAATCTATATGCTCTGTCACAATGCTCTCTTTAGATTTAATCGCATAAGTCCATAAAGCTGCATTCTTTTTACTTTTATCTAGAACTCCTCTTCCCGCACGTACGGTTTGCATTTCATTGTGAAAAACCATCACTGGAGCCACAGACATAGACAATACCGCATCTGTAGAGGGAGTGGTCAAAAAGTGAGAAACTGAAAACGTCTCGCTTAATTGTGAAGAAGGTTGTTCTTTATGAACTGGACGCACAATCATTTGATCGGCTAAAGAGTGAGAAGATTCTGAAACAGCAGTTTGTTGTTTTTCATCAGAAAGAGGATGAAGACCTGATGGAGGTAACGTTACAAGATTCTGATTTTCTTGAGAGGAAGATACCGAAACACTGGAAACATTCTGTGCCCCTCTTAAATGACGTGGAGGGCGTTGTTTGGGCATCTCTTTTTTAGTAGGTGGACGAGGACTGGTATTTTTCCCTCCAGAAGAGGAAGATTGATCAGACTGCGTACCACTCCTTGCAGATAATGAAAGAGGAGTCTTCGCTTTCTTATTCACACACTGTGCTTCAGTATTCGAACGTCCCATATCTTCAGAAGCTCTAGATAAATACCAAATTGTAGAATGACCACTAGAATCAGCACATCTTTCTCTCTTCAGCAAGCGATACTGATAGGTTCCACCATCAACAGCTGTAATTTCCGTCCCCGAAAGGTCTGCCAGCGTAAAATTAGCTCCTCCCTCTTGGCTTTTATCGGTAATTAAATTGACTCCGCTAACTAAACCATTCCTTTGTAGGAGAGAATCTGTAATTTCCCGACCAGAATCTGTAACACTTACTTTGTGGTTACCGGCACCATTATCGATCAACAAATAATCGCTATTATAATCTCCCATAGCATTTATATTAAAACGAAAATGTAAATCCCCTGAAAGTTTTTCAACATGAAGCGAAATATGTCTTGGATCATACGGAATAGAAGTAAAAGTAACAGTCCCTCCATTACCACCTAAATCTTTAATTTTAATCTGAGGTTTATGCTGGGTATCTCGTTCACCAATCTCAAATATTGTTTCTTCAACTCTGTCCTTTATAGGAATTTTTTTCTTAGTTGTATGATTTGTCCTATCACCAGCGAATAAATAAAGTTCTCCGTGATCATTGATCCTTACTTCTCCAAGGACATCTTGTATATCAACATGGAACCACGATTTGGCAGAATCTGTAATTGTTAAACTATTCACAAACCCTCTAGGATATACAACTTGAATAGCTTGATCCTTCAAAGTAGTTTTCAGAGATTCTCCTAACGCTAAAACGTGCTGTCTCCCATTCCCAGAAACCTCAGCATACATTGATTTCCCTCCCTCTTTTCTTTGTCCTGCATAAAGATTTTGTTCTCCATTATCTCCCACTTTCGTATACCAAGTCTCTGCCCCATCATACACATTCTGCTGCCCTATTGCTCCATCTCCACTAGTAACTGTGGAATTATATGCACTACTTCGTCTAACCACGCTTGTAAGATCAATATATGGCTCTTCATGAATAAACTGCTGCCCTCCCAAAATTTTGGCGTTCATTGCAATTCCTGCTCGTGTAACTATTTGCATCCCTCCTTTTTTAATAGTGGAACCTACAGAAGTTTCTCCATTTTCAACAAGCTCTACATCACCATATTCAATCGTAATATTATTTTTGAAAAAACTAGCAATCTGTTCTAATTTTTTTCCTTCCTCTTCTCTATTTACCACATCTGTTGCTCTTGTTAGCACTCTATTCCTACTCTCTACTGCACTTGCAGATTGCGCAAAACAACTACTGATCATCAATACTGAAAAACTTAACTTATATTTATACCGCATTATCCACACTCCACTCTCAATTATTTAGAAAAATACCCCGCGGCTACATAGGTAGCTCGTTTTAGATTGTATCATAATGTGTTTTATTTATGTCTAAATACAATTTTTTAGTGTATTTTTTTAATTTAAACAACTTTAAGTTGTTTATCTATCAACCACTAAAAAACTCTAACTTAAGGCAGAAAAATTGAATAAAATTCAAAATGTTTACTTAAATTCAAGGAATAATTTGCATATCTGGAATTATAGATGAAAAAAATGCTCGTGCCCTTTAATGGCACCCCCCTTCACGTAAAACAAAACGCCATTCGGTTGTACATTCACGCACTTGTTTTAAAGAGACATCTCTCAATGCACTCAAGCCCATTTCGTAACGTCATCCATGAATGATATACCGGTAAAGCCATTGCCCCCCTATTTTTACGCTTATGAAGAAGCGGGCCGATATCATCATACACTTTGCCATCCCAATGTTGTGACAGCCCTTGACACTAGAGACGATTCATCAGAGACATTTTTACTTCTTTTTTGTATAGTTTTTATACACACCTTCATCCCGCTTGCGATGTGCCAAGCGAATAATTTTGATTGATTCAACATAAACAGATTTGGAATGAGAGAATCCTATGATTTTCGCGACTCTTATTCAACACGCATAGAAATGAATTATTATTATAAATTCAGTATGTTGCCTTTAAAAGAGAGAGTATAAAGACATTCCTACTATTTGAGAAAGTCCCTACACTCTCGAGAAGACATAGCCGAACGTTATCTGTTTAAGTTTGCAAAACAATTACATTTGTAAAGTTAATCAGCCATGCACACATATTTAGAAACTATAGCGTAATCCTAAAATACCTTGAAGAGCATTCTTAATCTTATGTCCTTTTAGATAATGTGCTTCCGCATAAAGTGTTAGTTTATCATTGACCGAACCGTTTAAACCTATTCCCAATTTACCCGCACTGCCTGATAAATCTGTAATAAATTTATACTGGTTATTAATTGTCGTATAATTATTATTTATATTCTCACGCAACCAAGCTGCCATAATGTAAGCTGTTAATGACGTTTCTGAATTCACAAAAAATTCATGTCCTGCAGTCAATCCAACTTCACTGCGGAATGAAGTTAATGGGCTTAGATCACCTATCATTCCATTCGAAAGTTTTATTCTTTTACCTTCAACCTGCAAACCTGTTAGTTTGATATAAGGCTGCATCCAAGTATTCTGTGCCGGTTCAAAATAACAACCGATCTCAAATGATCCACCTATTGCCCACTGATTGTAATGACTTTGAATGGCTAAACCATTCGTTGATATGGCTTTCAAATTATCTCGGTAATAATTATATTTCAAAACACCATCCATATACCATCCACGATGATCAAAATAAGTTGCGTAAGTTCCAATACTATAAGAGCTCAAATTGCTGTCACCACCTCGTGCATGAGAAATACGTGCTTGATCATAACTCCCAAAACCACCAACATACAACTCTCCATGCCCTAATTCACTCAACTGATCAGCACCAAAGACTAAACCTGTCTGCCCAAGTTTAAAGTGTGTATGGCCTGTCGCAACACGTTCTCTGCTCTTAATCCCATAAGTCCATAGTTCGATATCTTTCTTATTTCTGTCCCAAATTTTTCTACCATTCCGTATAATTTGCAACTCATTATTAAAAATAAGCCCAGGAACTACGGACAACGTTAACACTGCATCTGTAGAGGGGGTTGTTAATGTTTCTCCAGGAAAAAAAGGATTTGTCGGATCTGGCATAGAAGGTTCTGGTCCACTGAGGCGGTCTGCCGATAAAAACCAAACTTTTCCATTTTCATCCTTTCTTTCTTTCAAATCATACATATAAGTTCCACCATCAATGGCGTTAATTTTTTCACCCTTAAGATCTGTCAGCGTAAAATGCGCTCCACCACTTTGATCCGTAATTAAATCACGCTTATTTGAAAAAGGATCCGTGATTTCAACGCCAGAATCAGCAACACTTATTGTATGTTTCCCAGCGCCTTTCTCAACCAAGAGATAATCACCACGGTTATGGGCAATCGTAGTATTGAACGCGAAATGTAAATTTCCTGAAAGATTATTCACATGAAGCTGAGAATAATATGGATCAGAACCTGTAAACGAAAAAATAATACTCCCTTCACCACTTAATTTTTGTATCAAAGAACTTTTTCCATCAAACTCATCAGTAATAGAGTATAGTTTTGTATCTTTTCCATTTAAAATAATATCTTCTACTGTGGTGCGTTGTTGATCATTCCCAGCATAAAGATGGATCTGCCCAGAATGGTTTACCTGTGTCTTGCCTTCTAATGTTGCTCCAGCATGCACCCATGATTTTGTTTGATCATTCATTGTTAGATTTTTTACAGATCCGTCAGTATCTATTTCCTGAATAGCATTCTCATTTAAAGTGACTCCAATGGACTGACCACCTTTTAAGATACGTTGTTTACCACCACCAAAAACTTCTGTGTCAAATGCAAAACCACCATTTTTTGCACTTTGAGACTTTTGTCCAACCTCTTGGACACCCCCTCGCATAACTTTTGTATTCCAAACTTTTCCGCCATCATATACTTTTTGTTGGCCTAGTGTTTCATCTTGACCATAAATGATAGTGTGAGAAGCACTACTGCCTTTAATCTCTCCTCCAATATCCCCCTCGCCGAAAATAAGCTGCTCACCGCCATAAATTTTAGTCCCCTCTACTTTCCCTCCATTTCCAACACTTTGGTGCCCGCCTTCTTTAACAACAGCATTTTTCGAAAAACCTTGTTTTCCTTTTAAAGCCTGAACATTTTCAATTCCACCATGTTCAATTTTACTATTCTCACTGAGTCCTCCTGCATACACATAAAGCTCTGCACCATTCCTTACAGTGTTATTAATGGATCGCCCTGGACTATCAATCTCACCATCATTTGAAATGTATGCTTTACCTTCATTATCAAGGATATAATTTTCTAATATTGCCCCATCTTTAATGGAAATAAGTTCAGGCTTTTTAAGAAACGCAGTATTTTGTTCTTGTGCATTATATCCAGCATTGTCACGATGACTGCTGTCAAACTCCTGTTGACTCGCAAACACTCTAGCACCCTTATCCATGATAAAATCGCTAGGCTTTTTCAAAAAGTCTAATTCATTGCGCGTTCTTATCATGACACCATGAGAGGCTCCAAGTATGCATCTGCCTGTTTTCATATCCTCATTGTATTGATCGTGAAATACCTTATCATTTTCATAACTTGAAGATTGACAAAAAAGTGCTGCTCTTCCCTCATTTGCAGCAGCAGCTTGCACAAAACAGCTGCTCAACATGAGTATCCAACAATGTCGTTTCCATTTATATTGTAGAGCCATATCCTCCCCCCTTCACGCCTGCATAGACACTGAACGTAATTAGCTCTACAAAACATATTTTCAACCTTAGATTGCAACAATCCTTCTTAAAAATCCTCCTTATTTCATAAAAAACCGTTCTTTACAGTTTTTTTAATACTTTTTTGATCAAGAATATAAGGGCGTTTTTATAGTGCTTCTTTAGCATTTCCTCAGAATTTTCTTATCAAAAAAAAGTAATGCATAATCAAGTATATAAAGGTATACAGTTTATCATGAACAACGAAGCTGCGTGCTCTGAAAAATTGTTCTCTGATGCTGCATTAAAAACTTAAAAAAACTAATCATACATTTAAAGATAACTAAAAAATAACCATATCGTTAGAAACTATAGCGTACACCTAAAATACCCTGAAAGGACTGTTTTGTTTTATGTCCTTTAACATAATGGGCCTCACCATATAACTTTAACTTCTCACTCACAAAACTGCTTAAACCTAATCCTAACTTACCTGCATTGCCCGATAAGTCCGTGGTAAATGGATGACGTTGATTAATTAACGTTTGATTGTCATCTTTATTCTCACGCAACCATGCTGCTGTAATATACGCAAGCGATGAGGAATCCATGTGAGAACCAAATTCATATCCTAAAGATAAGCCAACCTCACTGCGTAATGAAGTAAATGGACGCATGTCACCTGTCATGCCATTCGATAACTTGATTTCTTTACCCTCAACACGCAACCATGTAAATTGTCCATAAGGCTGCAACCAACTGTTCTTTGACGTCTTAAGTCGATAACCAGCTTCAAAGGAAGTTCCCAATGCCCTTTGAGTATATGTTCCTTCAATCTCTAAACCATTCGTTGAAACGGCTTTTAGAGTATTTTGATAATGATTGTATTTTAAAATACCATCGAGATACCATCCACTATGATCAAAATAAGTGACATAAGCGCCAATACCATAAGTATTGATTCCACTGTTACCCCCCCGTGCATGCGCAACACGGGCACGATCATAACTGCCAAAACCACCTATATAAAACTCTCCATTTTCCCACTCGCTTAAACCATTGATCCCCAAAACGATACCGGTCTGATCCAGTTTAAAATCTATATGCTCTGTCACAATGCTCTCTTTAGATTTAATCGCATAAGTCCATAAAGCTGCATTCTTTTTACTTTTATCTAGAACTCCTCTTCCCGCACGTACGGTTTGCATTTCATTGTGAAAAACCATCACTGGAGCCACAGACATAGACAATACCGCATCTGTAGAGGGAGTGGTCAAAAAGTGAGAAACTGAAAACGTCTCGCTTAATTGTGAAGAAGGTTGTTCTTTATGAACTGGACGCACAATCATTTGATCGGCTAAAGAGTGAGAAGATTCTGAAACAGCAGTTTGTTGTTTTTCATCAGAAAGAGGATGAGAACTTCCTGAACCTAAAACTTCAATAACGTGACTTCCAAAAGAGAAAACAGTTGGAGATACAGAAGCCTGAGATTTTTGCCTTAAGTTTTGGCAGTTCTCTCTTCGACGTGGCAATTTAATAACATGCGCTTGTGGTGCTGCAATCGTTGAAAGAGAAGAAACCGATTGATTTTGATTTAAATGCCGCACAGATCTGCTTCTACTACGTGGTAAACTGTTGAGAAATGAAACATTATCAATAAATACTGCAGATAAATACCAAACTTTTTCGCCCCCATCCTCATCAATTCTCTGTTTTAAACCATACGTATAGGTTCCGCCATCAATAGTTTTAACATTTGCACCAGAAAAGCTTCTCAGGGTAAAATGTGCACCTCCACTTTGATCAACAATTAAATCAAGTTCTGTTGAAGAAGGATCAACAATTTCAATACCGGAATCTAAAATACTTATTGTGTGAGAACCACGGCCATTTTTGATAAAGAGATAATCACCTTCTCCTTCTGCAAGGCTGACATTAAAATCGAAATGTAGACTCCCCAAAAGATTATCAATATAAAGCTTAGAGTAATGTAAATCGGATTCTGTAGAAGTAAAAATAATATTTCCCACACCGCTCAGCTTCTTAATATAAGTTTCTGTGTTTCCATATCCATTAGAAATAGAGTATAATTTAGCGTTTTCTCCCTCTAAATTAATATCGTCTACTGTTGTGTGATAATTTTTGTATTCAGTATAAAAGCTATTATTTCCAGCATAAAGATGGACTTGTCCCAAATCATGAATCTTTATTTTTCCTTCCAACACCGCACCAGCAAAAATCCATGAATTGGCTCCTTCTTTAATTGTTAGATTTTTTACAATGCTACCAGCATGAACTTCTTGAGCAGCATGGCGGTGTAAAGTCACAATGTTCACCTCTCCCCCTGCTAATACCCGCTGTACACCACCCGCGAAAACCTCAGTATTCACAGCTAAACCACCACTCTTTTGTATAAAATCATCATCATCTGCGAACCACTTAGCAAGAGTTTGTATTCCTCCACTCATCACTTTTGTTCCCACAGCCATCCCATCATCATATACATTCTGCTGTCCTGGCGTATCACCTTGACCATAAAGTGTCGTGTTATAAGCGCTGCTCCCCACAATTCCACCATTTACATAACCATCTCCGAAAACAAGCTGCTCCCCACCATAAATTTCAGCTTTCAATGCGGTTCCTCCTCCCTCCACTCTTTGTTTTCCACCCTCGTAAATAATCGTAAATTCTGAAATCCCTTGTTCCCCTACAATCTCAACACCACCATTTTCAATGGTCGTATTCTTACTGAAACCACCAGTCTCAACATAGAGTGTTGCAGTTTCTGGAACCGTATTATTAATGGATAATTTAAAATCATCCGTTTCTCCATCACCAGCAATATAAACTATGCTATTGTCACCGAGCACGGAGCTTTGCAAAATTTTTTCACGTGTACCAGTAATGAAATCCTCTGCATAAAAACTGAAATCACCTTTATAAGAATTGGCTATAGAATCTTCCAAAGGAGAACCATACTTTTCTTGCTCAAAAGATTCAGCTATAGGCAACTCCATATGAGATGGAGGAAAGATAGGAGAAAAATTTTTTTCTGGCATAGATGGTGTCGATAAAGACCAAATCTTTCCACCGTTATGATCTTTTTTCTTGAGAGCGTACATGTAGACTCCATTATCAACAGTAGCTATCTCTTCACCCCAAAAATCTATCAGAGTAAAATGCGCATTTCCGCTTTGATCATGAATTAAATCAAGCTCCAAAATTAAGTTCTGATTTTGTAGAAGAGAATTGGTAATTTCAACACCAGAATCGATAACGCTTATGGTGTGATTACCTGCTCCTTTTTTTATCAGAAGATAATCACCGCGCTGTTCTACAAAATTAGTATTAAACCTAAAATGTAAATTACCTGAAAGATTACCAACCTCAAGTTTAGAATAATGTGGATTAAACACGGTAGAAGTAAAAACAACGCGTCCATTCCCACTTAGATCCTCAATCAAAGAGCTTTCACCATCTATACTAGAGGCAATCGCGTATAATTTTGTATCTCTGCCATTTAAGACAATTTTTTCTACTTCAGTACGAGATTGCTCTGCACCAGCATAAAGATAAATCCGTCCAGAATCATTAACCGTTGTCTTTCCTTCCAATGTTGCGCCACCATGTAACCACGATTGTGCTTGATCCTTAACGGTTAAATCTTTTACATAACCTCCTAAATCTATTGCCTGAAAAGCAGTCCCTTCTAAAAGAACGCCAATCGCGATTCCCCCCGCTAAAACATGTTGCTCTCCACCAGAAAAGACCTTCGTATCAAATGCAAAACTGCTATACGCGTCTAGATCTTCTTCCACATAAAGATTTTGTACCCCTCCTTCCATGATCTTTGAGCTAAAAACCTCTCCATCATCATACACATTCTGATATCCTCGCACTCCATTCTCACCAGAAACGATAGTGTCATGGGCGCTACTCCTTACCATCTCCCCTTTGATATCAGACTTTCCTGAAACAAACTGCTCACCACCGTAAATTTTAGCCCCTTCAACTTTCCCCCCATCTTCAACCTTTTGTTTTCCCCCTTTCTTAACTGTACTATCCTGTGAAAGACCCTGTGTTCTAACAAGCTCAGTACCGCCTCTTTGAATTGTCGTATACAAGCTAAAACCACCGCTATAAACGGAAAGCTTTCCACCATCTTTAACTGTATTACTAATTGAAGTTTCTCCATTGCTATCAACTTCCTTGCTGCTCGTGTCAAAGCTAGGATCCGCAATAGAAACAGTTGTTCCTTGATCAATTGTGAGTTCTGTGAGTAAATCACTTGATGAACCAGTATATGGTTTCAATACACTATCAAAAACTTGAGAAGTTGTCTCATCAATGGTGTGGTTTGCATCTAAGTACCAAATTTTACCAGTACCCTTATTGTTTCTATGTTTCAAACTGTACCGATAGGTTCCGGCATCAACAGTTCCGATTTTTTCACCAAAAGTGTTTGTCAGAGTAAAATGAGCATTTCCACTACGATCAGTAATTAATTTAAGCTTTTTATAAGAAGAATTTGTAATTTCACGCCCAGAATCAGCCACACTTATTGTGTGAGAACCAGAGCTCCTTTTTTTAATGACAAGATAATCACTAAGCTGCTTGGCAAAATTGACATTAAAATCGAAATGTAAAGAACCTGAAAGCTCATCAATATTAAGCTCTGAGTATTGCTTATTAGTCCCTAAAGACGTAAAAATAACTCTCCCATTTCCTTTTAAATTCTGGATATTAACGTGAGGTTTTTTGTCATTATCTTCAGGAGCAATAATGTATAGTTTGCTATCTTCTCCATTTAAATTAAGATTTTCTACTTCCGTAACAGCTTCACCATTTCCAGCATAAAGATAGAGACTACCAAAATCATGAATATTTGTATCCTTATCTAATATTGCCCCCACAAAAGCCCATGACCTTGCTTGATGATTAATGGTCAGATTATCCACGTATCCAGAATCATATATATTCTGAATAGCTCTATCGTATAAAGTGACTTCACTCGCATTCCCTCCTGCAAAGATATTCTGCATACCATTTTTAAAAAGTTCGGTACTCAGTGCAAAAGCCCCCTCATTAATTGTAAAATCTTCATCTTCTGTATCGACTGTATCAGCATCTTCTGAGAAACCGTTATGAAAATTCTCTTTACCATCAATATTTTGAATACCGCCTTTCATAATCTTTGTGTCAACAGCCAGCCCCCCACTATAGACATTTTGTATTCCTGGCACTCCATCTGCAGCATGAATTTCAGTGCCATAAGCACTACTTTCCTTATCTTTCCGCGACAAACCATCCCCAAGAAAACCCTTACCAAAAATAATCTGCTCACCACCATAGATTTGAGCCCCTTCTGCATTTGCACCACTCTCAACAATTTGTTTCCCCTCTTTTTTAACAGCGGCATATTCCGAACTGCTCAGATTTTGAACGAATTCAATACCACCACTCTCAATTGTCGTATCCCTGCTAACACTTGCTGCATCAATGTAGAGTTTTCCACCTTCTTGAACCGTATTATTGATGGAATAGCCTGCTTCTTCATAGTTAAAGCTATTTATTTCAAAACCTTCAGAGTCACGGTTAGTAATATAGACAATAGCCTCATCGCTTATTACTGAATTTGTGAGAACTTCAAAGAATAGGTTTTCTAATCCCTTCCTTTCCTCTTCTGAAGACTTACTTCCTTCTACTGTCTGTTTATTCTCTATCCTTTTTGATTCCCCCTTTTTTTCTTTTAATCCCCTCACTTTTGATAACGATGTTCTTGTCTCTTCTAGATGTTCACTGATATCTACTGGTGTTAATAGCTTTTCTTTTGGTGTCGCTACTCCATCTGCACTCGCAATCTTGACAAAAAAACCACTGGTCATTAGTGCACAAAAACTTAATTTCAATTTGCGTTGCATTATTCACACTCCATAATTTTAAATTTAAATTCTCCCATTTAGAAAAAAGTGCACAGACCAAAACAACACAATGTTGCTCACCCTCATGTCTTTTAAGATAACGAAGCATTCGATAAATTAAGCTTTGACAGATCAAATATACACCATGTGTTTTAAAATATATGCACAACTAAAAGATTTAATTATTTTTTATATACACCTAAAAAGTGTTATAATTACATTCATGAAAATATTTTTGAGGCAATAAACACTGATCTACAAATAAGGCTGATCCCTCAAGAGATAAAAACAGCATTGAACTTTAAAGGAAACAGCAATGTGAATGAGAACAGCGTTTATGGCTACGTATTTCCATCTTCTACAGCATTTAAAGCAGTGCCTTTATTCTATTCAATTTGTATAATCTATAGAACACTTAATTCATGCTCATCAGTCTATACTCATTGTCCTAATATAGAGGAAACGTCATAATATTGACTCGACACTGATTTGAAATTTTTATAACTATAGTTAGTTAATTCGTCATTTGATTTGTCATACACTGAAAGGGACATTCTATTCATGTCTACAAACTTAGAAATGCAAGATAAAAACAACAGAAATTCCCCTCGTCGCATTTTGTTTGCAAGCCTTATTGGCCCAACAGTTGAATTCTTTGATTTCTATGTCTTTGGCACTGCCGCAGCTCTCATATTTCCTCATGTGTTTTTTCCAACACAAAATGATCAGGTTGCCATTTTACAATCTTTCCTGATCTTTGGAGCAGCCTTTTTTGCTCGCCCTTTTGGATCAGTTGTTTTTGGACATTTTGGAGATAAAATTGGAAGAAAAGCAACACTTATCGCTTCTCTTCTCACCATGGGACTTTCAACAGTCATTATTGGTTTTCTTCCTACTTATGAAATGGCTGGGTGGTTTGCCCCTTTCCTGTTAACCTTATGCCGTATTGGACAGGGAATGGGATTAGGAGGAGAATGGGGAGGCGCTGTTTTGCTCGCAACAGAAAATGCCCCTCCAGAAAAGCGCGGCTGGTATGCGATGTTCCCCCAATTGGGCGTTTCAATCGGTTTGTTTTTATCTATTGCTGTTTATTTGGGTCTGCTGCATTTCCTTGATCGCGCTGAACTTTTAGCTTGGGGATGGCGCATTCCTTTTATTGCTTCAGTTGTTTTTATGATTATAGGATTATGGGTTCGTCTTTCAATCAATGAAACTGTGCAATTCAAAAAAACTCTTGAAAGTAAAGAACATGTCAAAGTGCCTATCATAGATGTCTTTTTAAAATGTCCACGAATCCTATTTCTTGGAATATTTTCTGGTATGGCAACTTTTGTTTTATTTTACTTGGTCACGACATATTTGTTAAGCTATTCAACAAACCATTTGCAATTGCCATTTCATCAAGCTCTTCAAGTCGAAATTGTCGGTGCTGTTTTCTGTGGAATTTTTACTGTCATCACTGGGAAACTCGCTGATCGTATTAGACGTAGAACTTTGATGATTTGGATTACAATCATCACCGGTATGTATTCTTTCGCAATTCCTTATTTCTTAAATTCTGGAGTTATGGGAGTCCTTGCAATGTCTGTCATTGGCTTGTCTCTCATGGGAATGATATACAGTCCTCTTGGTGCTGTTTTGGCTTCACCGTACCCAACAGCAATTCGTTATACTGGTTCTTCTATCACTTTCAATTTATCTGCTATCGTAGGAGCATCTCTTGCACCTTATATTGCAGAATATCTGGTACAACATTTCGATACGTCTTATCTCGGCTACTATTTGCTTTTTGCTTCTTTTATTTCACTGATTTGCTTCGTCGGATTTACAGAGGATGAAATATCCAACTAAAATATAATAACGAAGAATAAAATAAGGACTGGCAGCGAAAATGCTGCCAGTTTCATTTTTAAAGACATGGGTTGAGGTATCTTCCACCACAATATTCCCGCAAACAATGCACTCAAAAAGAAAAATAAAAAATCTGCAATATTGCTTATATAAGAAACAGCAAACATTTCTGATAAGATATGCGTCGTCCCCAACCATGAAACGCAAAAGAAGGCCAACATCACAGCCCATAAAACAAGCAAAATTCGATCAATAATCATCATTATGGTGTTTCGTTTTTTTAATTATAGTCCATATATTTAACATGCCTAAAAGAAAAATCACAATAAAAACCCAACGCCCTCCCCCTGATCCTTGCGCAATAAAAAGTGCTGGATTTACTATTCCTACCACTCCTATAAAAATCAGAACAACAGATACGAAACGCATTAAATTTGTTTTTCCCAACGATGATCTTCAGTCTGTTGCCAATACGTTAAATTATGATTTTCCATTTTATATTTTTTCCACTGTGCACGAATGAGATTCAACTGCTCTTCACTTTTACCATCAAATATCACGACAAGTCGTTGATAAGCATCAATATCCGAACAAACAGCTCCCTCTATGAGAAAACGAATCTTTGAATCATTCGGATTTTCTTGTCCTGTTGTAAGAAATACAGGCTGAAAGTTTGGATATTGATCACACTCCGTTCCATGTCCAATAAATGATTCATCAGTATAAACCCATAAATGTATATCTATAGAATCGCGTTGTTCTTTACTCACACACTGTATTGTTACTTTACCAAAACGAGCCAATGCACGCTCCACAAGCGTCGGCAAAATATCCTTCAGCGTTGACTGCGTCAAATGATAGAATAAAATATCCAATCTCTTAAGCCTTCATCATTCTTTATAAAAAAGCTAATATCTTTTTAAAAAAACTTCTATACCCCTAATACAAAGGAAACGGTTCAAGATATAAACCCTCTTTTTTGATTGAGATGCATTATCTCTTTGCACGTATCTTTAAAAGACAATAATTTTTATTTTCAACGTTAATAAAAAAGTTTTTTAAGTTATTTTCCAGATTCTTTGTAGACTATAGTTGAAAATAAAATATAATGTACGGAAAATTTAAAGAGGACCTCATAGGCAATTTTATATTATTTATTTGGTAAAAATATCCAATTCATTAAAGGATATTTTTTCAAACTTTATTACATTTTAACCGAAAGCAGTAAGAATATTTGCTATCGAATTAAAAACTGAGGATTTTCCCCAATTTATGCGTATTATTGAGTTCTACATCCTGAAACGTGTCCTTGTTTTGTTTAGTTCTGTCATGATTGCAGCAGTGAGCGTTAGTTGGACTATACAAATTCTTGCACGGATAAACTTTCTCACAACAAGTAAACAAACACTCCTCACAGTCTTACAATTTTCACTCTCATTGGTTCCTTCTGTTGTTTTTCTGGTCATTCCGTTTGCATTAGTGATCGCAATTACAACCATCCTCTCAGCAATGCATCAAGACTCAGAATTTGCTGTCATCAATGCCTCTGGTTTTCCTAAAAGTACTGTCTGGAAACCTATCCTTCTTCTTGCTATTATTGCATCCTGTATCTCCTTTTCTATAGCTAATTTTGTTGTTCCTCAAGCGCGTCTTCATATGCGACAAATGCTAGCAAGCGCTCGTTTTGATCTTATCAATCTATTCATTAGTGAAGGGAGCTTTCAAAAACTCGCCAATAACCTTTACATAGAAATTGGCGAACGAAATCCAAATGGAACACTTGAACGCCTTTTCATTGCCGACCAGCGTGATCCTAAGACTGATCTTTTTTATTATGCAACAGACGCATCCATTGTGAGCAATAAAAACGGCAGTTTTCTGGTTCTCAATAACGGTGAAATAGAAAGAGTCAATCATCAAAATAACAGTGTTTCAATCGTGCAATTTAGCTCATATACTTTTAGCCTAGGAGAGTTTATCCCCAGTGATAAAACACCTACTCTTTATCCAAAAGATCGGTCTCTTTCTTATTTACAAAACCCTGACCCAAAAGATCCCTACTATCAACGAAAACCACTCCAATATAAAGCTGAATTTCACCGCAGATTAACACAATGGCTCTACCCTATTGTTTTTTCACTTATTGCATTAGCAGCGGCAGGGGATGTACGCTCCCATCGACAAGCTCGTCATTCCGCAAATCTCTCGGCAATTGCCCTCTCTTTTCTGGTATATTGGATAGGATATTTTTTCGCAGAAAAAGCAAAAAGCGATCTTGCATACGTTCCTTTCCTTTATATTATACCTATAGGAACAAGTGCATTTGTCTTTTTTATGCTTTTAACGAATCATAAAATTGGGCTTCCCACAAAAGTTAATGAGATACTTCAAATCGCTTTTCAAAAAATAATGAACAAATTTGAACATCGAAAATCTCAAGATTCCTCGGATAAAATATCATGATTGGGTGGACACTTGGACAATATTTTTTTATACGTTATCTTAAAATAACTTGTTATTTCTGGGGAAGCATTTTTGTTCTTGCTCTTTTAATCGATTTCACAGAGAATTCCGGTAGGCTATCTTCCCTTGCGCATTATACAGCAAAAGATGCATTTTTCCTCTCTGTTTTACGCATCCCTTTTATCATGCAACAACTTATCCCTTTCATTGCACTCTTTTCTGCAATGGCAACGCTTATCTCGCTCAACAAAAAACTTGAACTTGTGGTGACTCGTTCAATCGGTGTTTCTGCATGGCAATTTCTTATGCCAGCTTGTTTTGGAGCTTTTCTTTTAGGATTATTTTCAATTCTTCTTATTAATCCACTTGCTGCATGGGGATTTTCTCAAGCAGAAAAAAAGATGACTGAATGGCGCAATCACAATGTACTAACACCTCTTCACAATACAAGTATCCACTGGTTAACACAACATACAAATTTAGGCAGAACAACCATTGGTGCTAAATCTATCTCCGATCAAGGACTTTCTCTTCTCGATGCAACCTTTGTACAATACAATGATAATGCAACCGTTAAAAATTGGATTAATGCCCCAAAAGCAACTTTGACTAATGGATTTTGGCTATTAACAAATGGAACAATCTATAAAATAGGGCATCCTCCTGAAAAATTTACCATGTTGCAAATAAAAACCAATCTAAAACCTGAATTTTTAACGGAACGTTTAGTGAATCCCGCAACTATTCCATTTTACCAATTGCCCCAAAAAATTATGATTGCACGTTCATTTGGCTATTCTGCTCATAATTTTGATATGTATTTCCAATCTTTGATTGCATTACCGGCATTGCTTGTGGCAATGACCCTCATTGCAGCAACTGTATCTTTAAATTTTACACGTTTTGGGCAATCTAGAATGTTGATTCTTGGTGGCGTGATAGCTGGGTTTATGCTTTATGTTATTTCCGTACTTGTCCAAGCTTTTGGTAATGCTGGATATATTCCACCAATTATTGCAGCTTGGACACCCGTTGTTATTGCGTTATTCTTAGGAATCTCTTTTTTGCTTCATAAAGAGGATGGCTAAGTGAAGGCATTAACACTTAAAAAAACTATTTTAACAAAATTAAGTGCTCTCGCTTTTAAAAGTATTGTGGGGGTTATTTTAGGAGGTGCTTTGTCTTATTGTGCGCACGCTCAAAGCCTTCAATCTCCTTCTCAAAGTCGCATTCAAAATCCGGAACCTCCTCTTTTGCTCTCTGCGGATGAACTCATCTACAATCGTGATGAAAACACTGTTTCTGCACACGGTAATGTCCAAATCGAATATGATGGCAATAAAGTTGTCGCTCAAAAAATTATTTACAATCAAAAAACAGGACGGCTTATAGCACAAGGAAACGTTGAAATTACTCAAAAGGATGGTAATAAAATTTATTCCAACCAAATTGATATGACCAAAGATCTTGGCGAGGGTTTTGTAAACGCCTTACGTATTGATACAGCCAACAATGTTCACTTTTCAGCCCAAAATGCTACACGCAAACACAATCACATAACAGTCTTTGAAAATGCAACCTATACAGCCTGTGAACCTTGCTCTTATAAACCAGATCGAGACGTCTTATGGAAAATTAAAGCAAGAAAGATCATATGGAATAATAGCGTCAAAAAAATTCGGTTTGAAAATAGCAGTTTTGAAGTTTTTGGTGTACCGATTATAAAATTTCCAAATTTTGAGATCTATGATCCAACTGTCAGGCGTGCTAGCGGTCTGCTTACTCCTCATTTTTTTTATACCAATGATCTCGGCATGGGGATAAAGAATTCTTATTTCTGGAATCTCGCTCCTCATTACGATTTCACACTTTCTTCTACGGTTTATACCCAACAAGGGCTTTTGACCGAAGGGGAATGGCGTCAACGTTTTAAAACGGGCCGTTATAACATTCGCTTTGCTTATATATATCAAATAAAACCGCATAAATTTGATAATGATACAATTGATGCACAGTATAAAAATCGTTATATGCTGGCAACAAAAGGGGACTTTCGTATTAATTCACACTGGACTTATGGATGGGATATTCTTGCACAGTCAGATCGGCATTTTAGTCGTGCCTATAAACTTGAAAACTATAACAATCCTACACAACTTTCTCAGATCTATCTGAATGGTCTTGCAGGAAAAAATTATTTTGATATGCGTTTTTATCATTTTAAAGTTCAAGATTTGATATTGAATGATCCTCATTATGAACGTCACTCTCGGCAAGCGTGGGTTCTACCACGCATCGATTATACTTTCACACCAGATGAACCCATTTATAATGGAGAGCTCACCTTCCATAGTAATATGCAATCAATTTATCGTCGTCATGCTGATTTCAGTTCACCCGACAAGAACGCAAATTCTCTCAACATAGTAAGACTTTCTGGTATAGCTGGAAATAGTTTGCGGTTAACAAACGAGCTTCAGTGGAAAAAGCGCTTCAACACGCACAATGGACTCATCTTAACCCCCCTCCTCTCTCTACGAGCCGATATCATTACAACCAATGTACGTGAAAATCATGATTCTTCTATAAAAAACACTGTGTTATCCGAAGTTCGTGGTTCAGCAATTCGTGGCATGGCAACAGCAGGGTTAGAACTACGCTATCCCTTTCTCATTACAGCTGATCATTCTACACATATCATAGAACCAACCGCACAAATTTTCATACGCAATAATGAACAATATATCGGACAAATTCCTAATGAAGATGCTCAAAGCTTTGTATTTGATGCAACTACTCTCTTTCAACGGGATAAATTTTCTGGTTATGATCGTGTAGAAGGTGGCACAAGAGCCAATATAGGTCTAAGATACTCTGGAAGCCTTAATGATAATTGGTCTCTTTATGGTCTCATTGGACAATCCTTTCATCTAGCAGGAAAGAATTCTTTTGCAGAAAAGGACTTTATCAATGTCGGTACTCATTCTAGCTTAGAGGCAAAACGTTCAGACTATGTTGCAATGTTTGGTACAACCCATAAAAGTGGTTTTTCCTTAGAAACGCGTGGACGCTTTGACAAAAAAACAGGAAAAATCCGCCGTAGTGAAATCGAAGCATCACAAAAATGGCAAAATTTTTGGGCGGCTCTACAATATGCCTATATCGCAAAGCAACCAGATTATGAATATTCTCAAGAGCGCCAAGAAATTTCTTTTCAAACAGGACTTAAATTGGCAGATTATTGGTCCATTAATAGCAACGCCGGTTATGATTTAGTATCTGGTACATTTATAAAGCGAGGAATTAGCTTGAGTTATATGGATGAATGTTTCGGGTTAACATTCGGTTATCAACAGGTAACGAATCCAGGCAGGAAAGCACCCTTGCAAAACTTTAATTTCTCTCTTTCATTGCGTACGATTGCAGATATCGGAAAAAAGATAGATTAATTTATAAAAGGAATGTATCAGTCATTTAACTTATCATTGTTTTTATGAAAGAAAGCGTGTATTTTAAGTTGTTGATGAGAATTAATAAACAATGCGAAAGCCTATTTATATGAATAAATTGAAAAAGCGTTTTCTTGCTTTATTTTATATTGCGTCTTTGAGCGTAAGTAGCCTGTTAATAAATGGATTTTTGATTCCGACAGTCTTTGCGCAGACTTCTATTGTTGTTACAGTTAATGGCAACCCCATCACAAATTATGATATACAAAGGCGCCTTGCTTTTCTCAGATTACAACAAAAGCAAGGCAATTTGGTGGCACAGGCTAAAAAAGAGCTTGTTGACGAAAAGCTAAAAAATATTGAAATAAAACGTCTTAATATTGAAGTAAGCAATGATGAAGTTGATAAAGCTTTTGAGAATTTTGCAACACAAAATAATATGACGATTGATCAGCTCAACCAGATTCTGATCCAAACTGATATCACTGTGCAACACTTTAAAGATTACATCCGTGGACAAATAGGATGGGGACGTCTTGTTAGCGCACGCTATCAATCTGAAACAGGTATGATTAGCGAACAAGAAGCTGTACGCAGAATATTAAAAAATGGTGGTGTAAAACCTTCAACCAACGAATATACATTACAGAGAATTGTTTTTGTCATTCCAGCACATCGTCGTTCAGAAATCTTTGAGAGACGTCAAAGAGAAGCAAGTAATTTTCGCGCACATTTCCGTGGATGTGCAAATGCTCACAATCAAGCAAAAGGTATTTTAGACGTTACTATCCGTCACTTAGGAAAGTTTCTGGAGCCCCAACTCCCCAGTGCATGGGAACAAGCTATTCTTGCAACACCTGCTGGAAAAATGACAAAATTACAAGAAACATCTGATGGAATCGAAGCAATTGCTGTCTGCAAAATAAAGAGAGTTTCTGATGATTATGTCGCTCGGCTGATCTTTTCTCTTCAAGATAGTAAAAAAAGAAGCCCGCAAAAACTTGAAGAATTAAGCGACAAATATTTAGAAGAACTGCGCCGAGTGGCGCGTATTCAAAATTCATAATGGCTATTCTTGTTGTTAGCGGTGGTGATCCTGCCGGAATTGGTCCTGAAATAGTACTAAAAGCGTGGAATTTGCGTGTTACGCATAAAATTCCACCTTTTGTACTTCTTGCTGATCCAGATGTTATTCGTTCGCGCGCTCGTTTTTTACAGATTGATGTTGAGGTGCAATCTGTTTTAATCAATAATCCTACAAAAAATTTTCAAAATGCTCTTCCTATCATACCGTTAAAAAACAAACAAAGTGATCAATTAGGTATACCTTCATCGAATAATGCTGCTGGAATCATTGAAGCGATTAAACGCAGTGTTCAATTGATTCAAAGTGGCCATGCATGTGCACTAATCACTTGTCCTATTGCAAAAAAAAATCTTTATGATGCTGGTTTTCAATTTCCAGGTCATACAGAATTTTTAGCCGATTTGGCATATAAAGCTTTTCATAAATGTTATCATCCCGTTATGATGTTAGCAGGACCTCGATTAAAAACGGTACCAATTACTGTTCATATTCCATTCAAAGATGTTCCTTCACAGCTTACCCGTGATTTAATTATTCAAACGGTACTTATTACTGAATGTGACTTAAAAACACGGTTTAAAATAACATCACCCCGACTAGCTGTTGCTGGTCTTAATCCTCATGCTGGAGAAGGAGGTGCAATGGGAAAAGAAGATATTGAAGTTATCACTCCTGCTATTGAATATCTTAAAAAGAAAGGACTCAATATTGCAGGCCCGCTGCCTGCCGACACAATGTTCCATGAATGCGCAAGAAAGGCATATGACGTTGCCATTTGTATGTATCATGATCAAGCCCTTATCCCTGTTAAAACATTAGACTTTGATACCACCGTTAATGTTACATTAGGTTTACCTTTTATTCGTACGTCTCCAGATCACGGGACTGCTTTTGACATTGCTGATAAAGGGATAGCCTCTCCCGAAAGCTTTATTGCTGCTCTTAAACTTGCAAATCAACTTGCAAAAAATAGTTTGAACCCATGCCAATAGATAATCTTCCTCCTCTGCGTGAGGTTATTGATATATATGGATTACAAGCACATAAATCTTTGGGGCAAAATTTTCTTTTTGATCTTAATTTAACCTCTAAAATTGCTCATCAAGCAGGAAATATAGAAGGAAAACCTGTTATTGAAGTTGGGCCTGGTCCTGGAGGTCTCACACGTGCCTTGCTGGCAAAGGGCGCCATTGTAATAGCAATAGAACGCGATGAGCGTTGTATACCGGCTCTCTTAGAAATAGAAAAACACTATCCTCAAAAATTAAAACTTATTTGTAATGATGCTCTGAAGCAAGATTTCTCAAAACTCTTTGAAACAAGCCTAGAAAAACCACGCATTATTGCAAACCTTCCCTATAATATTGGAACACAACTCTTATTAAATTGGCTTTTGTCTGAACCATGGCCTCCTTTTTATGAGTCAATGACATTGATGTTCCAACGTGAAGTTGCCAAACGGATTACGGCTCAACCTCACTCTGCTCACTATGGACGCCTTAGTGTTTTAGCTGGCTGGCGTACCGTTGCTAAAATTGCTTTTGATGTTCCACCTCAAGCCTTTATACCAGCGCCTAAAGTAACCTCTTCCGTTGTTCATATTATTCCGCGCCCCCGCCCTCTTGCCTGCTCTGCACAAAAACTAAGCCTCATTACAAAAACTGCTTTTGGACAAAGACGAAAAATGCTTCGTCAAAATCTCAAAACACTTGGAGGTGAAGAGCTGTTAGAAAAAGCTGGAATTGATGGAAGACGCCGTGCTGAAACACTCTCGGTTTCTGAATTTGTAACTTTAGCGCATCTAGTGCTCTAAAAAATGCACTTTTTGTTTTGCATTCTTTTTTAATAAAGGCATTTATCGATCTTTTCAGCAATAAGCCCATCAACAAAAGAGGCAAGATAAGAACAGCGCTCGCGTTTTTTGGTTTCAGCTAAATAAATCGACTTAATAAAAGATAAAGATTGATCTAAATCTTCGTTAATCACAACATAATCATAAGAATGCCAATGCTTCAATTCCGTTCGTGCATTTTCCAATCGTAAATTGATGATATCTTGACTATCTTCGGCTCGACGATGTAAACGCGAAACAAGCTCTTTCATTGATGGTGGAAGAATAAAAACAGATACAGTATCTCCTAGCATTTTTTTTTGCAGCTGCTTAGTACCCTGATAATCAATATCAAATAGCATATCACGGCCGGTATTCAATGCTTTTTCAACAGTTTCACGTAAAGTGCCATAATAATTCCCGTGAACTTCTGCCCACTCAATAAATTCATCCCTATCACGCTTATATTCAAACTCTTCCTTTGAAATAAAGTAATAATGCAGCCCATCTACTTCACTAGGACGCCTTTTCCTTGTGGTCATACTTACGGAAAGCTCTAATTGTCCCTCTTTTAGAAGTAATCGAGAAATTGTTGATTTACCAGCGCCTGAAGGTGAAGAGAGAATAAATAAAAAACCGCGGCGTTGATTTGTTTTTATGGCATTGAATTTACTTTCAAAGGCTGTCATCACACCACTCTACTTTGTTTATAAATTTTTCTTCAAAATTTAAATAATACATTACCTCAATATTTCTCCCAACCAATGGTATTTGCTTTAGCAGCTAGATCTCAATGTTATCCTGTTCTTCCATTAAAATAATTTATTAGCAGTATATTTATTTCTTTCTTAAATATTTTTATCCATACGCTAAGCTCTCTTGTAGCATACAAGAAAATGATTTTTATAATTCTTATAAAAAAATTTTACTATACTTTGGATTTTCATTTTACGATGCAAACAGATACGTTATTATTATAAATTTAATGTCTTGCCTTTAATTCTCGCCACTTGCGAACATTCATATTATGTTCTTCTAAAGTTCGAGAAAAGACATGCCCTCCTGAACCATCAGCAACAAAATAAAGTGCATCACTGCTTGGTGGATGTGCTACCGCTTTCAAAGAATCTCGACCTGGATTTGCAATAGCCGTTGGAGGCAAACCATTAATTTTATAAGTATTATATGGTGTTTCCTTCTCAAGATCTGAACGATAAATCGCACGACCGGATGGTTTTCCTTTTCCTCCGAAGAGACCATAAATTACTGTTGGATCCGATTGAAGACGCATATGCTTTGTAAGGCGGTTATAAAATACCGCAGCAACCATTGGTCTTTCTGCTGCAATTCCCGTTTCTTTCTCAACAATTGAGGCTAATATAACAAATTCATCAATTGATTTAATAGGTAAATCAGGTGAACGCGTAGCCCATATAGCATGAATTAATTTTGT
The DNA here is from genome assembly GCF_042196545.1 of Bartonella sp. AC70YNML. Classification (NCBI taxonomy): domain Bacteria; kingdom Pseudomonadati; phylum Pseudomonadota; class Alphaproteobacteria; order Hyphomicrobiales; family Bartonellaceae; genus Bartonella; species Bartonella sp. AC70YNML. The sequence goes on from NZ_JBHIQK010000001.1 coordinate 243,359, forward strand.
CTGTCCTTCACGCAATCTGTTTACAATCTCTTTACGCGTTGTCCCCCGAATAAAACGAACAGTATCCGTCATTAAACAGCCTTCTGGAGGCAAAATTTTTGGAAGGTCTCCAATCAAAATTTCATTCGCAGCTAATCGATCGAAAACTTGCTGAACCGTTAAACCTTCAGGTACTGTAAATGTATACTCTATAGATTTTCCTTTCACAAGAATATCCATAATATCCTGCATCGAAGCATGAGCTGGAATTAAATATTCACCAGCCTTCAGATGCGTTGTTTTTTGGTGATAACCAACCCCATAAACAAAGATATCTGATGATCGAATGAAACCACGTTTTTCTAGCAATGAAGCAATTTCACGAATTCCGGTACCAGGATGGATAAGAACAATTTGTTCTTCCTCAATTTTTCCCTTTTCTTCAAAAATACTTTTTCCAATATAAAGAGGAATACTTATGCCAAAAAGAATAATCACAATCAGCATAAGAAAAAAATTACCGAGAACAACCAATGGATTACGGACGATAGATGATTTCTTTCGTTTTTTATGTATTAACATGTCATAACTATCTGCTAAATGATTCGAAGAGGAATCACTTACGTCCTTTAATGGTTTTCCATTTTTCACATCGGACATAACCCCTCATAGCGATTAAGGATAATATTATAATTTCTCATTCACCTTATAATAAAGTAGAAAACTCAAAAGAAGAAATTAAATAAAAATACTTATTATCCTCTAAAACGTTGTATCACCAACGATGCATTTGTCCCACCAAATCCAAAAGAATTAGAAAGAATCGTATCAATCTTTCGTTCACGCGGTTTGTGTGGTACAAGGTCGATTTTTGTTTCAATCGATGGATTGTCAAGATTCAGTGTCGCTGGGGCTATATTATCCCGTATAGCTAAAATAGAAAAAATAGCCTCAGCAGCACCGGCTGCACCAAGTAAATGCCCGATAGATGATTTCGTTGATGACATAGAAACTTGTGGTGCATAACTCCCTAAAACACGCTCAACAGCCGCTAGCTCTATGGAATCAGCCATCGTAGATGTACCATGAGCATTAATATAATCAAGTTCACTCACATTCACTTGTGCACGCTTAAGAGCAGCTATCATACTACGCTGAGCCCCTTCACCACTTTCTGAAGGTGCTGTAATGTGGTAAGCGTCACCAGATAAACCATAGCCAATAATCTCAGCATAAATACGCGCCCCTCGTTTTTTGGCATGTTCCAGCTCTTCTAAAACAACAACAGCTGCTCCTTCCCCCATCACAAAACCATCACGATCAGTATCATAAGGACGTGACGCCCGTTCAGGATCATCATTGCGACAAGTAGAAAGAGCTCTACAAGCTGCAAAACCTGCAAGAGATATCCGATTTATCGGAGATTCAGTCCCCCCTGCCACCATGACATCTGCATCACCAAACATAATCAAACGTGCCGCATCACCAATCGCATGCGCCCCTGTCGAACAAGCCGTTACAACAGAATGATTAGGCCCCCGTAAACCATATTGAATAGACACATAACCAGAAGCAAGATTAATCAAACGACCTGGAATAAAAAAGGGAGAAACACGACGTGGGCCCTTATCACGAAGCGTATAACCAGCTTCAACAATGCCCTCAACTCCCCCAATTCCCGAACCAATTAACACACCTGTACAAATCTGATCTTCATCACTCTTAGGAAACCATTCGGCATCTGCAAGCGCTTGGTTAGCAGCAGCCATTGCATAAACAATAAATGCATCAACTTTACGTTGCTCCTTAGGTTCCATATACAAATCAGCATTATAGGTCCCCTCTGTTCCATCCCCTAAGGGGATACGCGCAGCAATCTGGCATGGCAAATCTGATACATCAAATTCAGTGATACGTCGGACACCACTTCTTCCTTCAAGAAGTCGTTTCCAACTATATTCAATATTACCAGCTAATGGAGATACCAATCCTAAACCAGTAACAACAACACGTCTCATAACTTCTAACCTTGAACTAAACTTCACCTCTCAAAGCTCTCTTTTCAAAAGAACTCCGAAGAATATAGGCAAAAGCAATTTATGCCTTTGCCCTTTAGTAATCACGCAGAAGCTTTATCAATGAACTTGACTGCATCACCAACGGTGAAAATCGTTTCAGCAGCTTCATCTGGAATTTCTACCCCAAACTCTTCTTCAAAAGCCATAACGAGTTCAACCGTATCAAGGCTATCAGCCCCTAGATCATCGATAAAGCTTGCATTTTCTACAACTTTATCAGCATTAACCCCAAGATGTTCCACGATAATTTTCTTAACGCGCTCTACTGTATCACTCATGTTGAAATCCTCGAATTTATATTTCCTATAATTTGGTTAACTATATCGGTTCATCTAATCAAGCAATAGATGCATTACTTTAAAAGATTTTAGTAATGATTTAAAACATCCTGTGGATATCCCCTACAAAATGAACCAATCTGACATTCCGACATCAATTGATTAACGACCATATTAAAGAAATAGATGCATCTATCCATTTCAATCGTTACTATCTAAAATAATACAATTCATAAATCAATGTGGAATAAAATAAATACTCATATCATTGCCATTCCACCATTGATATGGAGTGTTTGACCTGTCGTATAGGCTGCTTCATCGCTTGCTAAATAAACAGCAGCAGTGGCTATTTCTTGCCCACTTCCCATACGCTTCATTGGAATCGCAGCCATAATGGCTTCTTTTTGCTTTTCATTAAGCTTGTCTGTCATTGCAGATTTAATAAATCCTGGAGCAATACAATTGACAGTGATATTTCGCGAAGCAATTTCTTGTGCCAATGCTTTAGAAAAACCTATCAAGCCTGCTTTTGCAGCACAGTAATTTGTTTGTCCAGGATTTCCCACAACACCAACAACAGATGTAATGTTAATAATTCTTCCATAACGGCGGCGCATCATAGAATGTATTAATTCACGCGTCAAAAGAGAAGCAGCTGTTAGGTTAACTTCTAAAACATCATCCCAGTCTTTATCTTGCATACGCACAAAAAGACCATCTCTAGTGATTCCCGCATTGTTAACCAAAATATCGACGCCATCCATTTTTCTCTCTGCAACTTCAGCCAATTGTTTAATCGATTGGCGTTCAGAAAGATTAGCGGGAAATACAAAAACATTCTGCCCTAATTCTGCCGCCACTTCTCTGAGCTTTTCTTCACGTGTTCCATGAAGTCCAACAATGGCTCCTTGTGCATGAAAGCAGCGTGCAATTGCCTCACCAATTTCTCCCGAAGCCCCCGTTACAAGAGCTTTACGCCCTGTTAATCTAAACATTTTTTAACTCCTTATAGATTAAACGCCAAGCATGCCTAGCGCTGATTCTATTTCATCAACTGTTCCAATTGTTACCCCCTTTATATCTTTGTTAATACGACGCGTTAAACCTGTTAATACTTTTCCAGAACCAACTTCAAAAAGCGTATCAACCCCATTCGCAGCGATCCATTCTATTGTTTCACGCCATCGCACCCTCCCAGTCACTTGTTGGACAAGAAGAGTAGTAATACGCTCTGGATTGCTCTCAGGTGCAACAGAAACATTGGCAATCAAAGGAACAATAGGGGACATTTTGTTAACAGTCAAAAGTGCTTTCTTCATGGCATCAGCAGCAGGTTGCATTAAAGATGAATGAAAAGGTGCAGAAACAGGAAGAAGAAGTGCACGTTTTGCACCTTTTATTGATGCAATCTCTACCGCTGCCTCAACTGCTTTTGCTTTACCGGAAATAACAATTTGCCCACCACCATTATCATTAGCAATCTGACATAGTCCTTCTCCAGAAACAGTTTCGCAAATTTCTTCCACAATGTGCTCTTCCAAACCAATCAATGCAGCCATAGAACCTTCACCAACCGCAACAGCAGCCTGCATAGCATTGCCACGAATACGCAAAAGTCTTGCCGTATCTGTGAGAGTAAATGTACCAGCAGCACAAAGAGCCGAATATTCGCCTAAAGAATGGCCAGCAACAAATCTTACCTTTTCTTCTATACGAAGCCCTAATTGTTTCATCACACGAATGACAGCCATAGATACAGCCATTAATGCCGGTTGTGCATTTGCTGTTAACGTTAAAACATTTGCTGGTCCTTCAAAAATGATCTTTGATAATTTCTCACCCAAAGCATCATCAACTTCCTCGAAAACCATCCGCGCCGCAACAAATTGCTCTGCAAGCGCTTTCCCCATACCAACAAGTTGACTCCCCTGCCCTGGAAAAACAAAAGCTGCACCCATTTATCAACTCCTAAAACTGTACAATTAAATTATTTTCTTTTGACCTTATTCATCCGCACAAATCAAGATAAAGCCCTTTATTTAAAACGAATACCACACTTAAAATTATATTTTAAGGGTGGAATTTGATATAAAAACTTAGGAAAATATGGTGCTATAAACTGAATAACACTCAAACTTATAAGACTTCCTAAAACTATACCTGCTAAAATATCAAAAGGGTAATGTACACCCACAAAGATGCGCGCCCAACAGATTAAGAATAAAAACACCACAGCAAATCTAAAAGCAACTTTGTATCGGTAAAAATAAAAGTTAGCTGTATAAGATGCAATGGTCAAGGCATGATTACTAGGAAAAGAAGCCGTTGCACGATGTTGAATCAGGGGTGTTGTCAGCCCTACAACGAATGGGCGTGGATGAAAGTAAAAAAGAGAAATGAGATAGCCTATGAAAAGAGAAGTACAAATGCTCATGCAAGTGCTTAGCACGACACATCGTTCCCTTTCTCTACCACAAAACCACAACGCAAAAAGATGAATAGGAATGATGTAAATTAAAAACTTTGCACAAAAAATGCTAAACAAAACTAAAATCGACCAAGATTGATGATTGCCGACAAACATTTCAAAGAGTGAAACATCAATCTGGTTTAAAAAGTCCATTTTTCTCTCCTTATTTTTATAGTGTTACAGAACTATCTCTTTGTAGAAGAGGGAAATATATTGAAAATATATCAAGATTTAATAAATCAATTTTTTTATGTGCGTAAACTTGCTATTTTTAAAGATAACCTGTAGATATGGAGTGTTCGTTGCCGGTACTTTAGCTGGAGGTTGAACGGAGGGCTGTGAAATCAGTAGGAAATACAATGTTTCCGACCTCCCGTGTCTCCGCTCTGAGATGTCTCGAATTGTAAACGCGTCCTTTCTTCTTTGGATTTCCAAAAAAGACAAGTCGCAGAGGCTTTGCGCTAAAACCGGTGGAATTTAATTGAAGAAAGGCAAAACAATGGCTCTTTATGAACATATGTTCCTTGCTCGACAAGACATTGCACCGCAACAAGTTGATGAACTTTTGAGTCTCTACAAAGGTGTCATTGAAGCGCAGGGTGGAAAAGTTGGGCGTGTAGAAAATTGGGGACTTCGTCCTCTTGCTTACCGTATTCGAAAAAACCGTAAGGCTTATTATGTATTGGTCAATATTGATGCACCAGCTACAGCAATTGCTGAAATGGAGCGTCAGATGCGCATCAATGAGGATGTTTTGCGTTACATGACCATTCGTGTAGAAAAACATGAAAAAGAAAAATCTGCTATGCTCTCACATCTTGATCGCAATAGCCACATTGGTCATGATGAGGAGCGTTCTCGTTCCCCGCGTCGTCAACGTGAAAATGCTATAGAAGGGGTAGAATGATGACTGATACTAATCAAAACTCTGCACGTCGCCCCTTTCATCGCCGTCGCAAAACATGTCCTTTTTCAGGAGTTAATGCACCGAAAATTGATTATAAAGATATCAAATTGTTACAACGTTATATCTCTGAACGTGGAAAAATTGTTCCTTCACGGATTACAGCTGTTAGTCAAAAAAGACAGCGTGAATTAGCTAACGCTATCAAACGTGCTCGCTTTTTAGGCTTACTTCCGTACGTTATAAAGTAAGTGATCAATACGCTATGCAACTGGAGAGTTTATCCAGTTGCTTTTCTTATATGGTTAAAAAATAGCTTGTTGTATCCTATGTTAAGCTATTAAATGTCAAAGTTGGGGTATTGACACGCCTCTAACTGCAGAAAGCAGGACAGCAATAAATGAAAAAAAATCGTACTTATGAGATATTAACCGGTATTTTGGCAGGATTATTTGCTGTTGTGATAGGAATGGCAATCATCAGTGTTGCAAATATCGCGCCCTTTTTTTCTCTTCTTCTTGGCTGCTTTCTTTCATTGCCAATTTTTATTGTTGCGTTCGGTCAAGGAACATTAGCCAGTCTCATCGCCCTCATAAGTGCCACTGTTGTTCTTATCATAACCACTAATACCTATATTGCTCTTGGCTTTATGTTCTTATTTTTCCTTCCTGCTGTCTATGCTTCTTGGCTTCTTGGGCTTGCACGACCAGCGCAAAAAGAAAACGAACTGATGTGGTATCCATTATCATCGGTTATTTTTCATTTAACTAATTTTATCGCTCTTATAGCAACTTTCATTGGGCTCTATGTTCAAACACGTCCTTCCACACCCATCGTTGCAAAAAAAATCACCGAAAACATAGCACAAACTCTGCAACAAACACAGTCAATAAAGGAAGCCGATATACGCGCTTTTAATGAGCTTTTAATGACGCATACAGCAACTTTTACTGCTTTTTCTTTGACTATTTATAGTTTGGTTTTTCTCATTGGTAACCTTTACTTTTCCATGATAGCAGCACAACATATGAAATGGCTGAAAAGACCCCGTGATGATTGGAGCCAAACTCTCCGCCTTCCAATTTCTGGAATTATTATTTTTATTATTGTTTGCATAGCATCGATGGTTGAGTTGAGCGCTTCTCTCAACTTGAGTACACTTGTCTTTAGTACTGCATACACTGTCATCATATTAATTAGCGGTCTAGCATATCTTCACAATATTACAAAAGGGGTAAACGGTCGGATTATTATACTTTCTCTTGTTTATATTGCTATTTTAACAGTCGTTTTTACTCCACCTATTGTTTTCATGATGCTTTTGATGGGAATTTGGGCTGCTATTCAATACAATTTTCAATCACGCAAAAAACTCCACTAAATTTATTTGTTCGAAAGGAAAAACTATGGATATTATTTTACTTGAGCGCATTCCTCGTCTTGGTCAGATGGGTGATATTGTCTCAGTTAAAGATGGTTATGCGCGTAATTTTCTCTTGCCTCAAGGTAAAGCTTTACGCGCAAATGAAGCTAATAAAAAACATTTTGAGGTACAACGTGCACAACTTGAAGCACGTAATCTTGAACGCAAAAGCGAAGCGCAAAAAATTGCTGAAAAACTTGATGAACAATCATTCATTGTTGTTCGTTCTGCTGGTGAAACGGGACAACTTTATGGTTCTGTGTCAACACGTGATATTGCTGAAATCATAACAGATGAAGGCTTTTCTATTGGAAGAAATCAAATCGAACTTAATCATCCAATAAAAATGATCGGTCTTCACACTATCACTCTTAGTTTACATCCAGAAGTTCAAATTTCTGTGATTATTAACGTTGCGCGTTCTGCCAGTGAAGCACAACGCCAAGCAGAAGGTGAAACTCTCACTTCGGCTAAAGAAATATATAATATTCAAGAAGAATTATTAGAAGAAAGTCAGGAAGAATTATTGGCAGAAGAAATTAATGACAACGATATAAACAGTTCTCATCAAGAAGCTTAATTGCTATTTTTTCTTTCTGTTTTATATTTTTTATTCCATTTTAAATATCGCTCATAAAATACTCACACTTTAAAAGTGAGTATTTTATGACTATCGTACGTAAAGAACCTAATTTTTATGAAAGAATTAGAAATATACTATTTAAAAGCATTACATGCCGAGAATGATAATATCACTAAGAGGAAATATCTTTTGTTTTCCAGCATATAAAGCAAAAATAATTTAAAGTTTTACCCTTAAGGATAAAGTTTATATGAGCGTTAGGCTGATTATATCCTCACATGATCTGAAATAATTTCAGTTATAAAAAAATAATTCTACTTAAACAGATATTGGAATTTTAAGGTTAAGTAACTTAAAAATACTTAAATTTAGAGTAGAAAAACTTCCACTTTAAAATCACATATTATAAAATAAAATAGATAGACGTTATATAAATAATACACAAATGATAAATGAGGAACGAAAGAGAGTTTTAAAAAATTATATAATTTTAACTTAAAATGAAGATTTGTAGCTCTATTCTTTTAATTATACGATTTTCAATTTATCACCTAAAGTAGCTAGACTTAGAATTTTAGTGGAAAAATATTATGGAAGAAACTAACGTTGTTAATGTCAGCTCTTCAAAGAAAGAGGATTCTCCTTCTTTTCGGCAACTTCCGCATAATATTGAAGCTGAACAGGCATTGCTTGGTGCCATCTTTATCAACAATGATTCTCTTGACCGCGTTTCAGATTTTCTAAAACCAGAACATTTTTTTGAACCATTGCATCAAAAAATTTATCATGTTTTATCTCACCTTATTAAAATAGGAAAACGTGTAGATCCAGTTACAATCAAACCCTATATCCAAATGGAAGAGAAAATTGGAGATATTACTGTATACCAATATGTTGTTCGCTTAGCCACAGAGGCAGTCACTATTATTAACGCTGAAGATTATGGACGCGTCATTTACGATCTCTTTATCCGACGATCTTTGATTAACCTTGGAACTCAAGTTGTCAATACAGCCTTTGATGCTCCTGTAGAACTCACGCCTACCCAACAAATTGAAACTGTTGAAAATCAGTTATTTGAGCTAGCAGAAAAAGGGAAATATGGAGGTGGATTTGAAAATTTTAATGAGGCCATTAAAAAAGCTATCGATATGGCAAGTGCTGCGAAAAAGCGCTCTTCACAATTATCAGGGATAGCCACCCATATTAAAACACTTGATGAAAAAATGGGAGGATTACAAGCATCTGACTTAATTATCCTTGCGGGCCGCCCTGGTATGGGTAAAACCTCACTGGCTACCAATATTGCCTTTAATATTGCTAATGCTTATAATCGTAATGCCAATATCCAAGAAAATGAAGGCGGCATTGTCGGATTCTTCTCACTTGAGATGTCATCCGAACAGCTTGCAACCCGTATTATTTCTGAACAAACAGAAGTCTCTTCTTCTGATATTCGGCGTGGTAATATTTCAGATGAACAATTTTCAAAAATTATTCGTGCGGTGAACCAACTACAAAAGGCACCCCTTTATATTGATCAAACTGGTGGAATATCAATTACGCAATTAGCCGCTCGTGCGCGGCGTCTCAAGCGGCAACATGGTTTAGATATCTTGTTTATTGACTATATCCAACTCATGACAAGCAGTTCAAAGCGTTCATCAGAAAATCGTGTTCAAGAGATCACAGAAATTACCACAGGATTAAAAGCATTAGCGAAAGAATTGAATATTCCTATTATCGCTCTCTCTCAACTTTCACGTCAAGTAGAAAATAGAACAGATAAACGTCCACAGCTCTCAGATCTACGTGAATCTGGTTCAATTGAGCAAGATGCCGACATCGTTCTGTTTGTCTATCGCGAAGAATATTATCTCAAAAATGAAGAACCAAAACTAGGTAGCTTGGAACATACGAAATGGCAAGAAATAATGGATAAAGCTTTTGGAAAAGCTGACGTTATTATTGCAAAACAGCGCCATGGGCCGACAGGAATCGTGCCCCTTGCCTTTCAATCTGATTTCACACGCTTTAGTGATCTGGCCGATAGCAATTACCTTCCAGAGCAAATTGGTTAAATCGACATGGCGCGTAATCGTATTCAATTTATCTGTCAAAATTGCAGAACCATCCATTCTCGTTGGGCAGGAAAATGGATGATTTTGGCCGTCATTATTTGCTATCTAAAAAGCTCTTGAACAATATTAATCTTAATAATATGAGAAGATAATACATCTTTTTAGCGTTGCAAGTAAGATACATATATCCAAAATCTATAGCTAATCTAAATCTTTCTATATTGTTCCTTCTTTAAAAAAACTCCTTCTCACAAGACACTCATTTTCTTGTTTTTAAATTCAAAAATAATTGCTGCTGTTGCGCAAGGCTGGCTATTATGTAAAATATCAGAAAATTTCCTCTTTATAGGACAATCTCTAACCTTTTAACAAAAATATTTTCTAATCTATCTGAAAAATTACCCTAATTACCGCAATATAAAAAACAAGCAGTGTTTTAAATACTACAGCACAGAGAAAATTCTATAACATGCAAAATATTCTTGATATAAAATTGTATAAAAACTGATATATAACAAAAGGAAAATGTGTAATTATGCTAGAAAAAAAAGAAGACTGCGATAGTGGATTTGACAGTCTTGATGAAGCTATTAAAAGAGTTATTGATATAGCAGGTGCTGCAAAAAAGCGCTCTTCGCAAATATCAGGGATAGCGACTCATATTCAAACACTTGATGAAAAAATAGGAGGATTACAACCATCCGATTTAATTATCCTTGCAGGGCGCCCTGGTATGGGTAAAACTTCACTTGCTACCAATATTGCCTTTAATATTGCCAATGCTTATAATCATAATGGTAATATCCAAGAAAATGAAGGCAGCGTTGTAGGATTCTTCTCACTTGAAATGTCCTCAGAGCAGCTTGCAACACGTATTATTTCTGAACAAACGGAAGTCTCTTCTTCTGATATTCGACGTGGTCATATTTCAGATGAACAATTTTCAAAAATTATTCGTACGGTAAATCAGCTCCAAAAGGCACCCCTTTATATTGATCAAACTGGAGGAATATCAGTTTCACAACTGGCTGCCCGTGCTCGGCGTCTCAAGCAAAAACATGGTTTGGATGTCTTAATTATTGATTATATCCAACTCATGACAAGTGATTTAAAATACACATCTGAATATCGTATTCAAGAAATCACTGCAGAATTAAAAGCCTTAGCTAAAGAATTAAATATCCCTATTATTGCTCTTTCACAACTTTCACATCAAGTTGAAAACAGAACAGATAAACGCCCAAAACTTTTAGATTTAGGTGGATTTGGTTCTATTGAGCAAGATGCCGACATCGTTTTATTTGTCTATCGTGAAGAATATTACCTCAAAAATGAAGAACCAAAGTTCGGTAGCCTTGAACATATGAAATGGCTAGAAATAATGGACAAAGCTTTTGGAAAAGCTGATGTTATTATTGCAAAACATCGCCATGGGCCGACAGGAATCGTTCCCCTTGCCTTTCAATCTGACTTCACACGCTTTAGTGATTTGGCTGATAGCAATTATCTTCCAGAGCAAATTGGCTAAACCACCATGGCACGCAACCGTATTCAATTTATCTGTCAAAATTGCGGAACCATCCATTCTCGTTGGGCAGGGAAATGTAGCGCCTGTGGAGAATGGAATTCTCTTGTTGAAGAAAATATAAATGGCGGCATAGGAAGTGGTCCTAAGCAGAATACGTGTAAAGGACGCATCGTTGCCCTTACATCTCTTTCTGGAGATATCCAAGATGCTCCACGTATTCATTCTGGTATTGCGGAACTTGATCGTGTTACCGGTGGGGGCTTTGTCCGTGGATCAGCACTTCTTGTTGGTGGTGATCCTGGTATTGGAAAATCAACATTGCTGACACAAACAGCTGCTGCTTTATCCCGCAAAGGACATCATGTCATCTATGTCTCAGGTGAAGAGGCTATTGCGCAAATTTGTCTGCGTGCACAGAGGCTTGGAGCGAACAATACAGAAGTAAAACTTGCCGCTGAAACCAATGTAGAAGATATTCTGGCAACCTTAAGCGAACATAAAAACCTTGATATGGTGATTATCGATTCGATTCAAACTCTATGGTCAGATACAGCAGATTCAGCACCTGGCACTGTCACACAAGTACGTATTGGCGCTCAAGCAATGATCCGCTTTGCCAAGAAAACAGGAGCTGCTGTTGTTCTTGTTGGTCATGTTACAAAAGATGGGCAAATTGCTGGTCCTAGAGTCGTTGAACATATGGTTGATGGCGTTCTCTATTTTGAGGGTGAAGGTGGACATCATTATCGCATTCTTAGAACTGTAAAAAATCGCTTCGGGCCAACAGATGAAATTGGTGTCTTTGAAATGTCTGATAAAGGATTACGCGAAGTGATAAATCCATCCGAATTGTTCTTAGGAGAACGTAATGAAAAAGCACCAGGCGCTGCTGTTTTCGCCGGCATGGAAGGAACACGCCCAATATTAGTAGAAATTCAAGCGCTTGTTGCTCCTTCTTCCCTTGGGACACCAAGACGTGCAGTTGTCGGATGGGATGGAAATCGTCTTTCTATGATTCTTGCCGTTTTAGAAGCCCATTGTGGCATTCGTTTTGGACAGCATGATGTCTATCTGAACGTGGCAGGTGGATATCGCATATCAGAACCCGCTGCTGATTTAGCTGTAGCCGCTGCTTTGGTATCCTCTCTTGCCAATATTCCTTTGCCAACAAATTATGTATATTTTGGTGAAGTCAGTCTTTCAGGAGCTACCCGCGCTGTTGCACATTCAGCACAACGCATCAATGAAGCAAAAAAACTCGGCTTTCAGGGAGCCTTTCACCCCACAACAACAACCGAAATGATGAATTCGCTCAACTTTCAACAAAAAACTTTCTCCGACCTTCCCGAACTCGTTGCTACTCTTACTGTAAGTAAAAAATGATCTGTACCACAGATATGATAATATAGAAAAAACTCTATAAAATACAAAAGATCCTTGCTATAAGAACAAAAAATGGCATAACAAAAAATATATTTGCACACAGACTTAAAAGAACACAACTTTATGTATAAGGAACAAACAAATGATCATAACAATCCTTGATGGAATTGTCGTAGTAATCATCCTGTTGTCCGCTTTTCTTGCTATGCTTCGAGGATTTTCACGTGAAGTGTTATCGTTGATTTCTTGGGCAGTTGCAGCTGTTACAACACTGTTTTTATTCAAACCTGTCTTACCTTTCTTTGAACAATATCTCTCTAATAAAATGATTGCATTGATCACAACATTGGTCACAATTTTTATTATTGTTCTCATTATTACTTCAATTATTACAATGAAGATCTCTGATTTTATTATTGATAGTCGAATTGGTATTCTTGACCGTGCTATTGGTTTTATTTTTGGAGCACTTCGTGGTTTACTTATCATGGTCATCGGTATGTTGCTGATTAATGCACTGATTAAACCCGATCTTCAAGCGAATTGGTTAAAAAATGCAAAAACAAGACCTATTTTAGATTCATTGGGACAAAAAGTTTGGGAAATACTCCCCAAAGATATTGGATCTGTTCTCGAAAAGACGGAAAATTTGTTTAAAGACAGCAATAAACATACGTATGAGCAACACTCTCATGAAAAGATAATTTTCAAAAAATAGAGAATAGTTTTTCATGAGGAAAGAAAACTAAATGATGTAAAATGTGATATTAATGATTCCTCCATATCACAACTGAAAGAATATGATGATAAAAAGCGATGTTTTCTGTCAAGAATTTTCATTAGATGATGATACCCTTCATGAAGAATGTGGAGTTTTTGGTATTCTTGGGCATGAAGATGCCGCAACATTAACAGCTCTTGGACTCCACGCACTTCAGCATCGTGGGCAAGAAGCAGCTGGGATTGTTTCTTACCATAATAAAATATTTCATCAAGAAAAGCATTTAGGTCTTGTTGGCGATCACTATACAAACCCTGCAACACTTGCGCGCTTACCAGGAAATCGTGCTATTGGACATACCCGTTATTCAACAACTGGAGAAGTGGCATTACGCAATGTTCAACCCCTTTTTGCTGAATTGAAAGTTGGAGGTATTGCTATTGCGCATAATGGTAATCTTACCAATGGTCTCACATTACGCCGTGAACTCATCGCTTCTGGTGCTATCTGTCAATCAACGTCAGATTCAGAAGTTTTTCTCCATCTTATCGCCCGCTCACGTTATGAATCGTCCTCTGATCGTTTTGTTGATGCGATTCGGCAAGTAGAAGGTGGGTATGCTATGTTAGCGCTCACACGTACAAAGCTTATTGCGGCACGCGATCCAACAGGAATTAGACCTCTCGTGATGGGGGAACTTGATGGTAAGCCTATCTTTTGTTCTGAAACTTGTGCTCTTGATATTATTGGAGCAAAATATGTCCGTGATGTTAAAAATGGAGAAATCATCATATGTGAAATACAAAAAAATGGGGAAATTACGAAAAAAATTATAAAACCAGAAAATACAAAACCAGAAAAACTTTGCTTGTTTGAATATGTTTATTTTGCCCGTCCGGACTCAATCGTTGGAGGACGTAGTGTTTATACAACACGCAAAAATATGGGAATCCGTTTAGCACAGGAAGCCCCTTGTGAGGGTGATGTTGTGGTTCCTGTTCCTGATGGAGGAACGCCTGCCGCAATTGGCTATGCACAAGAAATTGGAATTCCCTTCGAGCTTGGTATTATTCGTAATCACTATGTTGGCCGCACTTTTATCGAACCAACACAACAAATTCGCGCTTTTGGCGTCAAGTTAAAACATTCGGCAAACCGTCCTGTGATTGAAGGAAAACGTGTTATTCTGGTTGATGACTCTATTGTCCGTGGAACAACATCCCTTAAAATTGTACGAATGCTTCGCGATGCAGGAGCAAAAGAAGTTCATATGCGCATTTCTAGCCCTATGATTTTTTATCCTGACTTTTATGGTATTGATACACCTAAAGCTGAAAACCTTTTAGCAAATCAATATCCAGATTTAAAATCTATGTGTGATTTTATTGGAGCGGATTCATTAGAATTTCTTTCAACGGATGGATTATATCTTGCTGTAGCAGGGGAAAAACGGAATAACGCCGATCCACAATTTACTGACCATTATTTTACTGGATATTATCCTACGCATCTGGTTGATCAAGAAAATCTCTCCAAAATTCATCAATCATCTGTTCTAAAAACAAGAGATTAATGATGACAAAACGTGACTTTAGTCTCCATAGGCGTGTTGCACTTGTTACTGGCGCATCAAGAGGGATTGGCTATTATTTGGCACTCGAGCTTGCTGCACGCGGCGCTCATATTATTGCTCTTGCACGAACAGTCAGTGGACTTACTGAATTGGACAATCAAATCCGAAAAAAAGGGGCTCATGCAACCCTTGTTCCCCTTGACTTGCATCATATGGAAAACATCGATACCCTTGCTATCTCAATTGCCAAACGCTGGAAAAAACTTGATATTATCGTCGCAAACGCAGGAATTCTTGGAACACTCTCACCAATAGCACATATTGAAAACACAGTATTTGAAGATGTTTTTCAAATAAATCTTTTCAGCCAATGGCGCTTAATGAAAGCCGTTGAGCCTTTATTACGTGAATCTGACGCTGGACGAGCCATCCTGTTATCCTCAACCGTTGCGCATGCTGCGCGCCCTTTCTGGGGAGCTTATGCAGCCTCTAAAGCGGCTTTAGAGGTGATTGCCCGCTGTTGGGCAGAAGAACTCAAACAAACCCCTATTAAGATTAATTGTGTCAACCCTGGTGCCACACGCACTGCCATGCGCGCTGAAGCTATGCCCGGTGAAGATCCACAAACTCTCCCTTCACCACAAGAGATTGCAAAAAAGATAATCCATTTGTTATCACCTGATTTAAAAGAAACTGGAAAACTCTTTAATGTCCGTAAAAATCGGTTTGTAGATTATCATATACCTGATTGATCATCATATGAGAAGTAAATCTTTTGACTCTCTCTTTTTCCTGTGCTTCTCAATAGAAGAATGAGACACTTTATGATTCTTGGATAGCTTTAGTATCAGTCTTTTTCTCTTCTAAAGTAGCACGTTTATTATAAGCGATAAAACTACAGGGGAGAAAAATCATATAGCTAACCGCTGTAATCAATAAAGTTTTCCATGTGTAAGTCGCAAGAAAACCGACATAAATAACAATGACCAACATGCACGGTATAACGATATCGCGCCTTAAATTTTGATCAATTGTTTTTGCATTCCATACTGGTAAACGACTAATCAAAAGAAAAGCAATAATTACAGTATAAAGACTAAAAAATAATGCCCACCCCCAATTGGGAACCAAACCAAGAGTGCCTAAATAAGTAGGCAATAAAAGCAATAATGCTCCTGCTGGTGCTGGAACACCAACAAAATAACTTTTCTGCCACTTAGGTATATTGGGATTATCTAACATCACATTAAAACGTGCTAATCGCAAACAACAAGCAACACAATAAACAAGGGCAGCAACCCACCCAATATGATTCGCTTGATTCAAGATAAAAGAATAAACAATGAGTGCAGGGGTAACACCAAAATTTATAACATCAGCAAGAGAATCCATCTGTGCCCCAAAAGATGAACTACCATCTATTAAACGGGCAATGCGACCATCAGCACCATCTAAAACTGCGGCCAGAAGCACCATTAAAATAGCAGCTTCATAGCGATGTTCAAAAGCCAAACGAATGCTGCTCATCCCTGCACAAATTGCTAAAATAGTAATGATATTAGGAATGACATACCGCATTGATGTAGGTGAACGCCGCCGATTTGCAACATCATCATGCTGCCCCTCAGGATTGAATGAAGAAAATGGCGAAAAATTTTTCATTGTGAGTCCTAATCGTATCTGAAGTCCGTTGTGGCACTCTTATCATCAAAAGAACCCAAAACCGTTTCTCCAGCAATTGCTGTCTGTCCAACTGCAACACGTAATTTCATTTCAGTCGGTATATAAGTATCAAGGCGAGAACCAAAACGAATCAATCCAAATCGCTCACCAGTCATAACGGCATCGTTTTCTTTTGACCAGCAAACAATCCGGCGCGCAACCATTCCCGCTATTTGTACGACACCAATTTTACCATGTTTGCTATCAATTACCACCCCATTACGCTCATTAAACTGACTAGCTTTATCAAAGTCAGCATTGGTAAATCGACCTGGATGATAAACGATAGACTCTACTGTACCACTGATAGGAATACGATTAATATGGCATGAAAAAACATCCATAAAAATAGAAATACGGATCATTTCATCTTTCCCTAAACCTAATTCTTCAGGTGGAACACATGATTCCACACATGAAATACGCCCATCAGCAGGCGACATCACCCAATTTGAATTCAAAGGGATCACACGATCTGGATCACGGAAAAAGTATATACACCACACCGTGAGAACGAGACCAAACCAAAAAAACGGACTCCATATCCAACCAAGAATGAGCGAAATAACAAAAAACGCTACAATAAAAGGATAACCTTCTTTATGAACCGGTACAAAGCTATTATGGAAAGATTGCAGAATACTCATATAATTTCCTATTCATCGTAAACTTAAACAAGCAACAAAGCTTTTTGTTCCTCTTGTGTCTTTTTATGTATTTAATCAATCACTCCATATAAAGATATAGATTACATTTTGCTCTATTTATTTTTTACGATTAACAACACTCGTCTCATCTTCTTCACGCATTTTACGTAATTTTTCTTCAGCTTGCGATGCTTCAAGCTGCTTATTCCACATTGAAGCATAGAGACCTTTCTTGCGTAAAAGCTCTGTATGTGTCCCATTTTCAATAATACGACCACTTTTAAGAACCAAAATTTCATCAGCATTGATAACCGTAGAAAGACGGTGAGCAATAATCAATGTTGTACGTCCACGGCTTACAATATCCAATGCTTGTTGAATTTCCTGTTCTGTCGCCGTATCAAGAGCCGCTGTTGCTTCATCTAGAATAAGAAGTGGGGGGGCTTTTAAGAGTGTCCGTGCAATAGCCACACGTTGTTTTTCACCACCTGATAATTTGAGACCACGCTCTCCTACCATAGATTGAAAACCTTCTGGTAATATCTCAATAAATTTTGAGATCTGTGCCATTTCAGCAGCTTTGCGCATCTCTTCATCTGTAGCACTTGGACGCCCATAGCAAATATTATAGGCAATTGTATCATTAAATAACACCGTATCTTGTGGTACCATGCCTATCGCTTCGCGCAAACTTTTTTGTGTTACATCACGAATATCCTGCCCGTCAATTGTAATAGAGCCCGAATCAACATCATAAAACCGAAAAAGCAACCGAGAAATAGTTGATTTCCCTGCACCCGATGGACCAACAATAGCGACTGTTTTTCCTCCAGGGACTTCAAAATCAATATCTCGAAGAATCTGACGCGTCGAATCATAGGAAAACTTTACCTGATGAAAACGAATGGTTCCATCGCTTATCTCTAACGGTTTGGCGTCCGATTTATCAACAATCTCCTGTTGAACATCTAAAAGATCAAACATCGCTTCAATATCCGTTAAACCTTGCCGAACATCACGATAAATTGAACCAATAAAATTCAGTGGAATAGAAAGTTGCATTAAAAGTGCATTAATAAAAACAAAGTCTCCTAAAGTTTGTGTCTTATAATAAACTTCATAAGCTGACATCAGCATTATGATCGTCATTCCAATACCAAAGATAAGAGCCTGACCAAAATTAAGCCAGCTTAATGATGTCCAAATCTTTGTTGCGGCTTTTTCATAACATACCATAGAAGCATTGAAACGATCAGCTTCTAGAGTTTCATTGCTAAAATACTTGACCGTTTCAAAATTCAAGAGAGAATCAACAGCGCGCGTATTCGCCTCAGTATCCGCTGTATTCATTTGTTGCCGAATACGAATGCGCCAATCACTCGCCTTAATGGTAAACAAGGTATATAACCCAACCGTTACAACAACGATGAGAAGATAATACCACCCATAACTTATGTAAAATACAAGTGCTGTTAATATAAATTCTAAAACTGTCGGTATTGTATTGAGAATTGAAAATCTTACGATAGCTTCAATTCCTTTTGTACCACGCTCAATCACGCGAGAAAGCCCACCAGTTCGGCGTTCCAAATGAAATCGCAAAGATAATTCATGAATATGTACAAAGGTTTTATAAGCTAATTGACGAACAGCATATTGACCAACAGTGGCAAAAAGAGAATCGCGTAATTGATTTAATCCAGCCTGCATAATACGTGCAACATTGTACGCCAAAACGAGCATAATGGGAATAATCCAATTGGATGGAAACCATTCAGGTAACTGAAAGCTGGCATCAAGCACATTCGTAGAATATTTAAAGAAATACGGTACAGATATGAGAACGAACTTGGCCAAAACAAGATAAAATATTGCCCATAGCACACGCATTTTTAGATCACGCCGATCTACTGGCCACATATAAGGCCATAAATTGTAAAGTGTGCGCAGAGTTTTCCCCGTATCTGATGATACAGTTTTTGTTATTTCATTACGTTTCATAAAGCCCTTACTTCTCTATCATCCACACGAAAAAGGCAAAACACCCCCCTGTGGTTGTTTATAGGTTCATCTCTTCATTATGCTTCCAATAAGCTATACCTACTCGTTGTTTGAAGTTAGACTGTTTTTGAAAGAGGAACAAGAAATAATCCACTATATAATTTATTATTTGGGTCTGTATTCTCATACCACTCTGCTGCAAATAAATTTTCAACTTTTACATGCTTTTTTTTCAGTTCTGCATGAAGCCACTTTTTTGTTTTACCAATCTCTTTCAGCCCCTTATCAAGAATTTCGCCATTTTGTATTAAAATGATAGACTTCTTTCCTTCTTCCTTTTTAATAACAGAACAATCGCCATTGGTTTCTAAACGAACGAAAGCAGCTTCGTGTAAACTACAGCCTTTAATACGCAACATTGTAATCAGATCATTCACACTGATACCTAAGTTTTTAATCTTATCCACTTGAAATACTCCGTCTAAAACCAATGCAATATGACGTCCTGCAATGAGACGACGAAAAAAAACTGAATAGCGCATCAGAAAATTAAGAGTGGTGACCAAAGTCTGCCAAATAAATAAGACGATCAATAATTGAATACTGCTAACATCCGGACTATAAATAACGCCTCCAATGATACTTCCCATCACAAAATTACTTACCAAATCAACTGGCGTCATTTGACTAAGACTACCACGACCTGTGGTTCTTAAAATCAAGAGGAAAGCGATAAGGCCTACAACTAATTTTAGTGCGACATACCCATAATGATATAAAAATTCCATCATATTCTCCTTTTTCATGAGAGCTGCTGGAATAGAGACATTAGTGTCGCTTTATTTCCCACACGGTTATGCGCTTACCACTCTGCGGATCCTTACTATCTTTTAAAAGAACCCCCTCAGCTGCAAGCTCATCACGAATTATATCCGCAGCTTCCCACTCTTTATTATGGATAAGCTGTAGTCTTTCGGCAATGCGCTGATCAATAAATTTTGAATCAAGAAAAGTTTTTCTTGTAAATAATGGGCAGTCTATTTCTTTAATCCATTCTTTTCGTAACAGTCCTAATAAATTCATCCCATTAACAAGAGCCAAAGCATCTCCTTCTTTATAAAATTTTCGCAAAAGAGTCAGTGCTTTTGGAGTATTAAGATCATCACTAAGTGCATCTATCAAAGTATCATCAACTACTTCATTGTTTTTCATCTCACTCTTTTTGCTGCGAAGCAATTCATACCAACGATACAGTTCGCTGCTCGATTGTATTAAACGCTGTGCTGTCCAATTTAATGGTTCACGATAATGTGTTTGCAACATCGAAAAACGCGCAGACAAACCAGCCCAATTTTGCTTCATTTCATCGGATAAAATACCATTAAACTCCAAAAAATTATTCTCTAAAACAGAACGAATAGTTATGAAATTGCCAAAGCTTTTCGACATCTTTTTACCTTCAACTTGTAAAAAGCCGTTATGCATCCAAAAATTAGCCATTCGCTCCGTCCCAAAAGCTGAACAACTTTGTGCAATCTCATTTTCATGATGAGGAAAAATTAAATCAAGTCCACCACCATGGATATCAAAAATATTGGCGGTCGGATCATCACAAGTTAAACCACCACCATAGGGCGCTAATAACTTTGCCATTGACATTGCAGAACATTCAATATGCCAACCTGGACGACCTAAAACAGGAATTCCGCCCGGTGATTTCCAACCTGGTTCTCCTTCCTCAGAAGGCTTCCATAAAACAAAATCCATCTCTTCCCTTTTATAAGCAGCAACATCAATACGTGCCCCCGCCCTCATTTCATCTAAAGAACGATTTGCAAATGCCCCATAATGGGGAGGATTTTTTATACTACTTACAGAAAATAATATATGATTTTCCGCTTCATAAGCGTGCCCCTTTTCAAGCAACCTTTCAATTAAAGAGCGCATCTCCTCTAAATGCTCGGTTGCGCGCGGCTGACTGGTTGGCAATAGACAACCAAGTGCTATTGTATCTTGTTGAAACTGAGAATATGTACGTTCTGTTAATTGACGAATAGCGTCATTCAGTGACAAGTTTGGATATTCGCAAGCTGCTCGTGCATTAATTTTATCATCAACATCTGTAATATTACGTGCATATAGAACATGCTCATTGCCATAAACATGACGCAATAAACGAAATAAAATATCAAAAACAATGACAGGGCGTGCATTTCCTATATGTGCATAATCATAAACTGTCGGTCCACAAACATAAAGACGTACTCTTGTCGCATCTATTGGTGTAAAATTTTCTTTTTTACGTGTTAGCGTATTATAAAATCGCAACTCTTTCATCATTGGCTCCATGAACGATACCACGCACCGCTCTTTTTGAATGTATCTTACCTCAAATTATCGCATTATGCGGTTTAGGCTAGAACTTTTATCTTATAGTAAATTTTTCTTATCATTTTCCCATTGTATTCACGGCTGTATCCATCATTGATCGTAAAAACAATCTATTTTATTTGATTAGACAAAAACATTCTGTAGATAGAGATTTTTTCTCTCCTTGAAGAAAACGAGCTTTAAAAAATTCTATAGGCGTTACACTATAAATTTATGTGAAAAATAGATTGCAGGAAGCAAATCTTAAATTTTTCACTACAAAAAACTCCGTTAGTATTTTCAATATTTCATTATGGTTTCCTTACTGTCTCTTACGCCCTATATTTTATAAGTAAGTGAGAATAATGTAACAATTAACCCTATTTTTTGACATCGTTTTCATGACACAATTATTTTATTTGTACAGAGTTTTATTCCAAGGAAAACAATAACAATAATGCGTAATAGATTGATGAACATCATTATTTTAATATTCATTGTAAGTTCAATGCCAACCTTTGCGCAACAATCTCCACCTTATGAGAAAAAATTACTCCGACTAGCGGAAATTTTGGGATCTCTGCATTCTCTTCAAAATCTTTGCGAGACTCCAACAAACCAATGGTATGACTACATGAACGCATTGATTGAAGCAGAAAAGCCTATCCCACAAAGACGCGCTTATTTTTATGAAGCGTTTAATGAAGCATACCGTGCTTTCTCAGAAAATTATCATCATTGTACACAAGCAGCAATTGAAGCCAATCAAAGATACGTTGAGGAAGGAAGAACTTTATCCGAAAACCTCCTCATGCATTATAAATAATTAATCTATACAAAAAGTGTCTTCTTCAATTTCAGCAATATCAACCATGTTCTCTCACAAATGAGGGGAGCTGTAAATCTACTCTGAAAATAGAGAAGTTTTTGAAAAATAATTCCTCGACACGTTTTTATTCTTGTGAGCATCTTTCCCCTGAACAAAATCGTTCTTTGGCTTCCTGCCCACCCTCAGAGCTTGTTTATCAATAGGCTGGGTTCTTGTTGAACAGATTCTTCTTGGCTTCTCACCCATGTTATTACTTAAACTAAAAGTACTAAAGGCTTGACAAACAAGTCTTAAGAATATTCACCATACACTTAAAAAAATACTTATGTGCCAAGGGAGCTAGCACGCCTTATATCACCGCTCTAAAAGGCGATGTTTTATGGCATAATAAAATAAAACCTATAAAGTTTAATCTGTTTACACTAAAGTTTCTATAAATTTAACAGGCTCTCCTTGTGAAGAAGTAACAATTTCACCTTCCCACATCACACGCATACCACGGATAATGGTCCCAACAGGCCAACCTTTAACCTTTTTACCATCATAAGGTGTCCAACCGGCACGCGAACCAATTAAGCCATTCGTAATAATTTCTTCTCGCTTAAGATCAACAATTGTTAAATCAGCATCGTATCCAACAGCAAGGCGTCCTTTACAGCTTATACCAAAAATACGACTAGGGCCATGTGACGTGAGATCAACAAAACGCTCAAGAGATATCTTTCCTGCATTCACATGTGTCAACATAATTGCTGCTGTTGTTTGCACCCCTGTCATTCCTGAAGGTGAAGAAGGATAAGATTGAAGCTTTTCTTCCAAAGTATGAGGCGCATGATCTGAGCCTAAAACATCAATAATCCCCTGTTGAACACCGTACCAAAGAGCTTCACGGTGGCGCGGCTCACGAATAGGCGGATTCATCTGAATTAATGTACCAAATTGCTTATAATCATCAGCCGTGAGCGTCAAATGGTGTTGTGTCACTTCAATTGTTGCAACATCCTTATGTTTTTTTAGAAAATCAATTTCTTCTTCTGTCGAAAGATGTAACACATGAATCCGAGCCTTCGTCTCATGAGCAATTTTTACCAAACGCTGCGTACATTTTAATGCCGCAACTTCATCACGCCAAATCGGATGTGATGATGCATCCCCTTCAATACGCAGTATTTTACGCTCTTTGAGCCTCGCCTCATCTTCAGAATGAAAAGCCGCACGACGGCGTATATTCTTCAAAATAAGGCGTACACTTTCATCATCATCGACCAAAAGATCACCCGTAGAAGACCCCATAAAGACTTTAATTCCAGCTGCACCAGGAAGTCTTTCTAATTCAGACAATTCATGAGCATTTTCACGCGTTCCTCCAACCCAAAATGCAAAATCACAATGCATTCGATGAAATGCGCGTTTAACCTTATCGCTTAATGTAGCTTCTGATGTTGTCAATGGATTGGTATTAGGCATTTCAAAAACTGCTGTCACCCCCCCTAACACAGCAGAATACGAGCCACTTTCCAAATCCTCCTTATATTCATTACCTGGCTCGCGAAAATGTACTTGGCTATCAATAATTCCCGGTAAAATATGAAGCCCCGTACAATCAATCACCTCACCTGCCGATGCACATGTAAGGTCGCCAATTTCAGCAATACGGCCATTTGTAACACCAATATCACGCTTGCTTCTTCCATCATGATTCACAAGTGTTGCACCTTTAAAAATTGTATCAAATGTTTTAAACATAGCCACGCTCCTTACATATTCCTCTCTTATCGATTATGTAACTTTGAGCAGAAAGGCAAGAACCATGATTGAAAAACAAAATGCCATTTGCTTAAAAAATCGCGCAATTATTCAAATTACAGGCGAAGAAGCAACAGATTTTCTGCAATCCCTAATCACAACAGATGTAAAAAAAATCAACCCGCAAGAAATTTTCCCTGGAGCCCTCTTATCCCCTCAAGGAAAGGTTCTTGCTGATTTTCTTATTGGCAAAAAAGAAGATGGTTATTTGATTGATATTATCATGCCTTTAGCTGATATACTCTACAAGCGTCTGTTGCTTTATAAACTGCGTAAAAAAATAGAAATTACACAACCATTCCAAGAAGTTGTTACAGTTTCTTGGAAAAATGAATCAGATACTTTAAATTTTGATTCAAGTTTTGTTGATAAACGATTCCCAGAAAAAGAAAAAATAATACGAATCTATGGCAAAACATCTTTTTTGGCTTCAGAATATCATAACATGTGGAATCAATTGCGTATCCGTTATGCAATTGCAGAAAGTGGTCAAGATTATGAAGTTGGTAAAGTCTTTCCTCATGATATTAATTACGATCAAATAAATGGACTTGCATTCAACAAAGGGTGTTATATTGGACAAGAAGTTGTTTCACGAATGCACCACCGCCAAGCAGCACGTCGCCGTATTTTAATTGTAAAAGGCCAGCATGAATTGTCTCCTCAATCTAGCATTGAAGCAGGAACAAAAGTATTTGGATCCTTGGGAACATGTGTAGACAATGAAGCTCTTGCTTTACTGCGTATTGACCACGTAAAAGATGCTATGGATCATAACATCCCCTTTACTGTAAAAAACATTCCTATCACCATAAGTATTGCTGAAAATATGAATTTTACCTTTCCTGAAAATACTGTAGAAAATACGCATGGCTAAAGCTGAATTATTAAAAAATGGAGAAGCACGTGCTTGGCAAAGAATGCTTTCTGGAAGGCGACTTGATCTTCTCAACCCTTCTCCTTTTGATGTTGAAATTGAAGATATTGCCCATGGACTTGCTCGTGTAGCACGTTGGAACGGTCAAACACGAGGAGAACACGCCTATTCTGTTGCACAACACTCACTTTTGGTTGAACAAATATTTCAAAAACTTTTTCCACAATCGGGAAGCAATGAATGTCTTTATGCCCTTCTTCATGATGCTCCAGAATATGTCATCGGCGATATGATTTCCCCTTTTAAAGCTGTCATAGGAAAACAATATGAACGCGTTGAAAAGCGCATCCAAGATGCTATCCACATGCGCTTTTCTCTTCCCGTTGATCTTTCTCAAAAACTTTTAAAAAAAATTAAACAAGCCGACCGTATCGCTGCATATTATGAATCGATTACGCTTGCTGGATTTAATACAGAAGAAGCCCTTCGCTATTTTGGCTCTCCCAATAATATTTTACCCGATGATCTGAATTTATCCTCCTATTCTACCCAACACATTGAAAACGCATTTTTAACGCGCTTTAATGACTTGGATGTCCAAAGATTATAGCCCCTTCGCATTGTTGATTCCTTGTCATTACAGACTCATCACACTGACTTATAATAATAATTCATTGTTTTTTCATTTTGAATGAGAGCTCCTAATATCGTAAGCTTCACTCATTTCAAATCTGTTTATATTGGATCAATCAAAATCATTCTCTTGCACACCACAAGCGGGGCTGGCGTGTGAGTAAAATTTTTTAAAGAAAGAGTTAAAATGCTTCTTATGAACCATCTCAAGTGCTAAGCGCTGTCGCAGCATTGAAAATTGGAAAAGTGTGTGATGATACCGGCTTGCTCTCTTATGAAGCGTAAAGACGGAAGTGCTCTATAAATTTTATACATTTCATAAGGGAGTTACCACTATACTATTCACGAACGCCGTCGCGAAATAGGATTGGGTGCCTTAGAAAGCTTTCTTTAAAAAAACACCTGAATTAGCGACCCAATGGCGCTCTGTTTTGCATGAGGAACATGACTTCATTAAAGAAATGGAAAAAATCACAGTTCAAATTGCATACAAAATACATGAAATAATGACATTCATTATCAAAACAACAAATGTTCTCTTTTCAAACTGCTGATCTTAAACTGAAATTTATTTTAGTTTATAAACCTCATTATCCGCTGGAAAAGCACGGGAGGTAACATCCTCTGCATAATTCTTGATTGCAATTTCCATGGCTTGTTCAAGATTTCCATAACGACGAACAAATTTTGGCACATGGGCACCATAACCTAACATATCTTCCATAACCAATACTTGCCCATCACATTGATTGGACGCCCCTATACCAATCGTAGGGATAGAAAGTTTATCTGTCAGTTTCACCGCTAAAGGTTCAACCATTGCTTCTAAAACAACAGCAAAAGCACCTGCCTCTTCAATCGCTGCTCCATCTGCTTCAATTCTTTGCCAATCATTCTCCTTGCGTCCTTGTGTTTTAAAACCACCAAAACGATTCATTGCTTGGGGTGTAAGACCGATATGCCCCATCACTGGAATGCCACGTTTACACAAAAAATCTATTGTTTCGGCTATATAAACGCCACCTTCAAGCTTAACTGCACCACACCCCGTTTGTGCAAGAATGCGCGATGCATTTAAAAAAGCTTGCTCTGGACTTTCCTCATAAGACCCAAAAGGCATATCAATAACAACAAGAGCTTTTTGAGATCCACGCACCACGGCTTTCCCGTGTGAAATCATCATATCTAAATTAACAGGAAGCGTTGTCTCAAACCCATACACAACCATCCCAACGCTATCACCAACCAAAAGGATATCGCAATATGGATCAGCAATCCGCGCAGTATAAGCTTGATAAGCTGTTAAAGAAACAATTGGCTGTTGTCCCTTTCTTGCACGTATTTCGGAAGATGTCATACGCTTTACGGTTTTATGTACACTCATTTTCCACCCTTCTCTTGCAATATATATTGATCAATAAGTCTTACCTCACCAAAGCGGACAGTAAGGAGTAAAACCGCCGGTTTATTCAATGTTCCTTTGATCACGCATAAAGTTTCCATATCCCGTAAATCTATTGCTTCAATGATTGCACGCGTTTCTTGTTGTAAAATATCACGAACAGTTTTGCATAATTTATCAACCGACCGTTCACCTTCATGGTAAAGCTTTTCAGCAGCTTTTCCACTTTTAGGAATAATTTTGGCAGCTTTACGATCTTCTAATGTTAAAAACTGATTGCGTGAAGAGTGCGCAACTCCATCTGCTTCACGTAAAATAGGAACTCCAACAATCTCAATAGGAAAAGCCAAATCTTCAACCATACGCCGAATAATTAAAATTTGTTGAAAATCCTTTTCCCCAAAAAAAGCCTTATCTGGTTGGACAATGTTAAAAAGCTTAGCAACAACACTCGTTACACCACAAAAATGCCCTGGACGTAATTTTCCTATCAAAATACGTGATAATTTTTCCACCTTCACAATTGTCTCATTTCCCAGTGGCCACATTTCATCGACAGAAGGAGCAAAAACACATTCAACACCTGCTTCTTTTAACAAAGCACAATCGCCCTTCAAATCTCTTGGATATTGAGAAAAATCTTCATGAGGTCCAAATTGCTTTGGATTGACAAAAATAGAAACCACTACGCGATCACACATTGCTCTTGCATACTGTACTAATGCAAGATGACCATCATGCAATGCCCCCATTGTTGGAACAAAACCAATCGAAAAACCTAAACGTCGTTCCTCTGAAGTATATTGGCGAACCTCAGCAATTGTCTTTAAAATTCTCATTTTCCCATTCAATTATCATCAGATCAACAAATTAATGCCTGTACACCAAATTGGCGCTCAAACAATTGTATCAAATTCATGCGCACTGACGGCTGCTTTATATCTCGTGGCTCCCAGACATGACGCATAAGAAAAAAACCCGTCAGTATAAAACCATTTATTATGTCACTAAAATCAGCAGGACGAGTCATTCTTTGTACAAGAAATTGTGGTAGAATGAGAAGCTTTTTTTTCCAAGGTTCTCCTGCTTCTTCACAGACAGCCCGACCAGATTTTGGTGATACGTAATGAAGCCTTTCCTGACGACCTGTTGCAGCACAACAAGATAAATCAAGACCAAAACCAAGTTCTTCAAGAAGCCGCATTTCAAAACGTACAAGCAATTCTGCATTGATAAATGGTTCATCAAAATTCTGCATAAAAAGGTGTAAAATATCATATAAAATGGGGTGCGGATCACGTTCGGGAAGAAGCCGCAAATGAAAAGCTATCAATTGCAAAGCATAAAGTGCTTCTGGTAGACAGATTAATCGTGCCGCATGTAAATCAAGAGCTTCAAGCCGAAAAAGTCCCAAATGTTCGTCTAAACGAGCCCACCATTCAGCCTCCACAAAATTTCCAGGTTGAAGAAGAGCAGCCATGCGACGCGAGCGCCCCCCTTTTACCACTCCCATATAACGACCATGTTCACGTGTCATAATCTCAAGAATAACACTTGTTTCACCATATTGGCGTGTACCAAGTATAACGGCTTGTTCTTTCCACTTCATTTTACTTTAATTATTTTTAAAAATCTTATTTTAAAAAATCCAATCCCATTTCACGATAACGTTCTGGATCGGTATCCCAATTATCGCGCACTTTCACAAAGAGAAAAAGATGAACCTTTTGATCCATAATTTCCATGAGTTCTTTACGTGCTGCTTGACCAATCGCTTTAATTGTATCGCCTTTTGCTCCTAAGACAATTTTTTTCTGACTCTCACGCTCGACATAAATAACTTGATTAATTTTAACGGAACCATCTGAACGCTCTTCCCAGTTTTCTGTTTCAACCGTTGAGGAATAAGGAAGTTCATCATGAAGACGAAGAAAAAGTTTTTCACGCGTAATTTCAGCAGCAAGATGACGCATGGGCATATCAGAAATTTGATCTTCTGGATAATACCATGGCCCTTCCTGCATCATGTTACTCAGCGCATGAAGTAAATCCTTGCAACCAGAACCGTTTAGAGCAGAAATCATAAATGTTTGCGCAAACTTTACACGTTCATTTATTTTAGTGGTTAACGCTAGAAGAGATGATTTAACAACTGTATCAACCTTATTAAGAACAAGAACTTTTTCTTGTTTCATATTGTTCACAATATCTAACATCATATCAACTTCATCCGAAAGACCACTTTGAGCGTCAATTAAAACAAGCAGAACATCAGCGCTCTTAGCCCCTCCCCAAGCAGCAGAGACCATGGCTCGTTCTAAGCGCTTATGGGGACGAAAAACACCCGGTGTATCGACCAACACAATTTGCACATCATCATGAATGACAATACCGCGGATTAAAGTTCGTGTTGTTTGTACTTTATGTGTTACAATTGAAACCTTTGTTCCAACCAATTGATTAACCAGTGTCGATTTACCGGCATTAGGCATCCCAATAAGCACAACAAATCCAGAACGCGTTTTCATAACGTCACTCATGATCATTTTTTCCCACTGTTTTCCATACACCCTCTCGTCGCAAAATTTTTTCAGCTGCCATTCTTTCAGCATATCTTTTGGAGCTTCCCTGCCCAATCTCTGAAGCAAAACCAGCAATATTT
The DNA here is from genome assembly GCF_042196545.1 of Bartonella sp. AC70YNML. Lineage (NCBI taxonomy): Bacteria > Pseudomonadati > Pseudomonadota > Alphaproteobacteria > Hyphomicrobiales > Bartonellaceae > Bartonella > Bartonella sp. AC70YNML. Next base: position 273,312 of record NZ_JBHIQK010000001.1, read on the forward strand.
ACCTCTACCATAAAAACAGGATCGTGATCTGGACCTGAACGTTTTATAACCTGATAATGTGGTTGTGCATTGCCTTGGATATGCGCCCATTCCTGTAATTCTGTCTTGGCATCACGTCGACCAGCATCCATTTTCTTTGCCCGACTTTGCCAATATTTTTGAATAAAAGGGCGAACGCTTTCCAATCCTCCATCGAGATATATCACAGCAATTAAAGCTTCCACGACATCTGCATGCATATTGATGAGTCGACGTTCTTCGAAATTTTTCATCTCAAAACCAACGTGGATCATGTCAGGAAGCTTCATTTCGCGCGCAATATCAGCACATGTCTGTGCATTGACCAAATGATTCAAACGGACTGATAATTCACCTTCACTTGCCTGAGGAAAAAGTTGATACAGCATTTCTGCAATCAAAAGCCCTAAAACCCGATCCCCTAGAAATTCTAGCCGTTCATAATTTCCTTGTTCCGAATCTTGTACACTCGAGTGTGTTAATGCCTTCTTTAATCTCTCTTCATCTTTAAAACGATGTCCCGTCAGCTTGACAAGCTGATCAATCATTAGACGTTTCATCGTTGTTTCCTTGCTTGATAAGCGGCAAATCATGAACCGTATTTATGAAAGAAAACAAACGCTTCCAACGCACATCAAATGGCCAACGCCAAATCTGCCAAGCACTTGAACCATTACTGATAGAAAAGAAAATCACGCTCGCGCGACCAATAAGATTTTCTTCTGGAACATAGCCTACATCCAAACGACTATCATCTGAATTGTCGCGGTTATCTCCCATCATAAAATAATGTCCTTGAGGAACTTCAAAGACTTCTGTATCGTCAACTTTGGGGATGAAAGCTAAATCAAGTGTATCATAGCTAACACCGTTAGGCATTGTCTCGCGATAAACCTCAACAGGATAGTTCACTTCTGTTATATCAGAATTATCAATCTCCCCCATAAAGTGACGTGAAACAGCCTCATCATTAATATAAAGGACACTTTGACGGACTTGTATACGATCACCTGGTAGCCCAACGACGCGTTTTATATAATCAATCTTCGGATTACTTGGTAAGCGAAAAACGACCACATCTCCACGTTGAGGTTGAGATGCCCAAATCCGTCCAGAAAAAAGAGGAGGAGAAAAGGGGATGGAAAAACGAGAATACCCATATGCATACTTAGAAACAAACAGATAATCTCCCACCAACAAAGTAGGACGCATTGAACCGGAAGGAATACTAAACGGCTGGAAAAAAAGTGTCCGAATAAACGCTGCTAAAAGCAAAGCCTGTATTAAAACAGAAATAAATTCAAGAAGCCCACCTTTTTTTTCTTTTTTATGCACTTTATCTTTTGGGATCATCACCAACTGCCTTCTCATCACAGATATAATTTTTTCATCATAATATTCAAATAACAAAAGCACAATCTCTCACGCCATCTATCCACGTGGAAGTGCTTCGATAATAATAAATGCCTGTGCCCAAGGAAAATCATCTGTTATGCTAAGATGAATAACTGCATCATGATGAGGAGGTAATAACTTTTGAAGTTGCATTTGCGCACGATTTGTTAATTGCATTATTGGTTTACCAGATGGCAAATTAACTACCCCCATGTCTTTCCAATTGATACCACAAGCGATTCCCGTTCCTAAGGCTTTAGCACATGCTTCTTTCGCAGCAAATCTTTTTGCATAGGAAGAGGAGCTTTTTTTGAGATTTTCAGATCTATTTCTTTCAATATCCGTAAAAATCCGTTGGATAAAACGCTCACCATAACGAACCAACATTTTCTCAATACGTCGTATATCAACCAGATCATTTCCAAGACCAATAATCATAAGATATTACCCGATCTTTCTTACGATGAGCGCTTCTTTAAACGCCTTTTTTTTATAATCTTTTGATATCGCTTTTGTTTAAAACGAACCGTTGCTCTGTAAACACCTATATAAGATAAACCACCAAAAACAATACCTAAAAGAGTTCCCCCTAAAATCATAGGACTCATAATTGTGTCCCATGCGCCTTTAAAGAGGAGAGAGAGATTTGACAATGTCAAACCATTAAATAGAGCACGAATTTGCGAAAGAGAAATCTCTTTGACATCGCTAAAAAGTGATAAACAAAAATACCCTACTTTATAATCAGCCATAACAATCAATAAAAATGTGAGTGGATTAGAAAAAATCGTCCCAATGATTGCGGCAGCAAAGTTTGCACGCAAAAGCCAAGAAAAAAATATTGCCAAAATAATATGCAGCCCAAAGAAAGGGGAACACGCTAAAAAAACGCCAACAGCAACCCCTAATGCTACTTCATGCGGTGTTGCTGATATACGCAAAATACGTTTATGTATGTAGCAAAATGAGCGAGAAAATGAACGACGTGGCCATAACCAAAGTCGAATACGCGTTACAAAATCTATTGGTTCTCGACGACGAAAAAGCATATGACTCTCAATATACATCTTTTGATGATGAAATAATCTATATCATCCAAATTAATCTTTTTAAGCTTTTGCACAAAAAATAGAACGACAATTAAATATTTCGACTGCCTGGTTTAATCGCGGGAAGAACAGAAAGATCTGCAGGAAGTGCATCACTAGCATAAGAGGTTATCTCGTATTCAGCAAGCGCAATCAATGGAACTCCAACATTGACCTTACCACCAGAACGATCAAGGATACATGCACTGGCCAATACCTCTGCTCCTGCTGCAACAAGTGCTTCAACAGTCTCTCGAATGGAAAGACCCGTTGTTACAATATCTTCAACAATAACAACCCGTGCACCCTTCTTGATTTCAAAACGACGCAATTCAAAGATGCCATTTACACGCTCTACCCAAAGAGAAGGAACACCAAGGTGACGTGAAGTCTCATAGGAAGGGATAAGACCGCCAATTGCGGGACCAACGACATAATCAATTGATTCCTTGATAGATTCTTTTATTTTTTCAGCCAATCCACGACAGAGCTTTTCCGTCAAATTAGCATGCATGAATACTTTCGCCTTTTGCATATAAGTCGCACTATGGCGCCCCGATGTTAAAATAAAATGCCCTTCTAGAATAGCATCTGCTTGTTTAAAAATATCAATGACATCTTGTGTATTCATTGCAAAATCTTTCTTTTTATCCATGAACCCGCCGTACTGTACTTACTGAACCTGCCTTTTTTAACTGAGAAAAAATACGATTCAAATGTTTTAAATCCCACACTTCCAAATCAATCATAATTTCTGTAAAATCTGGTGCTGTACGGATAAAAGATAAATTTTGGATATTGGCATCGTTAGCAGAAATTATTTGTGTAATTTCAGCCAAAGAACCAGGACTATTTACAACTAAAATATTCATCCGTGCAGGAAAACGTTCATTCATTTGGGCATCAATATCCCAGCGGACATCAATCCATCGTTCTGGCTGATCATCATACGCCATCAAAGCTGAAGACTGTATTGGATAAATAACAATCCCAGCCCCTGGCTGCATAATACCAACAATCCGATCTCCAGGCACAGCTCCTTCTGGTGAAAAGCGTACAGGAATATCTCCACGAGTTCCTCGAATAGGTAATGCTTTAGATTGATGATTTTCAACCATTGTATCCTTTTCATTTTCTGGAACTTTAAAAATCATACCTTGAGCATTTTCAATATTAAACCACCCTTCTTCCCCAGGCTTAAAAGAGGGCTTTTGTACGACACGCTCTTGATAATCAGGATAAACTGCTTTAATCACATCAGCGGAAAACAGCTCTCCACGCCCAACAGCAGCCAATACATCCTCTACATCTTTACGTGCTAAACGTGGCAAAACTTTCTTCAAAAGGTCTTTTGAAAATTGCTTTCCCATATATTCAAATGAACGCTCGAGAATACGATATCCTAAACCCGAATATTGTTTACGTACTGCTGCACGACTTGCTCGTCGAATAGCTGAACGTGCTTTACCTGTGACAACAAGAAATTCCCATGCTGCTGGCGGAATTTGAGCGTGTGAGCGAATAATATCAACCTCATCACCATTTTTTAATTTGGTCATTAAAGGCATAATACGACCATTGATTTTTACACCTACACAAGAATCACCGATATCTGTATGGACGGCATAAGCAAAATCAATAGGCGTAGCTCCTTTAGGAAAAGCAATTAATCGACCTTTCGGCGTAAAACAAAAAACTTGGTCTTGAAAAAGCTCAAGTTTTGTATGTTCTAAAAACTCTTCTGGATTATCTCCATCAGACAAAGATTGTATCGTTTGACGCAACCATGCATAGGCATTCGTTTCACTTGATAATTTCACAGTCGAATAATTGGAACCGTGCTCTTTATATATAGAATGAGCAGCAACCCCATATTCAGCAACTTCATCCATAGCAGCCGTTCTAATTTGCAACTCAACACGTTGTCTTGAAGGACCAACAATTGTTGTATGAATAGAACGATAATCATTTTGCTTTGGTATAGAGATATAATCTTTAAAACGACCAGGAACCATTGGCCATGTCGTATGAATGACACCAAGAGCACGATAACAATCATTCACGGACTCAACAATCACACGAAATCCAAAAATATCCGATAATTGTTCAAAAGATAATGCTTTACTTTCCATTTTGCGAAAGACTGAATAAGATTTTTTCTGACGGCTTTTAACATCTGCTTTAATGCCATGCTCGAAAAAAAGTTTTGTCAATTCATTTTCAATTGTGGAAAGCAAATCACGGTTGTGTTTCAATAATTCAGAAAGTCGATTGGTAATCGTACGATAACCTTCTGGATTTAAATAAAAGAAAGAGAGATCCTCTAACTCCTCACGCATATCCTGCATACCCATACGGCCTGCAAGTGGCGCATAGATATCCATCGTCTCCTCAGCAATTCGCCGACGTTTATCATCACGCATAACACCAAGGGTACGCATATTATGAAGACGATCAGCAAGTTTGACTAAAAGAACACGAACATCATCAGAAATAGCAATAAGAAGTTTACGAAGATTTTCTGCTTGTACGGCTTTCTTTGATACAAGATCAAGCTTATTAAGCTTTGTAAGCCCTTCAACCAACTTTCCGATTTCAGAACCAAAAATCTGATCAATTTCTGCTCGTGTAGCGCTTGTATCTTCAATTGTATCATGCAAAAGAGCAACAGCAATCGTTGCCTCGTCCAACCGCATATCTGTCAAAATAGCAGCAACTTCTAAAGGATGAGAAAAATAAAGATCACCTGATGCACGCTTTTGATGTGCATGCTTTTTCATTGCATAATCATAGGCCCTGTTTAAAAGAGCCTCATCTACGTCAGACTTGTAACGTTGAACACGTCCAACAAGCTCACACTGACGCATCATACGAGCATATCCTTTATCTTTTCACACCTCTAATCTTTATTGAACATGTCCTATCAAAAAAGACAAGAAAAATAATTGCTCCTTACATGACAAGGTATCTTTACTCCTGTAACATAAATTGCTGCAATTAGTAATCGTCACTTTTTTCTGGAACAACCAAACCTTCAATACCCGCTAAAAGCTCTTCTTCTGACATATGATCAAATGAAGTACCTTCTTCTTGCGACGACGTATTAAAAACACTTTCAGCTTCACCTGAATGGGTAATAAATTCACTTGCCATTTCTGGCTCATCTACTTCCACATGTTTTTGCAGCGAATGAATAAGGTCTTCCTTTAAATCAGCAGGCGACAATGTTTCTTCTGCTATTTCACGTAAAGCAACAACTGGATTTTTATCATTATCGCGATCAACCGTAATCTGCGCTCCTTGTGAAATCTGACGCGCCCGATGACCTGCTAAAAGTACCAACTCAAAGCGGTTGTCAACTTTATCAATACAATCTTCTACCGTTACGCGGGCCATTTATGCCTCTTTCTCAAATAAAAAAATTTAATAGCGGATAAAGTAGTATATACAATAATCAAAATAAAACACAAGAAAAACAACACAAACTTTTATATTTTTTAATTAAAGAACTTATTTAAAAAAAATCTTGGAAAATTTATAAAAATGTATAACCTATTCATGCTCGTTATCAAAATTTCTTTTAAAAGCATTCCAATAGATTGACTTCAAACAAAGAGAGATCTTTCTTGACAGAATACTTGTCTGGAGTCCTTATCCTTTTAAAAGGAATACCTGCTGTTTAAACCCTTTGCAATAACAGCAGCCTTATACATACTTTTTATGATAATATCTTTATCTAAAGAGAGAACTTTTTTCTTTGAACATCATGTGTATTGCACTCTTATTCATCGAATAAATTACTGAAAGATGACCTATCCTTACACAATAATGAGCAATAAGTTTATATTAAACTTTCTTCTAAAAAAGTTTATTTATATTCATTATAGATTGTTTATCAAACCATAACCCGTCATATACGCTATAAAAGACTCAAAAAAATAGAAAAACGATTAATGCCTAACACCATGAATAGCCAATTAATATCGCTTTGCCCAGAACCACCCCCAAATTGCAATTTATGTCCTAGGCTTCATCAATTTATCGCTGGCTGGCGTGTAAAAGAACCAAGTTGGTATAATGCACCGGTGCGCCCATTCTTTCCTTATAAAGGGCCAGACACAACACGCCTTCTTATTGTTGGGCTTGCCCCTGGATTACGCGGAGCAAATCGAACTGGACGTCCATTTACTGGTGATTATGCTGGGCACTTACTTTATTCAACTTTAAAAAAGTTTGGTTTTGCCCAAGGAACCTTTGAAGAAAGAGCAGACGATACTCTTGAACTTATTGATGCAGCAATTGTTAACTCTGTTCGTTGTGTTCCACCAGAAAATAAACCCACCGGTGCAGAAATTAACACGTGCCGCTATTTCTTCTCTCCTCTTTTAACAAATCTTCCCAAACTTAAAGCCGTTATTACCTTAGGCACCATTGCGCACCATTCAACAATACGTGCCCTTAATGCAAAAGTTTTAGCTCACCCTTTTGGACATGGCGAAATCAATAATATCGGTAGATTACGCATCTTTTCAAGCTATCACTGTTCTCGTTATAATACGAATACTGGCCGCTTAACAGACGCTATGTTTCACCAAATTTTTCAAGCAGTAAAAACATACTTAGATCAATGCTAAAACTGTTTTAAATAGCGCTATAAATAAAGGATATCTAAATCGCATCCGTCATCCATATCTTTTTAAAAGTCTTGCTTTTTCACGTCCCCAATCGCGTTTTTTTTCCGTTTCGCGCTTATCATGAAGCTTTTTCCCTCGCGCTAGAGCGATCTCCAACTTAACGCGCCCTCGTTCATTAAAATAAAGTTTGAGAGGAACAAGTGTCATTCCTTCACGAGACGTTGCATTAAAAAAACGTGCCATCTCACGTTTTGAAAGTAATAATTTGCGCAAACGTCGTGGTTCATGATTAAAACGATTAGCCTGCGTATATTCAGGAATATAGCTGTTTACTAACCATAATTCCCCATTCTCAAAACTCGCATAGCTTTCAGCAATATTAGCATGATTGGAACGTAAGGACTTCACTTCCGCTCCCTGAAGGACAAGACCAGCCTCGAGATTATTAAGGATTTCAAAATTAAAACGTGCTTTACGATTGTCAGCAATTATTTTCCGTACGGGCGCGTTCTTTTTTTTATTCATGACTTTTTCAATATCATTTTATGCTTTTAAAAGACCAGCATGGCTGAGGGCTACATCAATAACCTTCTTTGTGCTCTCTGTTAATGGAACAATCGGAGAACGTACAGTCTCACCACAAAGCCCCAATTTTGTAGCAGCATATTTAATCCCTGCTGGGCTAGGTTCAATAAACACAGCACGATTGAGAGGCATGAGGCGATCATTTAATTCTCGTGCTGTTTTATAATCACCACGAAAACACGCAGCTTGAAGCTCTGCACAAAGCTTTGGAGCAACATTCGAGGAAACCGAAATACACCCCATACCTCCATGTGCATTAAATCCTAACGCTGTACAATCATCACCGGAAAGCTGCATAAAATCCTTGCCACACTTTTCACGTTGCTCACTAACGCGCTCAATTCTGCTCGTCGCATCCTTAACACCAACGATATTTTTAAAATCTTGATAAAGATCTCTCATCGTTTCCACGGCCATATCGATAATAGAACGACCAGGGATATTATAAATTATAATCGGAATAGAAACAGCTTTGGCAATAGAAGAAAAATGCTTGTATAAACCAGATTGATTTGGTTTGTTGTAATAAGGAGTGACAACCAAAACTGCATCTGCACCAGCCTTTTCTGCATATTGTGCAAGCTCTATAGCCTCACTTGTGCTATTTGATCCCGCTCCCGCAATAACAGGAACACGCTTTGCGACCTGCTTGACACACAATTCTATAATTCGCCTATGTTCTTCATGACTTAAAGTTGCTGATTCACCTGTTGTCCCAACAGGGCTTACACCATTAATCCCTTGTGTAATCTGCCATTCAACAAAATCACAAAATGCCTTCTCATCAATTGCGCCCTTGTTATCAAACGGGGTGATAAGCGCAGTTATAGCTCCCTTGAGCATGATAAACTCCCTATAATGTTTGCTTTTATTTTTTTATAGTCGCCTTTTATAAATTTTAAATAGAGCATAATCTTGCTCTATCATTGAAGCAAGATGAATTTCAAAAAAAGCCCTCATAAGATGAAAATGGACCTCCTTAAATGTTGAACATTTCTTTAAAACAAACCGTCTATATTAACGCGTTTTTCACGCTTGTGTTCTAAAAAACCTTAAGTTTTTTTTACAAAAAGCAAGGTCTCAAGGTCTTTTCTCTATGCGTGTATTTTCCACCTCTCTTTTCGTATCAACCTTTACTGCACTTATACTGGCAATAAGAATTTTATTTTCAAGTGCACTTGCACAAACACCGCTTTTACATGGGAAAGTACCAATCCCTTCGACACGTCCTACCCCCATTGCCATAAAACAAGAAGCTCAAGAACCTCTTCAACAGAGACACACGACATCGCACAATACTGCGACACTCAAACAACTAAAAGCTGGATTAGATGCACTAGCAAACAACAATATTGCAAAAACAATAAATCTTCGTAATTCAATGGAAAAACATAGCCTTGATCGTTATATTTTGACATGGGCGCTAGGACTATCAAAGCAAAATAATATACCAAGCTCTGAAATATCTAATGCAATTAACATGCTAAAAGGATGGCCTGGTATAGAAACGATGCAACGCAATGCTGAACGTGCTTTTCTTAACGAAACCAATATCACACACGCCATTATCCAAAAATTTTCTCATCATCCCCCCCTTACAGCACAAGGCATGGCTCTCTTTGCTAAAGCACTCATTACAACGGGACAAATCACCCGTGCTCAACACATTATTGCACCATGGTGGCATAAAACACGGCTTAATGCACAAGAAGAAGTATTTGTTCTTAAAAATGCAAGTGCTGCCTTAAAACCTATTGATCATTTAAAACGCATGCAGTTTATGTTGTATGCACATCGTTTTGATTCAGCGGCACGCGTTGCAAAATTAGCCCATGCTCAATCTCTTTTTGATGCTTTTGTGGCGGTTGAAAAAAATGATCCTAGCGCAACACAAAAATTAAAAGCTTTAGAAAGAGTATGGAAAAAAGATCCTCTCTTCCAGTTTGCTCGAATGCGCCATCTGCGGCGAACAGAACAATATGATGCAGCCGCAACACTCATGATGAAAACATCACAAGATGCATTCCATCTTATGAACCCTCAATCATTGTGGAAAGAGCAACGCGCCCTTTCTCGTGAAATGCTTGATTTAAACAAACCCCAAATAGCTTATCAACTCGTTGCAAGGCACACCGGTATGACATCTGCATTAGCCGTCGATGCTGAATTTCACGCAGGATGGTATGCACTACGGTTTCTTCATAACCCTAAGTTGGCAATGCAACATTTTTCACGCATTCCTCAACTCTCCTCTTTACCTTTTGCTGCATCACGTGGATATTACTGGATGGGACGAACAGCAGAAACGCTAGGAGAACATAAAAATGCCCAGCTGTACTTTCATCGCGCCGCTCATTTTGGCGCAACGTATTATGGTCAATTAGCCGCTGCGCGACTCAACCAAAAAAAATTTAATATCTCTTTTCCTAAACCAACAATCGCTGAGCGACAACATTTTAGTGCACGAAAAGCGATCAAAGCAATTCAACGTCTTGAAGAAGCTGGATATGCTGAGTTTGCTAAAGTTTTTTATAGAGAACTCGGAAAAAAAATAGAAAGCCCCGGTGAATTAGCTCTTCTGGCTGTTATGGCAGAAAAAAATGGTGACTATTATACCAGCCTCAGAATCGGAAAAATGGCTGCTTTCCTAGGAAAAAATGTCGGAGCACTCTCTCATCCTCTGGGAGCTATACCAGACTCTGCTCATATTTCTGTAGAAGAAAAATCGCTTATCTATGCCATTGCACACAAAGAAAGCGAATTTAATCCAACAGCCATATCACAAGCAGGTGCACAAGGGATACTCCAATTGCTTCCTACAACTGCAGAAGCACTAGCAAAAAAATACTCAATCGCATGGTCTCCTAAAAGATTTAGCAGTGATGCGCGTTATAATGTGACATTAGGCACCCATTTTCTCAATGAACAATTGGAACGTTTTAATGGATCCTATATACTAACTCTTATTGGCTATAATGCAGGCCCCCGCCGTGTCAATGAATGGATCAAGCGCTATGGCGATCCTCGAGGACAACCTCTCGATAACGTCATCGATTGGATTGAACGTATCCCTTATACAGAAACACGGAATTACGTGATGTGTGTCATGGAAAATTACGGTGTTTACAAAGCGAGACTCACTGGGAAAATAGATATAAAAACCGACTTGCTTTCTGGTCGACGGAAATAATATGCCTGAACTTCCCAAGTAGCATTTGAAAGGGTTCATAAGAAGTGTTTTTATTCCTTTTTAAATAGTACCCACATACCAACCTTCTTAGGACGTATAAGAAAGTAATTTTAATTGATTCAGTATTCATAAATTCGAAATGAGAAAACCCTATACTATTTGGGTCTTTTATTTCAAATACAAAATGATGAATTATCATTATAAATCAACAGGTAGTACAAATAATTCATTTCTTCTCAACATAGATGACAATATCATAGAGATTACAAATATAAGAGAAGAGTGAAACAAATAGCTCATCCTTTTACTGTTGCTTATTAGTCAATATTCAAATCTTGTGAAACAGCTTATTTTAAGACTATTTTTTCTGCTTACAATATTTCTATACCCAATAGGGGCGCATTATTGTGTATATCGTTTGGGTTATCTCTGATAACAGAAAGAGAGACTCATTGAGTTAGAAAGCCTTAAAGACAAACAATTCTCTTCTGCCCCTTCCCTTTTCATTCGGTTTTACGACTTTTAAATATGTCAATATCTTTTAATAATGAAGATGAAGCTTTGCTTTTTTCTCATTTTTACATATAAGCTCACATCCTTTACACAAAACAGAGCATCCCCAAATAGTATGTTTTTCTTATTTATATTATTGTTTTATTTTAATGTTTCTAAGTCCATTTCACAACGGTGTATCTGAAAAGTACTTACGAAAATCTTCTCACGAATGGTATAAAAATCGATTAGACCTTTAATTAATAAAAGCTATAGCTCTATCATCCCTTAACTCCCAATGTTGCAAAAGCCCTTTCATTTAGAGCACTCATAAGAAGTATGTTCACTGCTTTTTAGAAGTTTTTTGTCCATGCTCCTCCTCAACTTGTATCATAAGTAAGCGGATGGTTTTGATTGATTCAACATCAAAAAAATTCGAATAAATTATATTTTAACTTTCATCAAAATTATAAACAATCATTATAAATCAATATATTATAAGAAAATCGCCCCGTATAAAAAATCAGCTAAATATTAGGGATACTCTAATTGTTTTATTCACTTTTGATGGTGGTGGTGGTGGAAAAGAACCAACGCGTCGAAGGGCTGCCATCGCTAATCGATCAAGTTCTGGATCTCCAGCAGAAACAACGACACGACTAGAAAAAATACTCCCCTGCTCATGCACCATAAATTCTAACTTCACCGTTCCTTTTGTACGATTGGTGCGCTGTCCCACAATATAATTTTTTTGCCTTTCTAATTGTGACTGTACCTTTGCTAACCACTCCATTAACAACATATCTTCAAGCCCTGCTGTACCGCCGCCCTTGTTGATGGAAGAAGAACGTACCGCCTTTGCATTGGAGCGCTTTACTACTGCCTTTGGCATCGGTATTGTTTTTTTGATAAACGCTTTATGCTCCACTTTTTGAGGTAGGGGTTCTTCCAAAGGCTTTAAATCATCTTGTTCTACTATATGCTGAGGTTCTTCCGATTGAACTTCATCCACGGATTCCAATCCTTCTGACTCCTGCTCTAGGAGATCAGACTGTAATACTTCTTGCTCTGTATTAATATCCAACTCTCTATGAATATCTGGCAAGTCTGTATCAACATCCGGATATACAGTTTCTTGCACAAAAGTCAGCATAATCTCCGACGAGAGCAAGCCATTACTGATACCAGTACTTTGAAAATAAAACTGTGCTGCCAATAATACATGCAAAAAGAAAGCCCCAATAAATGCACCAATCCAAAGAATTAATAATTGTTTCGTATTTGCAAAATTCATCGTTTTTTCTGCCACTATTTTAAGCTTAATATTGGTGTTCAATCTCATTAAAACAAGCTATTTTGAAATTGCAACTTTTTTCTTGACTGATTTTGTCATGTTTAATATGGTCTTCTAATGATTTTGTGCTGTTGTCAAAATCATTCCTACTTGGCTGGCAAGTTTTAATTAGTGAGTCCAGCCTTTTTGTATTAAAAAAATTTCAAAACAGAGAGGGGATGTTTAAAAGGGTTATGATGTGTTATGCAAATAAGACGAAAAAATATCTATAAAAGCTGTGTAATTTTAAGTGCATTATCGGTTTGTATACCTTCATTTGTTTTTGCACAAAATAAAGATGGAAGTGCTGTCACTGAACTCAAACCAATCCTTATTAAAGGAAAAAAAATAGAAGATGCTTCAAATTCAATAACCATTCTGACTGATCGTAAGACCAACAAGAATATTGATGAAAGACAAATAACTGATGTTTATGATGTGAGTCGTCTTAATCCTTCCGTATCCTATAACTCAGAAAATAACAGTTTCGTTATTCGGGGTTTAGATGCAAACCGTGTTCTTACGACAATGGATGGTATTTCTCTTCCATGGTTTAATGATATATTCCGTGGTGGAGGTGGAAACACAACTTTTGATTTCAATGCTCTTTCTACGTTTGATACTATTCAAGGATCAGATTCTAGTCTTTATGGTTCTGGCGCCTTAGGGGGAATCATTGCGTTGCGTACCCTTGATCCTGAAGACCTGATCGTGGAAGAAAAGAATTGGGGAAGCCTTATAAAAGGTGGTTATAATTCTGTTGATAACAGCTGGCGCATCGATCAAGCTTTTGCTGTGCGTAATTACCGGACATTTTTACTTTTTCAAGGATCTTATGTAGAAGGTCATGAGCGCAAAAATATGGGAACAGTAGAAGGGTATGAGGAACGCACGCGCAAAAACCCTTCTCACTTTGATAAAAATAACTTACTTTTTAAAATTCATCAATATTTGAGTGATAATCACCGCCTTGGTTTTACCGCAGAGCGTTTTGGTCATAAGAGTAACACACATGAATTAAATTCGTCTAAAAGATACGCTCCAGGTTCCGTTTATGAGCAGGATAATAAACTTCGTGAGCGCTTTTCTCTTTCTTATAATTATAATGGTAATGGTGATGCAGTTCTTGATGCGTTTAATGGGCAGCTTTATTGGCAAAGGCAATCAAGTCGTTACGTTATGACAGGCGTTCGTGTTTCAGCCCCCAAAGGGGATTATTTGAGAGATAATTTCTTGCGTAATATCAATTATGGTTTCAATGCTGATGCCCTTAAAAAAGTGGATTTTGGCACTATAAACCATACGTTAAAGTTTGTAATGAATGTTTCGTCATCTAAATTTCATCACTATTTGTTAGGTAAAGACAATTGTCATATAAAAGAATACGCTCGAGGATGTCTTTTTGTTCCTGCTAATCGATCAGATTCGCCAGACACAAATGGTTACAATTTAGGTTTTGTTTTTGAAGATGAAATTGGGTTGGTTGATGATCGTTTTCGTGTAACACCGGGAATCCGGTATGATTGGTACAAATATGTTCCTCAGAAAACACCTTCTTATGAGAAAGCTCTGATTTCTGATAAATTCCCTCCAGAAAGAAGTGGTTCACGCTTTTCTCCTAAATTACGCGTGGAGTGGGATGTTCGTAATCAAGTAACGCTCTATGCTCAGTGGGCACAGGCTTTTCGTGCACCACGTATTTCAGAACTTTACGTCTCTTATATCAAACCTTCTGCTTATTACGTGAAAGGGAATCCTGATCTTCAACCAGAAACAAGCAATGGGTATGATGTTGGTTTACGGTATGGAAATGTAAATTTCGGTGGTTCCTTCAATGCCTTTTTTAATCAATATAAGAATTTCATAGATACTGAGGATAGAGGGCCATCAGAGGAATTTAGATTTGCGCGTCGGCATTATATGAATCGTTTTCACGTGCAAATTTTTGGTGTTGAGACAAAAGCCCATTTAGTTCTTAAAAACGGTTTTCATAGCAATGTTGCTCTTGCTTATTCACAAGGAAAAGATCTTGATAAAAAGGAGTATCTTAACTCAATTCCTCCTTTGAAAGCAATTATCGGATTAGGATATGCAAAAGAGGTTTGGGGAAGCGATATTATCCTTACTTTGGCAGCTAAACGTGATAAAGTAGCCGGAGAATCTGATTACCAAAAAATTCCAGGATATCATGTCGTTGATATGACAGGGTGGTGGAAACCATTCGGTGAAACAGGACCTATTCTAAGAGCCGGTGTTTATAATCTTTTCAATACAAAATATTGGAATGTATCTGAACTTCCTTCAGGTAAAAGTTCAACACCAAAAGACTATTATAGCCAGCCTGGTCGTAACTTTAAGGTGTCGTTTGTACAAAAGTTTTAGTCACTTCTGTTAATTATTCGGTCAATAAAATCATATTGATAAAAGGATTAATTATTGTGTTTCTATTTTCAACATCTTTAAAATTACAAAGATTTGGTAGAAAAGTTTTAATTCTTTCTGTTTTATCGTTTTTTGATTGCTCAGCTGTTGGCGATAGAGTGTTATTTTGTGATAGATTGAACTCTTAAAAGAATTTAATTTATTGCCTTGGAATTGTAAAATTTGAAAGTTAGTTTTTGAGTTAAGTAGCATAAGGTAAATTCATGGCACATACAGCTGAAATGATTCTTCGTTTGCGTGAAGAAAAAAAAGAAATGCGAAACCGCGATTTTGCGGTTTCGATTGGTATATCTGAAGCGGAGCTTATTGCGGCTTATTGTACCATTGGAAAAGCAAAAAGGCTACAAACTGATGTTGCTACTCTCTTGGAAAATGCACCTCGACTTGGAACCGTCATGGTCTTAACTCGCAATGAATATGCTGTTCACGAAATAACGGGACGCTTTGAAAAAATTGTTCAAAACGAACATATTCCTATCACACTTGGTGAAATTGATTTGCGTATTTTTACAAAACAATGGAAGTTCGGTTTTGAATATGATGTCGTTATTCTTGGAAAACCTACAAAAAGTCTGCAATTCTTTGATCAACATGGCGTTGCTATCTTAAAGGTCTATTCTAAAGATATGACAAATATGGAAGA
The DNA here is from genome assembly GCF_042196545.1 of Bartonella sp. AC70YNML. NCBI lineage: Bacteria > Pseudomonadati > Pseudomonadota > Alphaproteobacteria > Hyphomicrobiales > Bartonellaceae > Bartonella > Bartonella sp. AC70YNML. The sequence goes on from NZ_JBHIQK010000001.1 coordinate 289,132, forward strand.
GTGGAATAAACTTGTTGAAAAGCTCCTTCTTGAAGATCAGTCTCCTGTTCTTAACATTCTTCCCGTTTCTCTCCCAGCCCAGTGTGACATAACAGAATTGGATATTGAGAGTTTTCGGGACCGTTGGCGGAAAATGACAGATGTACACCAACTTCACAAAATTATTTCCGAATTTAAAATTAATCGACATCATGCTGTAAAATATGTTGGTAATGAATTTGCCGATGAATTACAGGTAAATGCTGTTGAAATAATGCTTAACCAAGTCGCACAACAAGAACTGCCAATCATGTGTTTTGTTGGGAATAAAGGGTGTATTCAAATTTTTAGTGGGACTGTAAAAAATATTAAGCAAATGGGACCTTGGCTTAATGTTCTTGATCCAAGATTTGACCTTCATTTACTCACGTCTGGGATTTCTAGTGTATGGCATGTTCGCAAACCTACCCGTGATGGTTATGTCAGTTCACTTGAAGTTTTCGATAAAGATGATGAGATGGTTATTCAATTTTTTGGCGTACGCAAAGAGGGTCAAAAAGAACGTGAAGATTGGCGTTCTTTATTGAATAGTTTGCCATCATGCCAAGAAAACAGTAGTAACTAAGATAAGGTTAGACATGTTCATATCTCTTTTACATAGGTTATCAAACCTTTTTCTTATGTGTTTACTGCTCTCTCTTACTTGTTTTTCTAAACAAGTGATTGCTGAACCTGCAACGCGTTTTCCTGAAAATGCTCGAATTGTTTCTATCGGCGGAGCACTTACAGAAATTGTCTATGCATTGGGAGCCCAAGATCAACTTGTCGCCCGTGATAGTACAAGCGTCTACCCACAAGAAGCGCTCAAGCTTCCTGTGCTAGGATATATGCGTGCTCTTTCACCTGAGGGGGTTTTATCACTTGCTCCAGAGGGTATATTGCTTGTTGAAGGAAGTGGTCCCGCTTCAACAATTGATATTCTCAAAAAAACATCGATACCTCTGGTGATCATACCAGAAGACTACTCCCGTGAAAATGTGATAGAAAAGATTCGCCTCGTTGGTCAAGCCATTCATCGGGAAGTGCAAGCCGCAGCGTTAATTGAGAAATTGAAGCGTAATTTTTTAGACAACGATGCGCTTTTGGCGAAAGTAACAACACCAAAGCGTGTTCTTTTTGTTTTCTCTGTGCAAAATGGACGCGTCATGGCATCTGGAACAGGTACTGCAGCTGATAGTATGATCAAACTTTCAGGCGCTATCAATGCTATCACCGATTATAAAGGATATAAACTTCTCAACGGCGAAGCATTATTGAAATCAGATCCTGATGTTATTTTGCTTGTAAAACATGGTGCAAGATCAACCAGCATTGATAAGATTTTAGCCATACCGGCAATTCAAGCAACAACTGCAGCGAAAAATCATGCCATAAAACAGATGGATGCTATGTATTTTTTGGGATTTGGTCCACGTACTGCAGACGCATCAAGAGAGCTTATTGAGATACTTTATGGTGCACATCAAAACGGTAAGAGCTGATAAAAATGGTAGACGGTACATCCAGGATGCATTTACCTAAAGAAAAAGAAGGTAAAAAAATAAACCGTTCAAAGCAGGGGAAGATTTTATTATTAAGCTTAATAATATTCCTTATTTTAAGTATTTTTGGTGGGCTATTGAATGGTGCAGCAAAGGTTTCTTTCGTTGATCTCCTCCATGTGATGCTTACACAAGATTTTTCGGTAAGTAGTAAAACGCGTGATTACCTCGTGCTCATCGACATAAGGCTTCCCCGTGTTATCTTGGGATTATTGATTGGAGCAGCTTTAGCTGTCTCCGGTGTTCTTATGCAAGGGCTTTTTCGTAATCCTCTTGCAGATCCCGGAATTGTAGGTGTATCAGCAGGTGCTGGACTTGGAGCAGTCTTAGCAATTGTTGTCGGCATTGCTTTTCCTGTTTCATTTGCACCTTTTCTAGAGCCTTATAAAGTTATCATAGGTGCTTTTTTTGGTGGACTTTTATCAACGATTATTCTCTACATAATAGCAACACATAACAGCTTTACCTCTATTGCAACCATGCTGCTTGCTGGTATTGCTCTTGGTGCATTAAGTAGTGCTGTTGTCGGAACATTGATTTTTGTCGCAAATGACCAACAACTGCGTGATATCACTTTTTGGAGTCTGGGCTCTCTTGCGGGCGCTACATGGTTGAAAGTATGGCTCGTTCTCCCTTTTATCGTTATTGGTCTTCTTTTCTCTCCCTTTTTATCACGAGCACTTAATGCCCTTGCTCTTGGAGAAGCTGTTGCTGGCCATATTGGTTTCCATATTCAACGCGTCAAAAATATTTCTATTCCCCTTGTTGCTCTTATGTGTGGTAGTGCTGTTGCTGTCAGTGGTGGTATTGGTTTTATTGGTATTATTGTTCCTCATATTTTACGTCAGCTCATAGGTCCTGATCATCGCTATCTCATTCCTTGCTCTGCTCTCTTGGGAGCAGCATTACTTATTTTTGCTGATATGTTTGCACGCTTAATTGTTGCCCCCGCAGAATTGCCGATTGGGATTGTAACAGCACTTTTTGGTGCACCTTTCTTTCTATGGATCCTTATATGCAAACGAGGAACAGACTTTTCATGATTGAAGCGACAAATATTTGTGTTCAGCGCGGAAAAAAACAGATTCTTAAACACATTAATCTTCAAGCTAAAAGTGGTGCTTTTACCATTATTATTGGCCCTAATGGATCAGGAAAAAGTACTTTTATCAAAGCTCTGAGTGGTGAAATTCCTTACAGTGGAAAAATAACTTTAAATGGTTATAATGTATGCCAAACAAAAACTCATGTAATGGCAAAAATGCGCGCTGTACTACCACAATCAACAACGCTCGTATTTCCGTTCTTAGTCCATGAAGTTGTAGGGCTTGGCCTTTCTGTAAACCAATTTAGCACTGCCAAAGCCGAATTGCAAAATCTTATCCAGAAAGCTTTAGATCGCGTTGACCTTTCTGATTATGGTAACCTATATTATCACCAATTATCAGGTGGAGAACAAGCGCGCGTACAACTTGCTCGTGTTCTTTGCCAAATCTGGAAACCTGTTCATAATGAGGTTCCTCGCTGGATGATATTAGATGAACCTATTGCTAGCCTCGATATTCAACATCAAATCATCGTTATGGATATTGCTAAACAATTTGCTCATTCTGGTGGCGGCGTTCTCGCTGTTCTTCATGATCTCAATCTTGCAGCACATTATGCAGATAGCATGATCTTGCTAAAAGAAGGAGAGATTTATTGCGAAGGAAATGCGACTAATGTTTTGACAACACAAAATCTCCGCGATGTTTATCATTGTTCCTTAAACGTTTCTGAATTACCTAAAGAAGATATCCCATTTATACTCCCTCAAACAGCATCCTCTTATGAGATTTAGATCCTAAAGCAGTCAGCTTCAATCTAAAAATTAATGTACCTAGCACAATAAAGTACGCAAATATTCAAGATTCTATTTTATTTTTAATGAACTCCTTTCTATCATCTAACGTCTTCCGCTCGCATCAAAGATATTTTTGGAAAAGACTATCTGTTTAAAATCTTTCAAGATTTTACGTACTAAAAATATTTGAGATTTTGTTTTGCTATCATACTTTTATATAATGCAAGTTTATACGACATAAATATGTATTTTCCTCGCTATTTCTATCACTCTTGTCTTTAATAAAAATGATCCAGAAATACATACAAATACCTTTGTCATAATAATTACATGGATTATTTATATTTTCTAGGGACTAGATAAAAATTAAGTACCTCTTAACAATCTGTAAAAGATTTATTTGTTGCTTTAACGGCGTTATTTTTTCTCATAACATATATGCTTTTTCTTTATCTTTTTTTATATTGATTCTTTATCTATCTCTGTAGTCAATAAAAACATTAAATATAATCATATTTTTATTTTTCTTCCTCTATTAGAAAAATTGTTTATTGGTACATCAAAAGAATTAAACTATTGAATAAAATATTTAAAATAAATTCAATAACGCTTCTTGTCGTCCCCTTAACGCAAAAACAATGCGTAATATAGAGATGAAAAGAAAGTATAACGATAATTTCACTCAAGGAGTATACAATTTACAAATATAACCTACATCATAGCATTGCAAAGAAATAAAATTGATAAAGAGATGAGAAATCTCTTTATGAGATCAATTCGCTGATACAAAGATATACTGTTTTTGTAATAAAACGCTACAAATGTTGCACTTTTTCATGCCTCAGATTGAGTAATTGTATCACTTTAGCCCCTATCAAAACACCTGATGAAAAGATATATCTCCAGATCATTTAATGGCAAATTTAAAATAATTTTTACATATTTTCTCTTCATAATCATACAATTATAATAAATTATATCCTTAACTCTTCCCTCCAATCATTTAAAATTATTTTTTAACTCTCTCAAGTATTGTATAAAGAGTATAGATTTCCTCTTCACATACATAAAAAATAACGCGGAATTGCTCCGCGTTAACAAAATTATCAAAGTGTATAGATTATTTATGAGCAGATCATACTCATGATTTTATAGCATAGACAACAGTTGTATTAACAGGGCGCGTTTCTGTTTCACCCGTATGGGAAAGAGTGATCTTGTGTGTATGTGCACCAGCAGAAGCTGTTGTCCCTTTCAGGGTCGCATTATAGGTATAATGATTTGGTAGTCTTCCAATATCACCAACGGGCCATCCTACTGTTTTATACTCAAAACTGTGTGCATGCTCGCCTGCTTCTTCAATGGTCCCAATATGCGTATGCGATCTTATGCTATCTTGTTGTTTATCTGCAAATTTTCTACCACCATCTAAACCACGGCCATCATCAAAGCCGCGTAAAAACATACCTCTAAAATCAGGAACTTTAAAAGTTCCATAGCTGTTTTTCCCCCATTTATCACCTATTGCCTTGAATAACTGCGGATAATCCTCACACTTATAGGACTTACCATCACATAAAAGCCAACCATTTGGCACACTTTGCATAGCAAATGTTGCAATGAATCCAGCAGGAAAATTTTCTATTTTTGGTGGTGTAGGATTTAATAAATACCACCCTTCATGCTCTTTTATTAAAACACCATTATTATATACCATTTCATAAATGCCACCTCTTTGCAGCTCTCCCCCTTCTAAGGGGATAACCCCCACATCAGTGGCTTTATAGATAAGCTTTTCTCCTATATTATTAACAGTTATTGTCGTCGTGCCAATATTTGTGCCACGAGCTTTAAAACGTATGATGATATCATTGTTGTATTTCTTTATTGGTGAAACTGTCTTTAAGGTAATTAATGTTGTTTTATCTTCCGCATTTACCATAAAGCTTGAGTCAATAGATCCACCATTATCTGCAAGATATTCTCGTACGCGCTGCATCATCGCCCGTGCACTATCATTAACAGAACTAGGCGGCTGTCCTTCTGCCCAATTAATGATACTATCTGAATAAGCATTTTCATCAGCCTTTAGAGACCAATCGTAAATATTAGACATTTTAAACCCCCATTATTTTCATAGTTTTTCTAACAACTTCTCGTTCTGTGCACTAAAATGTGCTGCCGCTGTTGATTGATACATCATAACCACTGCACCATCCTTATTTACGCATTTTATCTCTCTTCACTCCTTCCAATTTTATAACCTAAATTCACCAGACGCTTTTCATAACATTAGTATGAATACTTTCTCTTCTAATGTATAATGTAACCACCTCATCTGATGTTACTTAATATCTTGTTTTGTTGTTTTGCTGTTGTTATATAATTATTTTTTAAATCTTGCATCTTGTTGCAAAATTTATAAATATTATTCAAATTTTTCCTTATTATGGATTTCATATAACCATTACTGAATGTAATAACTTATCATCCACATAGAAAGTTTCTGACTTAAACATTATCTTTTTTTATTTTTTTCAATAGTTTAAATCTATCTCATCGATATTTTATACCATATATTTTAAACAAAGAAATTCTATCTTTTGGCTATCATTTGTATTAAAACTTTAAAAATTAGCTTCAAATTTTTTACATGCTTCATTATCTTTTTATTCACACGCAGATACTTTGTTCTATTTTATTCAATTTATTTCTGAAATTGTGTCACAAGATTAGCACCAATGTTTTTTTGAATAAGCTTTTATTCAATCTAAATGTATCATAGAAAATATATTCAATATGGACACTTGCTCCACACTTTCATTAAACTGGAAATAAAATACTTTGAAATATCAAATATCACACACCTTCACAAAATTTGAAGGTTGTATCCGATCCGGAAAAAATTAAAAAGCATAACCTAGCCCCTCCCCCAATCTTTATGAACAATATCCTTGTTTTTTAAACGCCCCATAACCAACTTTTCCCCTCCCACACTTAGCACATCTCCCTCTATATATTATTATATGTATATGTTTTTTGCAAGAGCAATAAATCATTCTAAACAACATCTTGCAATTATTGGTGTTCTTCTTAATTCAAGACAATATTATTTTTAATAATAAAGATTAGGTATTGTTTCCCGCTTTTGTTTATCGCATTCTTAATGGAAACATCCCCCTCATGAAGAATAGAATACCCCAAACAAAATATAATGATATTGCATATTACGCACTTTTTAAGAAATATTGCTCAAAATATACTCCTTTCATTTTACGACAGCGCACGTCAATGATACAATAGCAAGCCATTATAGATCATCAGCTTTAAGCTTTTGAAGATACAAGTGGAATCCATCATACATTTTGTTGGCCTCCACTTTTTGACAGCCTCACATCTTAGAATGTTCATTAAATGACATTTGGCTTCCTTTCTTCAAGTGTTTTGCCCCATACGCTCCCACTTATGACATGCAAGGAAGTGTTTTTATATGAAAAGATATATGATGAGAGAATCTTATGGTATTCTGAGTTATTATTTTAATATGAAAAAAATCTCAATCAGAGCCATAAACTATCTACTTTTTCTCTGATAATCCGCTTTTAACTTTATTCTGGTTTATAAAAGCTTCAATATCATAGTTTATCACTTCATAATATTTATTTTCACTCTTAAAAACACACCAAAATCGTTTAAAATATATTTTTATGATTGACAATATAGATATTTAAGCCAACCATATTCGTATTAACAAAAATACTTCAAGTGGGAGGAGGCATGCAAATATTAGAATAGATATTGTATCAGTTTTTCAAAATAACTTTTCTTGAGCTGTATTGGGTTTTCTTTGCTACAAAGCAATACTTACCCCTATTCATCCGAATGCTCGTGATTGATAATTTGAATACATCTCCATTAACATCGTAACTCCATTAACATCGCAACCTATTTTTGAACTCCGTGTCTATAAGGAAAAAGTTTGTGCAGAAAAATACTCCATCAATTAGTTGTAACCCCTTTCCCGCTTCACGCAAAATTTATCAACAGAGCCTTCTCTTTTCTGATGTGCGCGTACCATTGCGTGAAATTTCACTGGCTGATGGCAGTGGTGAAAAACCTTTAAACGTCTACGATACTTCTGGCCCCTACACAGATAAAGATATGATCATTGATATTACAAAAGGCCTTCCAGCAATTAGCTTGCCTTGGCTCTCTAAGCGGGATGATACTGAAACTTATCCTGCACGATTAGTTAAACCTGAAGATAATGGATTGACTTCTGATAAAAACCTTACACCAGCCTTTAAGCAAAAACGTTCTATTTTACGAGCAAAAAATGGCAAAGCAATTACACAAATGGCTTACGCACGCGCAGGCATTATTACCGAAGAAATGGAATATGTGGCTATACGAGAAAATGAAGGATTAGCAGTAGAAGAGCGGCAAAATGTACCATCAAATGAAACATTTTCTGGATCAATACCTGAAACTTATACTGCGGAATTTGTTCGCAATGAAATTGCTTGTGGACGCGCCATTATTCCACAAAACATTAATCATCCAGAGTGCGAACCTATGATTATTGGACGTAATTTTCGTGTTAAAATTAATGCCAATATTGGAAATTCAGCAGTAACTTCATCTATGGAAGAAGAAGTTGATAAAATGGTTTGGGCCATTCGCTGGGGAGCAGATACAGTTATGGATCTTTCTACAGGACGAAATATTCACAATATTCGTGAATGGATTATCCGAAATTCTCCTGTGCCCATCGGAACAGTTCCTCTTTATCAAGCACTCGAAAAAGTACAGGGTATTGCCGAAAACTTAACATGGGATATTTTTCGTGATACCCTTATTGAGCAAGCAGAACAAGGTGTTGATTATTTTACCATTCATGCAGGATTAAGACTACCTTTTATCCCTTTGACCGTTGATCGGGTAACAGGTATTGTTTCACGAGGTGGTTCTATTATGGCAAAATGGTGTTTGCATCATCATAAAGAAAGTTTTCTCTATGAACATTTTGATGAAATTTGTGATATTGCACGCACGTATGACATCTCTCTTTCATTGGGGGATGGATTGCGTCCTGGCTCTATTGCCGATGCCAATGACGAGGCCCAATTTGCAGAGCTTAAAACCTTGGGAGAATTGACAAAAGTTGCTTGGAAAAAAGATGTACAAGTTATGATTGAAGGCCCTGGGCATGTCCCAATGCACAAAATTAAAGAAAATATGGAGCAACAATTAGATCTTTGTCATGAGGCGCCTTTTTATACTTTAGGACCTCTTACAACGGACATTGCTCCGGGTTATGATCATATTACATCAGCAATTGGTGCCGCTATGATTGGATGGTTTGGAACTGCTATGTTGTGTTATGTAACACCTAAAGAACACCTAGGACTCCCCGATAGGAATGACGTAAAAACTGGTGTGATTACTTATAAAATTGCTGCTCATGCCGCAGACCTTGCCAAAGGTTTGCCGAGAGCACAATTGCGCGATAATGCTCTTTCGCGTGCACGATTTGATTTTAGATGGCATGATCAATTTAACCTTTCTCTTGATCCAGAAACAGCCTGTGCCTTTCATGATGAGACAATGCCTAAAGATGCCCATAAATTGGTGCATTTTTGTTCCATGTGTGGACCAAAATTCTGTTCTATGCGTATTTCCCATGATATTCGTGATGCTGCAGCACTCAAAAAAACAAAAGGTGAAGGTATGATTGCTATGGCTGAAAAATATCAAGAAAGTGGTGATCTTTATATGGAAATTGTTCCTCCTCAAAAAAAGAAAGTAAACAGTTGAAGAACATTCTTATCAAAGGTGCAGGTGTAGGCGGCTTAACAGTTGCCTTTATGTTACAGCAAAAAGGTGCTTCTGTTACTGTATCAGCCCCCCCTCATTCACCTATAGGAAGTGCTAGTTGGTATGCAGGAGGAATGCTCGCACCTTACTGTGAAAGAGAAAATGCGGAACAGATTGTTGAAGATCTTGGTGTACAAGCTATACAATGGTGGCGTAAAACGCTCCCCAACCTTGTCATACAAAAAGGCACTTTAGTAGTTGCACCTACACGAGATAGAGGAGAGCTTGAACGATTTTTTATGCGTACGCATAATCACAAAACCATAGATAATACAGAAATAGCTCATCTTGAACCAGATCTTGCGGAACGTTTTAACTGTGCACTCTTTTATGAAAATGAAGCCCATATTGATCCTCGCAAAGCACTTATGGCTTTAAAAGAAAAGCTTCTCAACAATGGAGCCTGTTTTGTTGATGTAGAGAAGGCTGAAAAAAATTTTGATATTGTTATTGATGCGACAGGAATAGGACGTTTAGGAAAAGATAAAAATATACGGGGTGTACGTGGTGAAATGCTACTCTTGCGGAGTACAGAAATTAAAATTTCCCGCCCAATTCGTCTTCTTCATCCACGATTTCCACTTTATGTTGTTCCACGACAGAATGATATTTTCATGATTGGCGCAACGATGATTGAAAGTGACTTTGATGGTGCAATCTCTGTAAGATCAATGATGGAATTGCTCAACGCGGCCTATACATTGCACCCTGCTTTTGCCGAAGCAGAAATTGTTGAATCCGGCGTTGGTATTCGTCCAGCTTATCCTGATAACTTCCCTTCTGTATGCAAATATGGTAACCATATCTCTATTAATGGATTTTATAGACATGGTTTTCTTTTGTCTCCAGAAATGGCAAAACGAGCAGTGAAATTGGCATTGGAATAAAGCATGCAAATATTTGTTAATGGTGAAACACTTCAAACAGAAGCTCCTTTTCTTAGTCTCTTGCTTGTGGAATTGGGGTATGAAGGAAATTGGCTAGCAACTGCTGTTAATGCTGAAGTTGTTCCTGTAGATGCGCGTGACCAATTTATTTTGCATGAAGGAGATAAAGTGGAAATTTTAAGCCCAATGCAAGGTGGTTAATTATGTTGAATCTTTATGGACGACAATTCACCTCTCGTCTTATGTTAGGTACAGCGCAATATCCTTCTCCTGTCATCCTTCGTGATGCTATTCATAAATCCAATACAGAAATTGTAACCGTTTCATTACGTCGAGAAAGCGCAGGTGGAAAACAAGGAGGGCAGTTTTGGCAATTTCTTCAAGATCTTGGGGTAACAGTGCTTCCTAATACTGCTGGTTGTTATACTGTTAAAGAGGCCGTAACCACAGCGCAATTAGCAAGAGATCTTTTTAAAACAGCTTGGATTAAACTCGAAATTATCGGTAATTCAGACACCTTACAGCCAAATATTTTTTCCTTAATCGAAGCTGCTCAAATTTTAAACAATGAAGGTTTCAAAATTTTTGCCTATACAACGGATGATCTCATTGTTGCTGAAAAACTTTTCGACATTGGTTGCCGTGTTATTATGCCTTGGTGTGCTCCTATTGGTTCTGCCAAAGGACCTCATAATACTGATGGATTGCGTTCTATCCGTGCTTACCTTCCTGATGCTACTCTTGTTATTGATGCCGGCATTGGACGCCCATCCCATGCCGCCATTGCGATGGAACTAGGTTATGATGCAGTACTGCTTAATACCGCAGTTGCTAAAGCAGCTGATCCTGTTTTGATGGCTGAGGCCTTTTCCAAAGCTATTCAGGCAGGGCGTATGGGGTATAAAGCTGGCATGATCGAAGCACGCAATGTAGCAGTCCCTTCAACACCAATCATTGGAAAAGCGGTATTTTCATGAAACTGGATCCTTTTTACCTCATCGTTGATAACGCTGATTGGATTGAACGTTTGCTTCCTCTTGGTATCAAGCTCGTACAATTGCGTATGAAACATGAAAATCAACAAATAATCCGTCAACATATTAAGCGTGCAAAAAACATATGCAATAAATTGGGAACACAATTAATTATTAATGATCATTGGGAAATAGCAATTGATGAAAAGTGTAATTTTATTCATCTGGGACAAGAAGACCTGAGCAATGCTGATCTTCACGCAATTCGTAAAAGTGGTATAAAAGTTGGTCTTAGTACACATGATGAACATGAATTGGATATCGCACTCTCTGCTAATCCTGAGTATATTGCACTTGGTCCTATTTATCCGACAATCTTAAAAAAAATGAAATGGATGCCACAAGGACTAGAGAAAATCAAACAATGGAGAAAACGGATTGGTGCTTTACCTTTAGTGGGTATTGGTGGGTTAACACCAGAACGTGCAGTTAGTGTTTTAAATGCAGGAGCAAATAGTGCTGCTGTTGTGACTGATGTTATCCTCCATAAAAAACCTGAAGAGCGTGTACAGCAGTGGATAAAAGTGACACAAACATGGCGTTGATACCTTCCATTCTTATTGTTGCAGGCACTGATCCAACAGGAGGTGCCGGTATTGTTCGTGATATAGAAACCTCTGCACATTTTCAAATAAAAGCAAATTTAGCAATTACTTGTGTTAACGTACAAGATGATAATCGCGTTGTCGAAATCATTCCAATGTGTGGAGACCTTGTCGCTGCGCAAATGCGTGCTGCTCTAGAAGCAAATCCAATAAGCGCAATAAAAATTGGTATGACGGGGACAAAAGCAATTATAGCAGCAATCTGTAACGTACTCAAAGACTATCCCCATGTTCCAGTTGTTTTGGACCCTGTACTTGTCGCTTCATCAGGAGGAAAACTAATAACAGAAACAATCATCGACACTATGATCGATGAACTGCTTCCTCATGTTGATCTTTTAACACCGAATAGAGAAGAACTCGCTCTTCTTAGCCAAAGTCCATTGGCATCTAATGATAAGCAAGCAATACAACAAGCAAAAAAACTTTTGTCATTGGGAGCTCGCTCTATCTTAGTAAAAGGCGGACATGCGGAGGGTCCTCTTGCAATTGATAGCTTCATTGACAAAATTGAAGTCATCAATATTTCTACTCCACGTTTAAAAGGAACAATGCGTGGAACAGGTTGCATTCTATCAAGCGCTATTGCAGCGCATTTGGCACTCAATGAACCTCTCATTTCAGCTGTAAAAAAAGCAAAAGAATATATCCACACATTGCTTTTAACCCATTGTGAAAACTGTTTGTAACGTCTTAGTGTTTTCTCATATAAAAGTAATAATTATATATTTCAATTAATATATTATATTTATTTAATAAAAGCTATTAAATAAATATAATAATAAAAAATTATACTTAATTTTTTAAATAAAATACTACAAAATTCACTTTCACTAAGTATTAAATATAGAATATAATGATAAAAAATATTATCACGCCACTTGCATTCAGTAAAAAATTCTTTTATTATGAGTGAGTTTATTTTGTTTAAAAAGTTGAAATAGCGCAATTTAAACAAATTATACATTTAAAGATGCATATAATCTAAAGATGCATATAATCGCGAAAACTCGCATTTTACGATTTGCCTTTTTTGTGAAAAGAGAGAATCCTATCAGCATTCTTATACATTAATGGCTAGCGAATACGTTTATAAAACTTGAAGGATAATTTTGTTTGATCTATAGTGCCTAGATCATTAGAAAAAGTAAAATGTTAAATCAAACGCCGTACTCGATTTCCTATGAAGAACTCTTAAACTTTTATAAAGAAAGTGGTGCGGATGCCGTTCTGACAGACTTCCCTATTGATCGTTTTAAGCAGTCTGCTTGTTCAGAGAGAAAATTAACGCCTGTTGTTAACATTTCTGGTAATCAACAAACATCTGCCAAAACATCTCCAAGCGTAAAATTAGATAATCATCCACTGTATAATTCTAGTCCTATACAAAACGAATCCGCTGCTATAGAGAGTGCAAAAAGTGCAAAGACACTTGATGAATTAAAATCTGCCCTCCTTGCATTTAATGGCTGTTCACTAAAATTGACAGCAAAAAATACCTGTTTTTCAGATGGAACAGCAGGAAGTCCCCTAATGCTCATAGGTGAAGCACCAGGACGAGAAGAGGATATACAAGGAATTCCTTTTGTGGGAAAAGCAGGGGTGTTACTTAATAAAATTCTCGCATCAATTGGCTTAGCAAGAAATAATGTTTACATTGCCAACACTATTCCTTGGCGTCCACCAGGAAATCGTACACCAACACCAAGAGAAGTTGCCTTGTGCCGCCCTTTTATTGAACGGCACATTTATTTAGCACGTCCTCGTGTTCTTATAGCACTGGGAGGCGTTGCTGCACAATTTCTTACTGGATCTCAAAATGGGATTATCCGAACAAGAGGGAAATGGCATATCTATGAAAGCGAAGATAATATAAAAATACCTGTTATGCCAACTTTTCATCCAGCTTACCTTCTTAGAACCCCTAGTCAAAAGAAGCTTACATGGATAGACTTCTTAGAAGTAAAAAATCGCCTCGACAGCCTTTTGTAATTCTTTAATCCTATCTTGCTTCTAAAATTAAAACACCCTTCTTTAACTCTTAAAATACTAATGGGAAAAAACTATGAAACAGCCAATAACATCTATTTATCGTTTGGAAGATTACCAACCAACTCCTTACGCTATCCCTAAAACACACCTTTCTTTCCAATTGGCACCAACAAAAACCTATGTTACAGCCATATTGTTTATTGAGCCTCGTCACGATACAAAAGAATTAACACCTCTCGTTCTTTCTGGTGATGATCTTACTTTAATTTCCGTTTCTATTAATGATGAGATATTAGCCCCAAACACTTATAGAGTGACGCCTTCACGTTTAGAAATTACAACGCCACAAACGGCTCCTTTTACTTTGAAAATGGTCACGGAACTGAATCCAGAAAGCAATCGCCAACTTATGGGGCTTTATCTTTCAAATGGTGTTTATTGCACACAATGCGAATCGGAAGGTTTTCGTCGTATTACTTATTTTTACGACCGCCCAGATGTTCTTTCTACCTATAGAGTGAAAATTGAAGCAGATACCCAAACAATCCCAATCTTGCTTTCAAATGGTAATCTGGTGAAAACAGGAACTTTAGAGAATAATCGCCATTTTGCCATTTGGGAAGATCCTTATCCCAAGCCATCTTATCTCTTTGCTTTAGTAGGTGGAGATCTTGATAAGTTAGAAGACCATTTTACAACTGTATCTGGACGACGTATCGAGCTTGGTATCTATGTAGAAAAAGGAAAAACCGAACGCGCAACCTATGCAATGGATGCTCTTAAACGTTCCATGCGTTGGGATGAACAATGTTTCGGACGCGAATATGATCTTGATGTTTTCAATATTGTTGCTGTGTCCGACTTTAACATGGGAGCAATGGAAAACAAAGGCCTTAACGTTTTTAATGATAAATATGTTCTTGTCGATCCTGAAACAGCAACCGATCAGGATTATAGAAATGTTGAACGTGTCATTGCCCATGAATATTTCCATAATTGGAGCGGTAATCGTGTTACCTGTCGCGATTGGTTTCAACTCTGTTTAAAAGAAGGATTCACTGTTTATCGTGATCAGGAATTTTCATCAGATCAAAATATACGCAGCCTACAGCGAATTGAAAATGTAAAAGCATTAAAAGCGACGCAATTTACAGAAGACGCAGGACCTCTTGCGCATCCTGTACGTCCTCGTCAATATAGCCAAATTAATAATTTTTACACCACAACTGTTTATGAAAAAGGTGCTGAAGTTGTTCGCATGATACGAACTATTTTAGGTCCTACTCTGTTTCGTAAAGGCACTGATCTTTATTTTCAACGTCATGATGGACAAGCTTGTACAATTGAAGATTTTATTACCTGTTTTGCTGAAGTGTCTGGTCAAGACTTCTCCCAATTCATGCTATGGTATGAACAGGCAGGAACACCCAATGTAGAAATCGATAGTCATTATAGCGATGGTGTTTTAACGATTCATGCAAAGCAACATATTCCCGCAACCCCACAACAAAAAACAAAAAAGCCCATGCTTATCCCTATCGCATTTGGCTTATTAGGACCTAACGGAGAAAACCTCGCTTATGAAGCGGATACAGATATTCAATCAGATGTTATGCTTTTATCCAAGGAAAGCCAAACGTTTACATTAAAGGGACTGCGTGAAAAACCCGTTTTATCACTGCTGCGAGATTTTTCAGCACCAATCATTCTACACACGCCATTTAATGAAAATGAACTTATTTTTCTTGCACAACATGATGACAATCACCTTAATCGCTGGCAATCTCTTAATCATTTAATGACGCAAGCTTTGCTTCAAAGCATTCAAGATAAAACACAAGCAGCAAAAGAAACAATCTCCTCTGCTTTGCTAAACCTGATTGAAACAATCATAACAGATGAAACCTTAGAGCCTGAATTTCGTGCCTTCTGTTTAAATTTACCTAGTGAAGTTGAGCTTGCTCATACAATCGGTAAAAATATTGATCCAGATCGTATTCATTACGTGCGCAATCAGTTTCTCGCTTCACTTGCACAAACACATCAAAAACTCTTAACAAAATTTTATGAACAAATGCAAACCCAAGAACCCTATTCACCAGACACTGTACAAGCCGGAAAGCGAGCATTCAAGAACATACTATTGGATTATCTTTCCATTTCTGAGAACAATCCAAATCGTGCGGCGACACAGTATGCAACAGCTGATAATATGACTGACCGAATGGCGAGTATTGCTGTTCTCGTGAAGCGTTTTAATGAAAGTGAGCAGGCACAAAATGCCTTAAATGATTTTGAAAACCGCTATCGACATGACCCTTTGGTTATGGATAAATGGTTTTCTATTCAAGCAATGGTTGCTGGCACATCAACACTCGAAAATGTTCAAAAGCTCATGCAACACCCGCTATTTTCAAAGGATAATCCTAATCGTGTACGATCTCTGATCGGTATCTTTGCCTCTAACAACCTAACAGGCTTTAACAGAGTTGATGGTGCCTCCTATGATTTTCTTTGCCAAATCATTTTAGAAATTGACAAAAAAAATCCACAGCTTGCTTCACGATTATTAACAACTTTGCGCTCTTGGCGACAATTAGAACCCATTCGGCAACAAAAACTTGAAACGGCATTAAAAACGATTGCTGCCGCACCAAAATTATCAAGCGATGTTTCTGATATCATCAATCGTCTACTCACTTGAAACAAAAAAACATTTTAAATCAATATACTATAATATTTTTAAAAATAAACTCTACAAGCTACTTTGATCATCATTAAACCTATAAACAGGCAATCTAAGCCTGTTTATAGGCCATGTTTAAAATGCCTTTTCCTTTTCATATTCCAAATTCATAAAAGTAAAATACTTTTTTTTAAAAAAAGACTGGACAGAAGACTCCTGTTTTGATTCATTGCACTCTCATGGGGTTATTAATGAATATCGAAGCAGTTTTTAAATCACATTATTCCGGAATTAAAGGAACAAGAGATGGCTAAATTGGACGCATATAATGCGCCAACGGAGATATATGCTGATTCAAAATCGAGCGCTCAAAGCCATAAAGCGCAGACAAAGCGTATTCATCTGTTTTCTGGCTCTACCTATCAAAAGCTTCTCTTTATTGAACCTTGGTTGCGACGCTCACTTCCATTTGTCATTGTGGCATTTCTTATTGCGCTTGCAGCAATCCGTTTCGTATCAATCTATGATTGGCGCAACACAATTGATAAAAACACGCATTCTACCATCACTCTCTTAGCTTCTCATATTACCAATACAATCGACCGTGACTTACTTGCCGCCACTCGACAAGGAAAAGCTGCTGCTCTTTCTCATAATCATTTACAAAATATCCTAACCAATTTTCGTAACAAAGGTTTTATAAAAACCAGCGCTGTTATTGCTATTGTCGATCAAAAAGGCAATGTCCTAGCTTCATCAAGTTCCGAGATTGTCTTAGGAAAACCCTTACAGGATTTTACCTCTGAAAGCATTACTTTACAAGCTCTAGGAAAACATGCTGGAATCATGAAAATTACAATAGAAAAAGATATTCCTGCTCTTGCTTCCTTTGAGCTAACAGAAAATGGACAATATGGGGTATTCATCAGTGAAAAAATGCAACATATTTATATGGAATGGCGGAAAGCTCTCTCGTTAAATATAACCATGTTCATTGGAACTAGTGGCGTTATCCTCGCTCTTCTTTATGCTTATTATAACCAAATTGTACGAGCACGCAAAACAGATCTTGTTTCAGAAAAAATTCAAAACCGTATTGATATGGCAATGATGCGTGGACGCTGTGGACTATGGGATTGGAATATGGCCAGTGGGCGCGTCTACTGGTCACGAGCAATGTACGAAATGCTCGGCTATGTCCCTCAAGATGCATTGCTCTCAATTTCCCAAATTAGCGCCATTATCAATCCAAATGATGCGAATTTTTTTGACCTTGCTCAGGAATTAATGAGCGGCAAAAAAAAGCATATCGATATTAACGTTCCTATGCGTCATGCTGATGGTCATTATGTATGGATGCGCATTCGTGCCGAAGTGACTGAAGAAGACGAACCCCATTTGGTTGGTATTTCCTTCGATATTAGTGAACAGCAACAATTGGCTGAACAAACGGCACAAGCCGACCTTCGTATTCGTGACGCGATTGAAAACATTTCAGAATCTTTCGTCTTGTGGGATGCTGAAGGACGTTTAGTCATGTCCAACAGCAAATTTTGCGAATATGCCGCTATTCCTAAACAAATTCTCCAATCAGGTATCCAACGTGCAACCGTCGAAGCCATGGCACGCCCTGCTCTTAGTGAATATCCCCTTAAAGATGATGGTACTGGTAACTTAACCAGTATTCGCCAAACGGCAGATGGTTGTTGGCTCAAAATTAACGAACGACGAACCCAAGATGGAGGATTGGTTTGTATTGGTACTGACATTTCTGAGCTTAAACAACAACAGGAAAAATTTGAAGACAGCGAAAGGCGTCTTTTTTCTTTCATTCAAGAACTCAAACGTGCGAGAGGGAGTGCTCAACAACGCGCAACAGAAGTTGAAAAACTTAATAAAAGTCTGAAAGCAGAAAAAGAACGCGCCGAAAGTGCTAATAAGGCTAAATCAGAATTTTTAGCCAATATGTCTCATGAATTGCGCACTCCACTAAATGCTATTCTCGGCTTTTCAGATATTATGTTACAATCAACCTTTGGCCCTCTTGGTTCACAACGCTATAAAGAATATATGCATGATATTTATAATTCAGGAACCCATCTTCTAACCCTTATCAATGACATCCTTGATATGTCAAAAATCGAAGCTGGAAGATTTACGCTTGATTGTAAAAATACCGATCTTGAACCTATCATTAGTGAAGCAGTACGAACACTAACGCCTCAGGCTCAAGAAAAAAATATTGCTGTTACAACAAACATTACCCCAGAACTTCATGCTGAAGTTGATGGTCGTGCAATGAAACAGATTTTCCTTAATCTCATCTCTAATGCCGTTAAATTCACTCCTTCTGGCGGAAATATTGATGTCTGCGCTTTCAAGAAAAAAAATAATCTTATTTTTAAAATTACAGATACAGGTGTTGGTATTCCACAATCAGCAATTAAAAAACTTGGACAACCCTTTGAACAAGTTGAAAATCAACTTACTAAATCTCATACGGGCTCAGGTCTTGGCTTAGCCATTTCACGCTCCTTGCTAGAACTCCACAAGGGAAAACTTGAAATTACTTCAAAAGAAATGAAAGGAACAACTGTAACGATTATAATGCCCATCACACAAAGTTAAATTTCTCCATTTTGTTCTCGTTGTAGTAAAATCTGTTTCCGTTTGTCCCCCCAACGATACCCTGAAATAAAACCATTTTTACGCACAACACGATGACACGGAATGATAACAGCCAATTCGTTACGTGCACAGGCATTAGCAACGGCACGAAAAGCATTCGGCATACCAATACGGCATGCTAAAACCTCATATGAAATTGTTTCACCACATGGTATATCACATAATACTGCCCATACTTGTCGTTGAAAAACTGTACCATTTATATCTAAGGGAAAATTATATTTTTTTACCAGCTTAGGTGTTTCTATCATGGCTATAATATGGGCAACTTCTCTCTTAAATGTATTGTCACCTACAACTTGTTGTGCATCACCAAATCGTAGCGTAAACTCCTGTAGTAATTGCTCTATAGTGTCTCCTAACGCACTATGACAAATCCCTTTTTGAGACCTAGCCACCAAAAGCTTTCCTATTGATACATCTTTCAGACAAAATCTCGTTTGGGAAATGCTCGGCATTTTATCCTTCTTTATATTTTAAAAAGTTTTGAACATCACCATAAAGTAAAGGGAGAGTATTCACTCTCTTTTAAAAACAAACAAAATCATTCTGAAATTATCTCCTTAGCCATTGTATTAAAATACACTCTCACCCTTTTATGAAACGGACACATCTATAGATTGACGTTCCCTACCCTAAAACGGAAACTTCGACCAGAGCCGACTTATCAACAATCTTATTGTTTATTTAACAGATTCCAACTGAAACCATTTTATATGGTTTATTTCATAAGCTCTCTACAGACAAATTTGGTCCTGAATTTTATCATACGCTCTAACAAAAAACACCTTAATGTGGTAAATTTTCATACCTTATATCACAGCTCTAAACAGCAGTATTTTACGGAACAACACGATAAGTTTCCCATTTCATTGTACGAAATCCCATCAAACCATAAATAATGGCTTATGTTTTACAAGCAATAGAAAAAGCGCGGGGTCTCTTAGGCAAACAACGTCATAAAACACAAAATATGCAAGCAATGTATTGGGAAGATGTTCCGACTTTTTATGCTCCACGTATGATTGAATATTCTAATTTGTTGGAGCACTGTTATTATTTTTTATCAAAGGTCATACTTTTGATAGACTGATGAGATGACTCAACTCAAAAAAGAAATTTATCTTAAATTTTATGAAAAAAAGCATGGAAAAGGTATTTTAATGCTTACTTTCTTTGTCACTTAACTTATAAAATAACTGTAGCTTCAAAACTGAAATATTTTGCCTGCAACAATCGCACATAGATATTTGTCATAGGAAAAAGTCATGCCCAAACGCACAGATATAAAATCTATTCTTATCATCGGAGCAGGACCTATTATCATTGGTCAGGCATGTGAATTTGATTATTCTGGTACTCAAGCCTGTAAAGCATTAAAAGAAGAAGGTTACCGAATTATTTTGGTCAATTCTAATCCTGCCACGATTATGACAGATCCAGATCTAGCTGATGCAACTTATATAGAGCCCATTACGCCTGAAATCGTTGCCAAAATTATTGCCCATGAACGTCCCGATGCCCTTTTACCCACTATGGGAGGACAAACAGCCCTCAATACTGCTTTATCATTAAAGCGTATGGGTATTTTAGACCGCTATCATGTTGAAATGATAGGAGCCAATGCTGATGCTATTGATAAAGCTGAAGATCGTGCTTTATTCCGCCAAGCGATGGCAAAAATCGGTTTGGAAACGCCACGCTCTATGTTAGCCAATGCAACAGAACTGAAAGAAGAAAATCGCCAACAACACGCAAAAACGTGTGCTGAACTTAAAGCAAAGCTTTCTGGTACTGCGCTTGACAAAGCACTCGAAGAACTTGAGCGCAACTGGCGACATACCGAAGCTGATCGCAAACAACATTATATCGCTCATGCAACAGCAAAAGCAGTTCAAGCTCTTGATGTTGTTGGGCTTCCAGCTATTATTCGTCCTTCATTTACCCTTGGTGGAACTGGTGGTGGAATCGCTTATAACCGCTCTGAATTCTATGAAATTATTGAACGTGGGCTTGAAGCTTCACCAACAACAGAAGTATTAATTGAAGAAAGTGTTTTAGGGTGGAAAGAATATGAGATGGAAGTTGTTCGTGATAAGAACGACAATTGTATCATCGTTTGTTCTATCGAAAACATTGATCCAATGGGGGTTCATACCGGTGATTCGATCACTGTAGCACCTGCTCTCACCTTAACCGATAAAGAATATCAATGTATGCGTAATGCTTCGATTGCTGTTTTGCGTGAAATTGGCGTTGAAACGGGGGGATCCAATGTACAGTTTGCTGTCAATCCTGAAAATGGGCGCCTCATTGTTATTGAAATGAATCCGCGTGTTTCTCGCTCTTCAGCGCTTGCCTCAAAAGCAACGGGGTTTCCCATTGCCAAAGTAGCGGCTAAACTGGCTGTTGGTTATACACTTGATGAATTAAAAAATGATATCACGGGTGGTGCAACACCAGCATCATTTGAACCTTCTATTGACTATATTGTGACAAAAATTCCTCGTTTTGCGTTCGAAAAATTTCCCGGTTCATCACCTGTCCTCACAACTGCGATGAAATCTGTAGGAGAAGTCATGGCAATTGGACGCACTTTTCAAGAATCGTTACAAAAAGCACTCCGTGGACTTGAAACAGGGCTTACGGGTCTTGATGAAATTGTGATTCCAGAGCATGCTGAAGGTGATGAAAAAAGTTCTATACGCTCAGCCATTGCCATACCAAGCCCTGATCGTCTACGCTATATTGCTCAAGCTATGCGCACAGGCTTACCTTTAAATGAGATTCACCAAATTAGCAAAATTGATCCGTGGTTTTTAGAACAAATAGCCTCCATCATTGAAATGGAGCAGCGTATCCGCATTCATGGATTACCCCAAGATGCAGATAATTTACGTATGTTAAAAGCTATGGGCTTTTCAGATGCGCGATTAGCCTCCCTTATCGGACAAGAAACCGATTATATCGCAGCTTTGCGTAAATCACTGAATGTTAAACACGTCTTCAAACGGATCGATACTTGTGCGGCTGAATTTTCTTCTCCTACAGCCTATATGTATTCAACATATGAAGTTCCCTTTGCAGGTGTAGAGCACTCGGAAGCACACGTTTCTGAACGCAAAAAAATTGCTATTTTAGGCGGTGGACCAAACCGCATTGGGCAAGGTATTGAATTTGATTACTGTTGCTGCCACGCTGCTTTTGCACTGCGTGATGCAGGATTTGAAGCGATTATGATTAACTGTAATCCTGAAACAGTTTCAACCGACTATGATACCTCTGATCGCCTTTACTTTGAATCTTTAACAACAGAAGACGTTATCGCTATTTTAGAAGCAGAACAGGAAAAAGGAGATTTGGTTGGAGTCATCGTCCAATTTGGCGGACAAACACCCTTGAAATTGGCAAGCGCTCTAGAAAAACACAACATCCCCATCCTAGGTACTTCACCTGACGCTATCGACTTAGCTGAAGATAGAGATCGCTTTCAAAAACTGTTATTTAAACTTAATTTAACACAACCTCAAAATGGTATTGCCCACTCCATCGAACAAGCACGCCTCATTGCCCACGAACTAGGCTTCCCCTTGGTTGTACGTCCATCTTATGTTTTAGGAGGACGTGCTATGCAAATTATTCGTGATGAGCGTAGCTTACAAAATTATTTACTTGAGAGTGTCCCTGAATTAATTTCAGAAGATATCAAAGTCCGTTATCCTAACGACACAACAGGACAAATCAATATATTGCTTGGTAAAAATCCGCTTCTTTTTGATACCTATTTAACAGAAGCAATTGAAGTAGATGTTGATTGTCTCTGTGATGGCAAAGAAACACTAATCGTTGGTATTATGGAACACATTGAAGAAGCTGGTATCCACTCTGGTGATTCAGCATGTTCTTTACCAGTCCATACGCTCTCAAATAAAATAGTTACTGAATTAGAGCGCCAAACCAAAGCATTAGCACAAGCACTTCATGTTCGCGGTTTAATGAATGTACAATATGCTATAAAAGATGACACCATTTATGTCTTAGAAGTCAATCCCCGTGCTTCACGTACTGTTCCATTTGTTGCAAAAACGATTGGTCGCCCTATTGCTAAAATGGCTGCACGTATTATGGCAGGAGAAACGCTTCATGATGCTCTTCAAGCTTATGGTGGATTACCTTCTTTGCAGGAAAAACAACATATTGCTGTCAAGGAAGCAGTGTTTCCTTTTGCTCGTTTTTCAGGTGTTGATACACTTCTTGGTCCAGAAATGCGCTCAACCGGTGAAGTTATGGGTCTTGACTATGAGTTTTCGCTTGCTTTTGCTAAAGCCCAACTTGGAGCTGGTGTAAAACTCCCTAAAGAGGGAACTTTGTTCGTTTCTGTAAGGGATGAAGATAAAAAACGCATCTTAAATCCTGTAAAACGTTTAACTGAGCTTGGCTTTTCTGTTGTCGCCACAAGTGGAACACAAAAATTTCTCACCGAACACCACGTTGAAGCAAAAAAAATCAACAAAGTTCTAGAGGGACACCCCCATATTGAAGATGCTATTCGTAATCGCCAAATTCAATTGATTTTTAATACAACTAGCACTGCCAGTGCCATCTCAGACTCAAAATCATTACGTTATGCAGCACTCATGCAAAATGTTCCCTATTATACAACAATAGCTGGAGCCGAAGCCGTCGTAGAAGCGATCAAAGCACTCAAAAAAAGGCACCTTGAGGTACGTTCACTACAAAGTTATTTTAGTTGATTTTTTTTCTACTTAGTAAAATGTACACTATTTTCTTGTTTTTTCTTTATATAAAAATTGATTAAGACTTGCTTTTTGTTCTAAAAACTTTTATAGAGGTTTCATCGAATTTTCGGTTACGTGACTTTCTTTCCTGTGCAATCTGCACTTTCGACGAAACTTCTCCCACCTAATTTCGATCTACAGCCGTATTGAAGGGATAAAAGCTTCAATTCTCAATATAATTATATATTCTAAGGAGTTTCCTATGTCTACAGGAACAGTTAAGTGGTTTAATACAACAAAAGGTTTCGGATTCATTCAGCCTAGTGATGGTAGTGCAGATGTATTTGTACACATTTCTGCCGTCGAGCGTTCAGGTCTAAACAGTCTTAATGAAGGGCAAAAAATCTCTTATGATGTTCTTCAAGATCGTCGTTCAGGAAAATTTGCCGCTGGTAACCTTGCAGCACTTTAAAGTTTAAATTCTGCAATATTTTATTTAGAAATCTTCGTCTGTAACGACGAAGATTTTTTATTTTGTATAAAACATTATTTTACCTTGTTAAAATAAAAGACTGCTTATCTCCTTTGCACAATTTATCAAACCTCCTCTATCTTTCCTTTAAATCTTTCATAAAACCTAAGAAGAAATGACCTTGCAAAAATCTCAAAAAAGAAGAATATAAAGCCTATGTAAGAGTATTGTGGAAGTTTTTTATTGCATACAATATAATCTCTTATAAAATATTCTTAAAGCAATAATCATTTGATATAATATAAGGATTTTAAATTATGGCTTTTATTGCCGACAAACTGTCTCGTATCAAACCTTCTGCAACAATTGCTGCTTCTCAAAAAGCCCGTCATTTAAAAGCATTAGGGCGAAATGTTATTGCTTTAAGTGCTGGAGAGCCAGACTTTGATACCCCAGACAACATCAAAAACGCGGCTATTGAAGCTATTCGAAGGGGAGAAACAAAATACCCTCCCATATCTGGAATTCCAGAATTGCGCCAAGCAATTTCTGCAAAATTTAAAAGAGAAAATAACCTTCTTTACCAACCAGAACAAATTATTGTTGGTACCGGTGGAAAACAAATTCTCTTTAATGCATTTATGGCAACTTTGAATAGAGGAGATGAAGTCATCATTCCATCTCCTTATTGGGTTAGTTATCCAGAAATGGTCACACTTAACGATGGTACGCCTGTCTTTTTAGAAACAAAAGCGGAATTTTCTTATAAACTCCAACCACAAGAGCTAGAAGCTGCCATTACCCCAAAAACCAAATGGTTTATCTTTAACTCTCCTTCAAATCCATCAGGTGCCGCTTATACATATAATGAACTGAAAAAACTCACCGATGTTTTAGTAAAATATCCTCATGTATATATTCTCACTGACGATATATATGAACATCTCACGTATGAGGGTTTTACCTTTGTTACTCCAGCTCAAGTAGAACCAGCGCTTTATGATCGCACACTCACAATGAATGGTGTTTCTAAAGCTTATGCGATGACGGGCTGGAGAATCGGTTATGCAGGCGGACCACAAGAACTCATTAAAGCTATGGATACCATCCAAGGCCAGCAAACATCTGGCACGAGTGTTATTTCACAATGGGCTGCAGTTGAAGCTCTCAATGGACCACAAGACTTTATCACTAAAAATAAAAGTATTTTTCAAGCACGCCGTGATCTCGTTGTTTCCATGTTAAACCAAGCTCCTGGCATTCACTGTCCAACACCCGAAGGTGCTTTTTATGTTTATCCTTCTTGCAAAGGACTTATTGGTAAGAAAACACCTAACGGTCAATGTATTATGAATGATGAAGACTTTGTCATAGCGCTTCTAGAAACAGAGGCTGTTGCTGTCGTCCAAGGGTCTGCTTTTGGACTTGGATTAACTTTTCGTATTTCTTATGCAACATCAGAAAAACTGCTTGAAGAAGCTTGCTTACGTATCCAGCGCTTTTGCAACAGTTTAACTTAAAATTTTTAACATCATCTCTTGTGATTGTTTTTTTGCCGAATGTTAGTATATCCGAGAAAATACCAGAAACTGCGTCATGGTCTAAATCTATCGATTCAGCAAAAATATCTATGAATAAACACAAAAATAGATGCTGTAGATAAAGATCAAAAAAATCTAGCTATCAAATAAATGAATCGGTCTCTTATCATAAGAGATGACAAGCCTATTCTGCTTTCTCCATTCAATTTATAACTCTAAAAAAGACCGAGCACTTTTAAACACAATTGCCCTTATAATCAAAGGCCCTTACAATAAAATCTCTTCTATTTCTTTCTCAGCTTCTTCTTCGTCCTAAAATGAAGAAGAAGCCACCTCCCATCGTTGTGTAAACAATCCAGTTTCCTTTAAGTTCTATCTAATAACTACTTGATTTACTTCATAGGCTTTATGAACAAGACCTGCCTTAAATATTCATCTCACATTCTAATAAAAAGCACTTCATGTATAAGGTTTTAAATATTTTATATCACGCTCCTAAAAGACAGACTTTTACAGTACAGTAGAATACCCCCTCTCAAACTCCTCATTGAATTTTAGTATTCTTAAAAAAATTGTTGGATATCCGCCAGTTTCGAAATTTTTTCTTTATCATCTTCCCATATATTGCAATTTCTAGGGACTCTTTCAAAAATTAAAAAAAAGCCGGACATATGTCCGGCAAATTTGGAAAATCCTCAGAGATAAAATCAATCTGATAGATCTTCGTAAGGGAACACTCAAGAAAACGAAACTGGGAGGCAACATAATCAAGAGATAATATTCTATGTCATTTTATAAGGAAAAGCACAATAAAGACTTAAGCGTATCTGCTATGCGATAAACACATAGCTTTAAATTTGTCTCCATCATGTACCACTCTCTTTAATTAAATAGTAAAAATGTTAACTACACCATCACACGATTTTCCATTTTTCAATATATAATAACCCTCACCGTTGCTAGCATTCATAAAAAACATTTATCCCTCTTTTCAAAAATATTTACCCGCACAGACTCCCTCCACTTTTAATGTGCAACAAATAATTTTAATTGATTCAATATAGGCAAATTTGAAACGAAAGAATATTACGGGAGTCTCAAGTTGCAAAATAGCTAATTGTCCCTTATAAATTAAGATATTAATATTAAAAAGACCACTGACGGGCTTTTAAAAAAATATAATCTCGAAAAGCATTTAACCTTGCCAAATTCTTTAAATTATAAGGATAACAAAAAAAAGTATCAAAAGAAGGAATATCAACCATATCAGGAAAAAGACGCACTAAATGCTCATCATTATTGACGATATAATCAGGAAGCACAGCAATCCCAAGATCACGCATAAGCGCATTCTTTATTGAGATGATATTGTTGATTTGTAGAACTGAAACGCGCAATGATCCATCACTTCTACCAGCCTTTTCCAACCAATTTAAACCAGACAAATAAGGTGGAACCGGTTCACCGAACGAAATAATACGATGCTCATCGAGATCAGACAATTTTTCCGGCTTTCCATAATTTGCAATATACTTTTCCGAAGCATAAACATGCATATGAATTGTAAAGAGTTTTCTTTGTATAAGATCAGGTTGTTTGGGTTGATGTAAGCGAACAGCACAATCCGCATGACACATTGTCAAATCAAGCTCTTCATCGGAAAGCAAAAGCTGAACCTGCATATCAGGATAAAGACTAAGAAATTCTGGCATACGCTCTGCAATCCACCCTGCCCCCATTCCAAAGGTCGAGGTCACACGCAAGTGCCCCGTTGGTTTTGCATAGCTTTCACTTAATTGCAAACGCACACTTTCAAGCTTCATCAAAACATCATGAGCTGTACGATAAAGAGTTTCTCCTTGTTCTGTAAGAATCAAACCACGCGCATGACGTTGAAATAAGGATACCCCAACCTCTTGTTCTAAAGCCGAAACCTGTCGTGAAACGGCTGATTGAGATAAATGAAGTTTTTGAGCAGCATGCGTAAAAGATCCCGCTTCTGCTGCAGCGTGAAAAACCCTTAACTTATCCCAATCCAACGGTGGCGCCACAATTAATTTTACCTCTATATTCTCTATGTTCTCAATGGGTGACTAACGCTTGAGTATATCCAAAAACCGTTCTGCTTCCAACGCTGCCATACATCCTCTTCCCGCAGCTGTTACAGCTTGGCGGAATGTTTCATCTGTCACATCCCCAGCAGCAAAAACACCAGCAATGCTTGTTGCTGTTGAGTCCGGTGCTGTCCATAAATAGCCACTTTGTTTTTGTTTCAGCTGTCCTTCAAACAGAGAAACAGCAGGATCATGCCCAATGGCAATAAATATGCCCTCTGCATTCACTTTCATCTCGTGACCTGTCTTAACATTTTTCAGACGTGCCCCTGTTACAACAGCGCCCATTGAATCTTGAGCGGGTAGCCCCAAAATTTCTTCGACCACATGATCCCAAAGAACACGTACATTATTACAAGCTAGCAACCTATCTTGCAAAATTTTTTCTGCCCGAAACTGCCCCCGCCTGTGAACCACGCTTACACTTTTAGCCAAATGCGATAAATAAAGTGCTTCTTCAACAGCCGTATTTCCTCCTCCCACGACAATAACGTCCTTATCACGATAAAAAAAGCCATCACATGTCGCACAAGCGGAAACACCTCCGCCCATAAAGGTCTGTTCACTTTCTAAACCAAGCCAGCGCGCTTGAGCTCCTGTTGCAATAATCAGTGCATCACAAGAATATTGTGTTCCTGAATCCCCATATAAAACAAAAGGATACTTCAACAAATCAGCCTTTATAATTGTATCATAGACAATTTTTGTCCCCATATTCTCAGCTTGTTTTGCCATTTGCTCCATCAACCATGGTCCTTGAATGGGATCTGCAAAACCTGGATAATTCTCAACATCAGTTGTAATTGTTAATTGCCCACCCTGCTGCAAGCCCGTCACCAAAACCGGCTTAAGCATTGCTCTTGCTGCATAGATCGCCGCTGTATAACCAGCCGGACCTGAGCCAATAATCAGCAGACGAATATGAGATTGTACCATTAAATCCCCTTCACTTTATTATAAATTAATTATTCTATAAATGATAACGGAATGCAGCCTTTTAAAAAAATATTTTTCAAGAGCCCTAATTATGTTATGTATACTTCTTTTCAAGTTTTATGAAAAGGTCTGATTACCAATTCATCAAGGCGCGCTAATGTTAAGAATTAATCCTTATCCTATAAAGAGAAAAATGTAACTTCTTATGAGCACAAAACCATAATAAAAAGAGATACAAAGATAGGGAACGATCATTTTTCAATTTATTATCAATGTCTGTGCACGTTTTGCCTTAATCATGGGAGGAGCAATGCTTTTGCCAATTTTTGTGGATTTGCACGACAACAATCGTAATTGGATAAGCTTTCTCTATTCTTGTGCCATAACCACCATGTTAGCAACGCTGATTCTTTTAGCAACTAAGGGGGCTACTTGTCGTTTTTCAGCACGCCTTGGTTTTATGCTCACTGTGTGTCTTTGGCTCACAGGAAGCATCGTGGGTGCCTTACCTCTTTATCTTTCCCCTCTACCCATTTCTCTAGCAGGTGCCATCTTTGAATCTGTCTCTGGAATTACAACAACAGGCTCTACAGTCCTTTCGGGTCTTGATAATTTGTCGCGAAGTATTTTGTTATGGCGTTCTATCATATGCTGGATTGGAGGCATCGGTTTTATCGGTTTAGCCCTCTTGATTTTGCCTTCACTGCGTGTGGGGGGAGTACGACTTTTTCATATGGAATCATCTGATAAATCTGAAAAAATATTGCCTCGCATCAACCAAATTGCTAATGGAATTATCATAGCTTATGTTGGTCTCACATTGGCTTGTATGCTTTCTTATTTTGCTGCAGGCATGAATTTATTTGATGCCATTAACCATGCAATGAGTACAGTAGCAACTGCTGGTTTTTCGACTCACGATGCTTCTTTTGGCTATTTTTCTAATACACCAGCTATCTTAATTATCTCAACAATCTTCATGTTGCTTTCTGCTTTACCCTTCGTCCTTTATGTTAAATTAGTTCTTCCTGGACACTCCAAACGCTTCCTTGATCCACAAGTAATTGTTTTTCTCCATATCGTTCTCCTTTTCAGCTTTGCTTTAGCAGTGTGGCTACGGTTTCATGATCATCGCGCTTTCCATTTGGTTTTTCTTGATGCCATTTTTCACCTTTCATCCATTATTAGTACCACAGGTTACAGTGCTGAAGATTATCAACTTTGGGGCCCCTTTGCGCTTGGAATTTTCTTTATTGTTTCTTTTACAGGTGGGTGTGCTGGTTCTACTTCTGGTGGTATGAAAATCAATCGCCTTATTATTCTTTGGCGTATTACACAAACAAATATACAAAAACTTCTTTCTCCTAATGTTGTCGTAAAAGCTCGCTATGATCACTCAAATATATCAAACGATGTTGCTCAAGCCGTTTTATTTTTTGTATGTCTTTATATGTTCTGCCTTGTTATCGGCACTGCACTTTTGCTTACAACCGGTCTTGACTTTACCTCTGCCTTTACAGGTGTCTTAACCGCACTTTCAAATGTTGGTCCAGGCTTTGGAGATATCATTGGCCCTGCAGGTAATTTCTCTACAATCAATGATAATGCTTTATGGATTTTAAGTTTTCTAATGTTAGCTGGACGCCTTGAAATCATAACAATATTCGTCCTTTTTATTCCCGCTTTCTGGCGTGAACAATTTTAATGCATAGAGTATTTTATGCTACCATGATAAAAAATTTACAAGATAAAAAGGCGAGAACAGTATGCGTCATAATATTCACCCCTCACCCAATCTACTGAAGATTTCCTAAAATTTCATACAAAACATCATATCAATGATATAAAAATAATTCAACAAAAACAATCAAATACCAATACTCTCAAAGCCATAACATATAAAACTTCACTTTATTGATCTTCTTTATCAAATAAAATGGACGCATAGAACATTCTTTTTTACGAATAATCCCTCATGCAAAAATATGAATATTTGCTGATAAAAGTGTTTTTTCTCTTTAATAGAACAACATCTTTATGGAAAATAGAATGCATGCTATTACAAATTTACAAGCTTGTTAAAAAACATCTCACAATACTCATCTTATTCATTTCACAACAATTCTTATGAAAGGTATAAGATCTAATTGGTCCCATCATTTTTACTTAAATAATAAAGTGCATGCCGAAACCACAACATAAGATACAATTAGCACCATCATATTATTTTTCTGCTGTTAATGTGCAACAGACTGCATTTCAGACAATTTATAAGAAATCTCTTTACACCTTTCTTAAATAGTTTTTATCCGCCACATGCTCTCTTCCAATTGTGACGTGCAAATGTATAGTTTTTATTGATTTTCTATAAACAGATTTAACATGGAAGAATCATACGATATTGAAAGTTCTTATTCAAATTGCAAAGATAAATTATTTATATGATATCAATATATTAATCAGAGCACATTTTGTTTATGAATTTCTACTACCCGAAAATATGTACAGCTATTTTATCCATGAAAATACTACAGAAAACCTCAAAAATTTTCTCTCATTTAAGATAAGAATTTTTTTGCTCTATATTTAAGTCTTACAAAACGTAATAATATTAGCATGACAGCGTTAAGATAGTGCATAAATCTCTAGACTTTAAAAGTTAAAGTATTATTTTCTCATTCTAAAATATTGCTGGAATTAAAATAATTCTTCTCTCTCCTCGTATGCTTTGTCATAAGCCATATATCGCTCTCAAACCTATAGATTTTTTAATCTTTGATCCCAAACTTTGAGAACTTCTTATAGCGTTATATGAAAGACATGATAATTTTTTTGAAATAACACTTAATATAATTGAGATGTTTTCTTGATGATCAAGAAAGACCTTTAAAGGAAACACTTTTTATCATTCCTCAAGAAGATTTTTGATATAATATATTTTAAAGTATTTTTTCCGCAAACAGTTCTTTGTAAATACTTCCAATCTCAATTGCCTCCTTTTCCAAAGGAAAGTGAGTACGAACATGGGTTAAAGCTTTCTTTCCGGCTGCTAATGTTTTTTCTACATCAGAAAAATAAAGTTCAATCGCTGCCGTTAAAGCCGAACCATCTCCTGCTTTTACAACCGTTCCTGTTTCTGCTACTACCAACTCTTTATAAGCTCCCGCATCACTCGTTACAACCGCAACCTGTGATGCCATTGCCTCTAATGGTGTTAAACCGAAACCTTCTGTACGAGAAGGTGCCACATAAAGTGATAAACGACGATACCATAAAGGTGTATCCAGAATCTCACCAAGAAAAATAATGCGATCATTCAGATCAGCCTTAGCAATCTTTTGGCGTAATTCTTTTTCAAAATGATAATGTTGTTCTGTCGTACGACCAGCAATAAGTGCTGTCCACTCAGGATAGTGGGGCAATAATGCTATCATAGCATCAACAAATAAATCTGTTCCCTTTGAGCTACGCACACGTCCAAAACATCCTACCGCATATTTTCCTGGAAATCCTGTTGAAGAAAAGTAATCATTAAGAGTCTGTGGTGGCGTAAAACGCCTTACATCCACCCCATGCATAATAACCTTGTGAGGCACTTCTAGATAAGCACCCGTATGCGTACTGGTAGCAATAACTCTATCCATACGGCGAATCAACCATTTGGTAAAAGGCTTATGATGGCGTTGTGAAGCCGATGTGAATATAAGCCTCAGCTTCATTCGCAAGATATCGCGTAAAAAGATCCCACAAAGCATCTCAATATTGCGTCGTGCATGCCAAATACGAAATGATTTCCCTTTCGGACTTTTCCAAAGTCCGAAAAGGTCCCTAAAGGTAAGAGCAGGCAAGTTTTGTGGTAATCCAAATCCCAAAGTAGATATACGCACCCCCTGTTCGCGCTGTAGTGGAATAAGCTGAATAATCGTAGATGTCACTCCCGACAAACGCTTTTTTAAATGAGGCGCAATAACCTCAGTTTCTTCCAAAGAGATACGCATAATAATTTAGACATAGTTTAGATGTATTGAACCTCAATGATTTCGTAATTATGCGCACCACCGGGCGCATTCACCTCAATTACGTCACCCTCTTGCTTGCCAATGAGTGCACGTGCGATAGGTGAAGAAATAGAGATTTTACCAATTTTTACATCAGCTTCTTGATCCCCTACAATCTGATACACCTTTTTTTCTTCAGTATCCTCATCCAAGAGTTTAATGGTTGCGCCAAATTTTATTTTGTCACCTGAAAGACGCGAGACATCTATCACTTCTGCTCGTGCGATATAATCTTCAAGCTCATTTATACGCCCCTCATTAAGACTTTGCGCTTCTTTAGCTGCATGATACTCGGCATTTTCTGACAAATCACCATGTGCTCGCGCCTCAGAAATTGCTTCAATAATCCGCGGACGCTCCTGTTGTTGACGCCAACGCAACTCTTCTTTAAGACTTTCAAAACCAGCTGTAGTCATCGGAACTTTTTCCATAATCCGTCCCTTTCTATTACACGGAAAGTTTAATAAAAATACAAAAAACGGCTTCCAAAATTACTTTTGGAATCCGAAAACTACGATCTTTTTCATTATATAGTACAGTCTCTCTGTTTTCCATATAAAAATAAATAAAGGGAACAAAACATGCACCAATAGTGTTTAAAACATCTCATTTTGGTGTTTAAAATATTAAAATTCACTCTACTGCTGAGTCTCCTAAAGAAGAAAGAATTGTATTTTTTTCTGTTTTATCATAGTCTGGCAAAAGAAATCATATGTGATACGAAGAGAGAAGGATAGAAAATTACTAAAGAAGTTCTTTGCAGTAAAATGAAAAAAATCATAATTTTTTTTATGTTTGTTCCTTTCTTTTTAACTACAACGATATCCGAGGCAGCAGAGGCCTTTGTTACGAGAAATCTTAATTTTAGAGCAGGCCCCAGCACTCAGTATGCGCTTTGTGGCTTAATCTCTGCGGGGGAATTGATCTTTGTCAAAAACTGTGAAGGAAACTGGTGCCATATCCGATATAACGCTCAAATGGGTTGGGTGTCATCTCGTTATCTTTCATTTAAAGATGGAAATGATCTTTATCACACATACACAATGCCTTTAGTGCCCAAACGTACCGATTATTCTCCATAACAGCCATAATAACTTATGCCCTCTTGAATATCATCATGGAAAAAATGCAATAGTGTCTATGAACAACCACAAATATGCTCCCTCCAAAGAAATACTTCGAAGAATTTGTCTCATAGAAAAAACTTGATCAAGATCCTAATGAAAGCTCCAATAAACCAAAACAAATCTGTTCAATAATGTTTTGCTGTTGTTGTAATGAAATTGTAAAAATTAGTATTTTCTTTAAAATCACCAGCACGCTTCTATCAAAGGATACAACAATGAAAAATGGTGTTACTGCAACAGTAGAAGCTCTTTCTGCTCTCATTGCTTCAGGTAATCCTCTTTTTAAGAATGGTGCATTATGGACACCTCACCGCCCTATTCGTCCTGAAAAATCTGAAGGTGGTATTCCATTTCAACTCGAAACATCTTTTAAACCAGCGGGAGATCAACCTCAAGCCATTAAAACTCTGGTTGAGGGAATTCAAAAAGATGAACGTACACAAGTGCTTTTGGGTGTTACCGGCTCAGGAAAAACCTATACAATGGCCAATATCATTGAAAAAACACAGCGTCCAGCTCTGATTTTAGCTCCAAATAAAACTTTAGCGGCACAGCTTTATGGAGAATTTAAAAGCTTTTTTCCTCACAATGCTGTCGAATATTTTGTTTCTTATTATGACTATTATCAACCAGAAGCCTATGTTGCACGCTCTGACACTTATATTGAAAAAGAGTCCTCTATTAATGAACAAATCGACCGGATGCGTCATGCTGCAACACGTGCCGTCTTAGAGCGTGATGATGTTATTATCGTCGCATCTGTTTCCTGCATCTACGGAATTGGTTCCGTAGAAACCTATACGGCCATGACCTTCGAAATAGAAAAAGGGGACAAACTCAATCAACGAAAACTCTTGGCTGATTTAGTCTCTCAACAGTATTATCGACAAGATATCAACTTCGTTCGTGGTTCCTTTCGTGTACGAGGGGATACAATCGAAATTTTCCCTGCCCACCTCGAAGATCGTGCTTGGCGTATTTCGCTCTTTGGCGATGAAGTGGAAACAATTACGGAATTTGATCCTCTCACCGGACAAAAAACAGGCGATCTTCAATCAATTAAAATTTATGCCAACTCACACTACGTAATACCACGCCCAACACTTAACCAAGCGATGAAATCTATCAAAATGGAACTCGTTCAACGCCTCGATGAATTGAACGAAGCTGGGCGTCTTTTAGAAGCACAACGTTTAGAACAACGTACAGTTTTTGATTTGGAAATGTTGGAAACCACCGGTTCATGTCCGGGAATTGAAAATTATTCACGTTATTTAACAGGACGAAATCCCGGTGAACCACCCCCAACTTTATTCGAATATATTCCACTCAATTCTCTTGTTTTTATCGATGAAAGCCATGTAACCATTCCCCAAATTGGTGGTATGTACCGAGGTGATTTTCGCAGAAAAGCAACTTTAGCAGAATATGGTTTTCGCCTCCCTTCCTGTATGGACAACCGTCCTTTGCGCTTTGAAGAATGGGATGCCATGCGCCCACAAACAATTGCTGTCTCCGCAACACCTGGACGCTGGGAAATAGAACAATCCCATGGTATTTTTGCTGAACAAATCATTCGCCCAACAGGGCTTGTCGATCCAGAAACAGAAATTCGTCCAGCACGCACTCAAGTCGATGATGTTGTGAATGAAATTCGGAAAACAATTCAAAAGGGCTACCGTACATTGGTGACAGTTCTCACAAAGCGTATGGCCGAAAACTTAACTGAATATCTCCACGAACAAGGTATTCGTGTACGCTATATGCATTCCGACATTGATACATTAGAACGCATTGAAATTCTACGCGATCTTCGGCTTGGCACCTTTGATGTCCTCATCGGTATCAACTTGCTCCGAGAAGGCTTAGATATTCCAGAATGTGGTTTTGTTGCCATTCTAGATGCCGATAAAGAGGGCTTTTTGCGCTCTGAAACTTCCCTCATACAAACAATCGGACGTGCTGCACGTAACGTAGATGGCCGTGTTATCCTCTATGCAGATACGATCACTGGTTCCATAAAACGAGCCTTACAAGAGACACAAAGACGTCGACAAAAACAAATAGCCTATAATGAAGAACACCATATCACACCGAAAAGTATCAAAAAAAATATCGGAGATATTCTCAATTCAGGTTATGAAAACAACCATATTCGTACAAATATCCCTGATGTCATCGAGAAAAAAAATATGGTTGGCAACAATTTAGCATCTCATATTAAACACCTCGAAAAATTAATGCATGAAGCAGCTGCTGATCTTAATTTTGAAGAAGCAGCACGCCTTCGCGATGAAATCAAACAATTACAAAAGATAGAACTAGAACTCGCGGAGAATCCCTTAACACATCATAGAGAACAATCCCCCCAAGAGCCCGTGTTACAACCAAGTCTTTTCTCCAAACCAGACCTTGCACACATGGGACCAACCATGGACACTGGTATTTTGGAAAATCAAAAAGGAAAATCTCGTAAAAACACTCCTAATCAAGCAACAATAAAACGAAAAAAACGCAATCAATGAAGGAGCAAGAAATTTCACACCGCCAAAACTAATCTTTAGCTCTTCTAAAAAACTGACTATCGATGAAGAGTAAACAGTATTGCCCTAAAAATAGATAACAGCAAATATTAAAAATATTCCAATTTTTCTAAGATAACATAAGAGAGGATATTTTACAAAAAATGCCTAAACTTATTGACTTTTTAAAAAATCTTTCTTGTTCAACCTTATTATAAAAATCTTTAAAACTGTAAAAACTTCTAAAATATAAATAAATGCAGACAAATTTTAAAAAATATCTCCCATGAAACAAAATATTACTACAAATATATTATATTTATACAATTATACTATAATATATAATTTAATATTAATCATAATTATATAGTGATAAAACTATAGGCTTTATTTATAAAATAGTTATTAAATTATATTAAATTAATTGATAGGAACAAATTATTCCCAAATAAATACTTTATACAACATAGTAAAAATCATCTACTACCAATACAATCTTATCAATTAAATACATTAAATTGAAATCAAAATTTTGTCAGTATCTATGATAGCTTTTACTAAATGGCTTATTTATTTGTTTTGTCACAATAAAGTCCAAAATTGTTCAGGCTCTATTCAGTTTGAAACGTGTAGGATGTGAAAAATACGAATTAACACAAGGAGCATCATTATGAAAAAAGTGATCAGGTTAGCGGTATTATCAGCAATGTCAACTGTGACCATTTTGATGCCGCTAAATGCAACGCTTGCGGATATGGCATGGAATCGTAGTGACTCTATCTCGAGAGAAATAGATGATATGATGAGGAAGATGCGTAAAGAAACAGATGATGCGATAAGGGAAATAAGGAAGAGAGCTGATATTCTGCCTTGCGGTTTTTCTCACTCCCATTGTTCTGATAAAAAACGTGGCTTTTTTTCTGATGATTTCCAAAAGTTTGTTGATGATTTCCACAAGAGTTCTGATGACAACAAGAGAAGATTTAAAGCCAAACATGAAAGGTCTGTAGCCAAACATAGTAAGACGGAACAACAACAACAACAACACCATCATCACCACCACCACCATTATCATCATGTTGAAAACAAAACATATCATTACGTCGAGCGCAAAAAGACAAAACACAGTAATATTCATATAGACAACTCAGGAGATGCTTTAGCGGTGGGCATTCTTGGTCTTGCAACAGGTACAATTCTTGGTACAATTTTAAAAAAACCAGAACAGCCACAAGTGGTTTATCAAATAGTACCACAAAGTCAGGTAATTTATCAAAAAGTTCCACAAAATCAAAGGGTTTATCAAGTGCAGCAAACGGTGGCATATGAGCCATTCCAGCAATCATTAGAATCTGATTGGCTTAACTATTGCAAGAAAAAATACCGTTCCTTTAACCCTAAAACAGGGACCTTTCGAGACCGTAATGGTTTGGAACACATTTGTTATGCCCCAATAAATTAACTTCTGTTGCGTCCTACTAAAAAAGTTTTAAATGGCAAAAAAACGCTTCAAAGCGTTTTTTTGTTTTCTCATATATTAAAATCTTGAAGAAAAGTATTATTTTGGCGCTCATAGTCTATACTACTTTTGGGATCATGCCCACAGATAAAACAAACATCATCGCCTAAGGGTAAAACTTTTTCTCGAAGGGATTTCATCAATTTTTCATAAGAACAGAAGGGGAAGTCCGTACGTCCAATAGAACCACGAAAGAGAACAACACCCAAGAAGGCTAAGCGCTCTTTCTCATTGAAACAAATAACATGACCAAGGGAATGCCCCAGTGTATGCAAAACCCTAAACTCATGTCCAGCAAAATACACACACTCACCATCTTCTAAATATATCGAACAACGCCCCATGATGCTTGCGGATGTAAGCCATGATTTAAGAACCATTCTCACCCGTTTTAAACTTCAGCTAACATTAGCAAATACTGACTTTGATATCAAGCCGCTTGAGCAAAATGTGAGCGACATGCAAAACATGTTAGAAGATTACCTTTCTTTTGCCCGTAGTGAAGAAAGTGAGTGTGTTAAAACTTTTGATTTAAATGCTCTTATGCAAAAATTCTCTACCGATGCACATCTTCACAAACGTCAATTTTCCTACACCATTGAAAGCCCTACACAAATACAGGCACGCCCACGTGCCTTCACGCGTCTCATCAGCAATCTTGTGTCAAATGCATTTTGTCATGCCAATACTGTCAAACTAACAGCCATATCCCAACAAGAATGTTTCCCATATATCAAAAAAAGTTCCCGCAATATATTATATTTATACAGTTATAATATGATATCGAACTCAATATTTAGCCTCACAAGAGAGTAGTGAAACAGGACTGTATTCAATCACACAAATAAGGTGAAATAAGGTTCTATCTTAGCACCATAAGCCTATAATAAAAAACGATAACTTTTATTCATACACCTATTGTTCAATTCATATTGTATCAAGCAATAAAAAAGTACTCATCAATAAATAATTTATAACCAATAGTAAAAAATCTGGTGCTCTAAATACAAGCTGCTTAATTAAGCTTAAGAAGAGTACATTAATTGAAATCAAAATTCTGTCATGATTTTATTTTATTGTATTGATAATAGTTTTAACTAAATGAATTTTTATTTTTTTGTCACAATAAAGTCCAAAATTGTTCAGTCTCTATTCAGTTTGAAACGTGTAGGATGTGAAAAATACGAATTGACACAAGGAGCATCATTATGAAAAAAGTGATCAGGTTAGCGGTATTATCAGCAATGTCTACTGTAACCGTTTTGATGCCATTAGATCCAACGCTTGCGGATATGGCATGGTATCATAGTTATGATATGAGAAGGGAGGCTGGTTTACCGTCTCACAATTTTAGCTCCCATTTTTCTCATAGTGAACATCACTCTTTTGATAATCCCCACAAGCGTCATTATGTTAGCCATAAATGGGGAGCACAACAACACCATCATGTTGAACACAAGACATATCATTATGTCGAGCGCAAAAAGACAAAACACAGTAGTATTAATATAAATAACTCAGGAGAAGCTTTAGCAATGGGCATTCTTGCTCTTGCAGCAGGTGCACTTCTCGGCAAAATTTTTAAAAAAACAGAACAGCCACAAGTTGTTTATCAAACCGCACCACAGCATCAAATTGTATATCAACAGGTTCCACAAGAACAGATAATTTATGAAGCTCCGCAAACGGTGGAATATGAGCCAGTACAACAATCATTAGAATCTGATTGGCTTAACTATTGCAAGAAAAAATACCGTTCCTTCAACCCTAAAACAGGAACTTTCCGAGACCGTAAAGGCGTCGAACACCTTTGTTATGCCCCAATAAATTAACTTCTGTTCTGCCCTACTAAAAAGTTTTAAATGGCAAAAAAACGCTTCAAAGCGTTTTTTTTGTTTGCTCATATATTAAAATCTTGAAGAAAAGGATTATTTTGGCGCTCATAGCCTATGCTACTTTTGGGACCATGCCCACAGATGAAACGAACATCGTTGCCTAAAGGTAAAACTTTTTCTCTAAGAGATTGCATCAATTTTTCATGGGAACAGAAGGGGAAGTCCGTACGTCCAATAGAGCCACGAAAAAGAACATCACCCAAGAGGGCTAAGCGCTCTTTTTCATTGAAATAAATAACATGACCAGGAGAATGCCCTGGTGTATGAAAAACCTTAAACACATGTCCAGCAAAATGAACGCACTCACCATCTTCTAACCATCGATCAGGAATACAAATGCAAGCATCAGTGATGCCATAATTTTTTGCGCTTTCGCTCACGGCATCCATCACAGGCTTATCATCGCGATGTGAACCGATAATTTTTACATTAAGCGCTTCTTTCACTTGCATTGCTGCTCCTACATGATCAAAATGACCATGTGTTATCCAAATAGCCTCAACGATAACACCATTCTTTTCGATTACGTCTTGAATCCGCGGCCAATCACCACCAGGATCAACGAGAACCCCCGTTTTACATTCACTATCAAAAAGCAAAGTGCAATTTTGTTGGAATGTCGTAACTGGAATAATATGTATATTAAGACTACCCATCATATCCTTTTCAAAAATAACTTTTTTCAATTTATAAATAAAACTTTCTCTCCTTTAAGGTAAAGGTGCTGCTCGACAGCTTTATACAACTTATGTAAACTTGCACTTTGTGTAAACTAAATTTTTATCAAGGTTTTTTTAAGAATGAGCAATCACGTTCAAGTTTTGTGTGACGATGCCCCTCACCTTCTTGTGATTGATGACGATACGCGTATTCGCAATCTTTTATTTCAGTTTCTCATTAAAAATGGATTTCGTGTTTCAGTTTCAGCCAATGCGAATGAAGCAAGACGACTGTTAGCAAGTTTAGATTTTGATCTTCTTATTGTTGATGTCATGATGCCTGGCGAAAACGGTATTGATCTCACTCATTCACTCCGTCAAACAAAAGATGTCCCTATCTTCATGTTAACAGCTTTATCAGAAATAGACAATCGTATCCGTGGATTAGAAGCAGGGGCAGATGATTATCTGGCTAAGCCGTTTGACCCTCGTGAACTTCTCCTTCGCATCAACGCCATTTTACGACGTGGTTTTCCCCTTAGCCAACCTAAAATTGAGCAAATCATTTTTGGTCCTTATATATTTTCAATTTCACGGCGCGAACTCAAAAAAAGAGGAGAAATTATTAAATTAACCGATAAAGAACAAGAAATGATGATCATTTTTGCCGAAAATGCAGGCGATACAATTCCGCGCCATAAATTCGCGACCGATGACAGCAATATAAGTGAACGTGCCATTGATGTACAAATCAACCGCCTTCGCCGTAAGATCGAAAAAAATCCAGCACTTCCTATATGGCTCCAAACTGTGCGAGGAATAGGGTATAAACTCTCAATTGAATAGGCACAAGAATGTTCAAACCTTTAAGATTTTTTTTTCGATGGCTAACGAAAAAAATGCCTAAACGGCTTTATGCTCGTTCTTTGATCATTATTATTGCTCCCATGGTGCTTCTGCAAACGGTTATTGCTTACGTCTTTATGGAACGTCATTGGCAAATGGTAACCGAGCGTCTTTCAACTGCTGTCGTGCATGATATTTCAGCCATTATTGATATTATTGAAACATATCCACAACAAGATAACTATGAAGATATCAAGCGTATTGCACAACAACGTATGGGATTAAACATTTCTATTCTCTCTCCTGCCCCCTTACCCCCACCGGGACCTAAGCCATTTTTTGCAATTCTTGATTATTTTTTAAGCGAAGAAATTACCCGACAAATTAACCGTCCCTTCTGGATCGATACCGTAGGAGATTCTGATCTTGTTGAAATCCGTATCCACCTTGGTCACAACATCTTGCGTGTCTTCGCTCCACGCAGCCAAGCCTATGCTTCCAATACCTCTATTTTTTTAAGCTGGATGGTAGGAACAGCTCTTGTTTTATTGTTGATAGCAATTTATTTCTTACGCAACCAAATAAAACCAATTCAACAACTCGCTGAAGCGGCTGAAAGCTTTGGGCGAGGTCGTCCCTTACCAAAAGGATTTCAACCACTAGGAGCTGATGAAGTCCGTCGTGCAGGCATCGCTTTTTTACGTATGCGAGAACGTATTGAACGCCAAATAGAACAACGCACCATGATGCTCTCAGGAGTAAGTCATGATTTAAGAACCATTCTTACACGTTTTAAACTTCAGTTAGCATTAGCAAATACTGGCTTTGATATTAAACCGCTTGAGCAAGATGTAAGTGATATGCAAAATATGTTAGAAGATTATCTTGCCTTTGCCCGTGGAGAAGGAAGTGAAAGTGTCAAGACTTTTGATTTAAATGCTCTTATGCAAAAATTCTCCACCGATGCTCATCTTCACAAACGTCAATTTTCTTACACTATTGAAGGTCCTACAGAAATACAAGTACGTCCACGTGCTTTCACACGCTTGGTCAGCAATCTTGTATCAAATGCATTTTGTTACGGCACAACCGTTAAACTAACAGCTAACTCTCAACAAGAATCTTTTATATTGATAATCGATGATAATGGACCTGGAATTCATGAAAATATGCGCACAGAAGTTTTTAAGCCATTCTTTCGACTTGATAAAGCGCGAAATCAAGATGCAAGTGGAACAGGACTTGGTCTTTCTATTGCTCAAGACATAGCACGCAGCCATGGTGGCAATATACAATTAGACGAGAGCCCACTCGGGGGATTGCGCGCTATTCTTGATATCC
The DNA here is from genome assembly GCF_042196545.1 of Bartonella sp. AC70YNML. Classification (NCBI taxonomy): domain Bacteria; kingdom Pseudomonadati; phylum Pseudomonadota; class Alphaproteobacteria; order Hyphomicrobiales; family Bartonellaceae; genus Bartonella; species Bartonella sp. AC70YNML. Next base: position 332,093 of record NZ_JBHIQK010000001.1, read on the forward strand.
CCCTATGAGCAATATTTCAGCAAACCGTCTGTAAAAATAACAAACTTGATGTTTTAGGCATTCCCTACAGTTTCAAACAAAGTGTACTGCAGTGCCTTGTAAGCACTTTCTCCCGATAAAGCAACCATCTGAAATGCAACATAATGGCTTTCACAGGCTTTAAGTGCATGTATCAATAATGTTTCAACCTGTATATGAGATGGATGCATCCCACCAGCCAAAAGAAGACCTTGTCGATAAATAACTGAATTATTCCTTTGCCAGTAATCAAAATGTCCCAACAACAATTTTTCATTAATTGCTAGCAATAAGCGCTGTATTTCAGCTGTTCGAGCATTTTTAATAGAAAGATCAAACGAACAAGCTAAATGAAGTGCTTCATGCTCTTCCATCCATGAAAAAGCAAGACGATAGTTTGCGCGTTTTCCTTCCACACAAACGCTAATTTCATCTTGTGCATCTCGCTCAAACGACCAATCATATTCACAGGCAATCTGTTCGATAAAGTCAACAGGGTGCTCTTTTCTTTCTGTGGCGCAAAATGCAAGCCTCATCACAATCCTCAATCATCTTAAAACATTGTCAACAGAATATAAACCGCTTAAATTGTAACAATATTTGCTACAATCAAACCTCTTACACCAAACAAATACACATTAAAAACATCAACAAAACACAAACACCTAGAACACAATCGCGCTCTTTAGGGAAACCTGATAATCATGAAACGAATCATCAAGTTTTTTCAGTGTATTGATACAATTTGATAGCGCCAGCCCCCCTGATTCAAAAAAATGTATTTTTACCCAAAAAAAATCAAAAATAAACAAATGCTCCGCTCTAACAGACTCAAGATTAAGCATTTTTTAGTTTCACGCATCATATTGAAAAATTGGGGATATTTTTTTGAAGATTCTTTTTTTTAAACTATTTTACTTTTTTGTGCCTGCGTTTTTTTTAATCATCTTTTTTTAAATCATCAAGGCGTCTTTTCAAATCAGCATTATCAGTATGGATTTTCAGCACCATCTCCTTAAAAGTCTCAAACTCTTCGCGAGAAACAAGATCAAGTTTGTTTGCTATCTTTTCAGCCTGCACACGAAAAGCTGTTCCAGCTTCACGTCGTATGCCTTGCGCAACGTCAGCAGCATCTGTTGCTAATTTTGCTAATTCATCAAGAATACGATTTGATCCATTACGCATAACCTTTTTCCTTAAATTTTAATTATTGACACACGCATTATAGCGTATTCTCATAACATTTAGATACTGTAATTTGTTCCTTTTACTCTATATTTTACATACTGTGCAGATTTTTCATAATGATTTTGTTTCAGATTTTTTAATATTCCTTTTATCACCATATTTTTTTACCGTAATAAATCAGTGGAAATCTCCCCCCCTTTCTGACTAGCCTTCCTACTGACTTGACCATTGTGTATTCATCTGTCATTTCTGACCATCAGAGTCACTTCATATTCATCTCGTATAATGTAAGATGCTTAACTCATGAACAATTTGTCTTGTCCAGCCATTGCTTTTCCGTCTTTTCTTGATCCTGTCATTATCCATCTAGGTCCCATAGCACTTCATTGGTATGGACTTGGTTACGTACTGGGTATTCTTTTTGCTTGGTGGTATGCGCAAAAATTATTAAAAAAAACATCTCTATGGTATAGAAACTATCCTCCTATGGATAAAGAAAAGATCGGAGATTTTGTTGTCTGGTCTGCCATAAGTGTTGTTGTCGGAGGGCGTTTAGGACAAGTTCTTGTATGGGATCCCATTTACTATTTTAACCATCCAAGTGCTATTATTGCCGTATGGGATGGGGGAATGTCCTTTCATGGCGGACTTATTGGTATTATCATTGCTATGATCTGGTTTGCCCGTAAAAATCATATTAACATACGAGCCATGTTTGATATCATTGCTGCAGGTGCTCCTATTGGTATCGGCGTTGTACGAATCTGCAACTTCATCAACCAAGAATTATGGGGCAATATTACTACACGTCCTTGGGCTGTTTGTTTTCCTCTCGATCCTTACTATTTACCGCGCCATCCAAGCCAGCTTTACGAAGCATTTATGGAAGGATTTCTTCTCTTCATCATCCTGTGTCTTCTTATTTTTGGGTTCAAAGCATTAAAACGTCCCGGTACTGTATCAGGAACATTTATTATAGGCTACGCAGTAACACGCAGCATTTCTGAAGTTTACCGTGCGCCTCAAGAAGATCCAGAATGGTTTTCGACTCTTTTCCATTCTACTGGTTTTACCTATGGCATGGCTTTATCTCTTCCCATGCTTCTTGTAGGGTTTTATCTTCTTCTCCACGCCTTTAAATATAAACCGACAGAAAATGGCCAATCTCAAAGAAAAAATTAAAGAAATTATTGTCCTTAATGGACCAATCACTGTTAGCCAATATATGACGTTGGCACTTACAGATCCTCAATTTGGTTATTATCAAACACAAACACCTTTCGGACGTGCTGGTGATTTCATTACAGCACCTGAAATAAGCCAATTATTTGGAGAAATGATTGGCATTTGGACTCTTGCGAGCTGGAAAGCTCAAGGGTGTCCTCACCCTTTTATTCTCGCTGAAATAGGTCCAGGACGAGGAACTTTGATGGATGACATTTTGCGAACCATCCAAAAGCTCTCTCAAACGGCATTTAATGCTGCTGAAATTTTTCTGATCGAAATAAGCCAAAAACTCGCAAAAGAACAAAAAAAGCGCCTTTGCTCTTATCAAAAACAAATCCATAGCATTGAAAATTTTAATCAAATTCCTTCAAAACCTCTCTTCCTCATTGCTAATGAATTTCTCGATACACTCCCTATCAACCAATATATTAAAGTCAATGGAAAATGGAAAGAGCGCCGCATTACAGTCAATCAAAATGGAGATTTTATCTTTATTGCTGCCCCGCATAAACTTCCCTCTTCTTGTCTACAAACCTATTGTTCTAAAGTGCCTGACGGAACAATTTTTGAACATGCCCCCTTACGGCATCAATTCATGCAACAAATCAGCCACCATTTAGTGCAAGTGACAGGTTCTGCTTTACTTATCGACTATGGTGCTTGTGAGCTTGCCTTTGGCGATACCTTGCAAGCACTCTCAAAACATAGATTTCGTGATGTTTTTGATGCCCCTGGTGAACATGATTTAACATCCCATGTTGATTTTTCTTTTTTAAAAAACATAGCTCTTGAACAGGGCTGTTTTGCTGAAATCTTAGAGCAAGGAGAGTTTCTTTTTAAAATGGGGCTACTGGAGCGCGCAAAACAGCTTGGAGTTGGCAAAAGTGCTCCTTTGCAAGACAAAATCCGCCAAGACATTGAACGGCTCGCTGGTCCAGATCAGATGGGAAAATTATTTAAAGTTTTACATTTCAGTGATAAAAATATCTCCATACCTCCCCAATTTTAATGATCGGCGCTTTTGTCAATCAACACATCATTATCTGAAATATTCATTGACAAATATGAACATCTCCATCCTCACTTTAAATAATCTCCATAAGGAACTTTTATGAAATCTATCCCTCATCCCATTCTTGCAAAAAATCTTTCTACTTTACACACCCATGGAATAAAACATGGATTTTTTACACGTCAAGGTGGTTTTTCAAAAAATCTTTATCATAGTCTTAATGTTGGGAAAGGTTCAAATGATCAACCTGAACATATCGTACAGAATCGTCTTTTGATCGCCAATTATTTTTCTATTGAAGCGCAAAATTTAGTCACAGTTAATCAAATACACTCCTGTAACGTTGTCGTAGCTCATCAAGCAACTATCGGTGCACCTCCTCAAGCTGATGCTCTGGTTACGACTACCCCAGAACTCGTTATTGGAGTTCTTACAGCAGATTGCGGACCCATTCTGTTTGCTGATCCACAAGCTGGAGTCATCGCTGCAACTCATGCTGGCTGGCGTGGAAGCTTAAATGGAATTATCGAGAAAACAATTGCTGTTATGGAAAAACAAGGAGCCAAAAGACAATCAATAACAGCAGTCCTTGGACCTTGTATTGGCCCTTATCACTATGAAGTAACAAACGAATTTTACGACCAGTTTATTGATTACCACAGCAAATACCAAAAATATTTTTTAAAAACAGACAAAATAAATCGCTTTTATTTTAATCTATGGGCATTTATTATAAATCAACTCAAAGAAGCAGGTGTTAATGCTTCTTGTGTAGAGCTTTGTACCTATCAAGATGAACAGCGTTTTTTCTCCTATCGCCGTGCAATACACCGCAACGAACCCGATTACGGACGGCAAATTTCTGCTATTATGCTGAAAAATAAAAGATGAGCCCCTTTTATGCTTGAGAACAATACCAAAACTGCAAAACTAAACTTTTTACCCAAATATAAAAATAAATCCCATTATACTTTGCTTTTTTCACGAAATTATCTACCAGCCCATAAAATATGATAGCCTTCGCTATGATCATTTTCAATGTTTGGTTATAATGATTGAAGGCAAGATAATACTTCTTTTTATTACTCCCTTTCATTCATCTTAAATATGAAACATTCCCCATATTGAAAGTATTTTTATAAAGTAATAACCAAAAAGCTTAATCAATATGTTTTTCTTTGCCGCATGGAGAAAAAACTTTGCTCTAAAAGTAACAAACTTTTGGAAAAAGAGAAAACATACTGCATAGCTCTTTAATAATAATCAATAAAATTGTAATGGTTTTGTAATTGTTTTCTTGCAATTTAATAAAAAGAAATTAAAAACCGTGTCGCATTCCTACCATGATGATTCAGAGGTTCTACTATGAAACTTTTCTGCGGAAATTCTAATCCACGCCTAGCTGAAGATGTTGCAAATTATTTGAACATCCCCTTAGGCAAAGCAACTGTAAAGCGCTTTGCTGATCAAGAAATTTTCGTAGAACTGCATGAAAATGTACGTGGACAAGATGTTTTTGTTTTGCAATCTACATCCTATCCCGCAAATGATCATTTGATGGAATTACTCATCATGATTGATGCCCTTCGTCGTTCTTCTGCGCGTCGTATTACAGCTGTTATCCCCTATTTTGGCTATGCACGCCAAGATAGAAAACCAGGACCACGAACTCCTATTTCTGCAAAACTTGTTGCCAACCTCATTACTGAAGCAGGGGCCCATCGTGTTTTAACATTGGACCTTCATGCAGGACAAATTCAAGGTTTTTTTGATATCCCTACAGATAATCTCTATGCTGTTCCTGTCATTTCTCGCGATGTCAAAGTGCATTATTCTCTTGAAAATGTTATCGTTGTTTCACCTGATGTGGGTGGTGTGGTGCGCGCGCGCGCACTCGCCAAGCGCTTGAACAGTTTGCTCGCTATTGTGGATAAACGTCGCGAAAGCCCCGGTGAATCAGAAGTTATGAATATCATTGGAGATGTATCGGGAAAAGATTGCCTTTTGCTTGATGATATTGTTGATTCAGGTGGAACTTTATGCAATGCAGCAAGTGCTCTGCTTAAACATGGTGCCAATAGTGTCACAGCTTATATCACGCACGGTGTTCTTTCTGGTAATGCAATCGAGCGAATTGCCAATTCAGAGATGAAAGAATTGGTTATTACAGATTCAATCATGCCAACACAAGCTATTGAGAAAACCCATAATATTCGTGTTTTGCCCATTGCCGACCTTATGGGAGAAGCAATAGCAAGGACAGCAGCAGAACAATCCGTTTCAAGCTTATTTGGTTAAAGTGGTTCCTTGGGATCTCCTGGTGCTGTTTCAACACCAAGATCAGGAAATGCAACAATGCGTTGGCCACTAAAATGCGTATGAATAACAATGAGACCGCGTTCTTCAAAGTAGGTTAAAAGCCGACGGACGCGGCTTAAAGAATGAGTCCCATAAAGACGTGCTAAAAATGCATCGGATGGACAAGGCTTTCCGCCCAATGCGGCTTGAGCCACGTTCAAGAAGACTCCTTGAACATCTTCTTCCAAACTTTCTGATATCTGCAAAATATGTTTCCAATGTTCACTGACAGCCGTTTGTTCATCAACAAAAGCCTGAGCAATAGCCAATTTACGCCGAAATTGTGAAAGATTAAAAGGAACCTTTGACATACCATGGATACGGCAACGAACTGAAAAATCTTGATAAAGCACCGCTGTTGAACGATAAAAAGCCTCAGAATCCTCAAGAATTTCCCGAATAATATGTTCTGCTTGGCCGTCACGCTCAACATCAGAAAGTTCAGGAAATAAACTCAAGTTTTCTTCCAACAGCTCTTGTTTTTTATGTACTACCTCCTCTAACATCTCGTGCATTGATTTTTCCCTCATCGGCTCTCGTGTTTGTTTAAATGGCGTTAAAATTTCCTCTGGTGAAGCAGTAAAAACGAGCTCTTGCACATCATCCCGCTCTGTTGGAAGTGGCATTAATTTAGGACTAGAAGAGCGTGCCAAAGTTTCAACAGAACCGATAATGATTGGTAAGGGACGTCGTGATAAAGCGGGACCTAAAGCGATAAAATTTCCCCGCTCAAGATCTCTAAACATTTCTGCTTGACGACGCTCCATTCCCAAAAGATCAGCAGCGCGCACCATATCAATATCTAAAAAAGTCCGCCCTATTAAAAAGTTTGAAGCTTCAGCAGCAACATTTTTGGCCAGCTTAGCCAAACGTTGTGTCGCAATAACACCAGCAAGACCACGTTTGCGCCCCCGACACATAAGATTAGTCATAGCACTCAGTGAAATTTTACGTGCTTCATCAGAAACTTCTCCTGCAGCAGTTGGAGCAAACAATTGTGCTTCATCAACAACGACAAGCATAGGATACCAATAATCACGTTCCACATCAAACAGTGCCCCAAGGAAAGCACCCACAGCACGCATCTGTTGTTCAGTATCCAAACCTTCAAGATTAAATACTACAGAAACCCGATGTTGTCGAATGCGATGCGCAATACGCGTCAATTCTAGTTCGCTCCGTTGAGCCTCTACAATAACATGACCAAATTTGTCTGCCAAAGTTACAAAATCACCTTCTGGATCAATCACACAATGCTGTACCCACTGAGCACTTTGTTCTAGAAGACGGCGTAAAAGATGTGATTTACCTGAACCAGAATTACCTTGAACAAGAAGACGTGTTGCCAATAACTCTTCCAAATCAAGAAGTGCTGGCATCGATTTATGCAAAGCACGACTCTCTGATATCTCACCCAAGGCAATCTCAACCTTCATAACATCTCCAGTGTTTGATTTTGAACATATCAGCGCATATTGGTTGATTCTCCATCCTGTACCATAATGTGTAACATTTCCTCTTTTTTAACGATAGAAATCATCGATTTTTCCCACAACTCTTGCATCTATGAATAGTTTGAATTATAGAACAGACTTCTGCGTAGACACCCTTGGAGGCAACGCAGAATGGAGCAATCGCTGCTTATCAGCGCATATCTTCATATCCATGCAAAAACTGTTATTGTTTTTGAAGGATCTCCAATCATGTAAAAAGGACTTAAATTATGAGCAAAAGCTACACTCTTAAGGCCGAAAAACGCGAGCGGGTTGGTAAGGGGTCCTCCCGTGAACTTCGCCGCAACGGTCTTATTCCTGCTGTCATTTATGGTGAAAAACAACCTCCTTTGGCAATAACAGTTCCCTATAAAGAAATTTTCTATAAAATTCACGCTGGTGGCTTTCGTACCACCATTGCAACGATTATTCTTGACAAGCAAAAAATTATGGTTTTGCCAAAAGATTATCAATTAGATCCCGTGCGTGACTTTCCCCTCCATGTAGATTTCTTACGCATTTCAGCAAAATCCGTTGTAGAAGTGAATATTCCTGTCCACTTCCTCAATGAAGATACGGCCCCTGGACTTAAAAAGGGTGGTGTCCTCAATATTGTTCGGCACGAAATTGAATGTACAGCTCCAGCAAGTGCTATTCCTGAAGCTATTGAAATTGATCTCTCCAGCTACTCTATTGGTGATTCTATTCACATTTCAGCAGTGCAACTGCCAAAAGATGTGACTCCCATCATCCAAGATCGAGACTTTACCATTGCAACCATTGCAGCTCCTGCTGGCATGGATGTCAGCGATGAAACCTCTGAACAAGAAAATGATGAAGAAGACACGGAAACTTCATAAAACTCAAAAGGCGGAAATTTTTTCCGCCTTAATTTATGAGACATTACCCTTACTCATACTTTGACTGAAAATACACATGTGGCTTATTGCTGGTCTTGGCAATCCTGGTTTACAATATCAAAATAACCGCCATAATATCGGTTTTATGGCTGTTGATGCCATTTATCAGTCCTTCTCTTTTTCTCCATGGTCGAAAAAGTTTCAAGCAGAAATCTCCAATGGTTTCATAGATAATGAGAAAATTTTTCTTATAAAACCGCAAACTTTTATGAATTGCTCGGGTCAAGCTATCGGTGAAGCTTTGCGATTTTATAAATTAGATTTGAAGAATTTGATCATCATTTATGATGAGTTAGACCTGCCTCCGGGAAGAGTCCGTGTAAAAATTGGTGGAGGAAATAATGGACATAATGGTATTAAATCTATTGATACCCATTGTGGTACTAATTATTGCCGTATACGCATAGGAATTGGTCATCCTGGAAGCAAAGAACTTGTTCATCAGCATGTCCTAGGAAATTTTACCAAATCTGATCAAGAATGGCTTCCCCCTCTCTTAGAGGCAATCGCAAAAAATATCGCTCTCCTTATAAAAGATGACAAATCCCTCTTTATGAATGAAGTTTCACAAACAATAAAAAATAAGAACTGACCCTAACAGCTTATTTCTCTCATCAATAAAAAAACAACTTTTCTCTATAAAATCTATACATATAACTTATTGATTTATAAGAATTAATTGTTTTATATTCTTGAATAGAAATGCCAAATATCACAAGATTTATTTTAAATCTATTAATAATGAAACCATAAAAACCATTGGCTTACACCTCACAAGTTGGAGGACATATGGATAAAAACTTTTGAAAAAAGAAAGAAAAATGCCTCTTATAAATTTCCTCAAAGGCAAAACCTGTTGGGAAAATATGAAAGCTAGCAAATAGAACAATGATATTTGTACATATCTTTTGAAACAGAGAAGAGGTCTATACTCTTTTTTTGGAGGAAGAGAAGATTGAACAGCAAACCAAAATACCCAAACGGCTCTCTCCAATCTTCTCCCCTAAATTAAAAAAAATCATTTGGCTGAATGGTCGATTGTAGCGGATCGTAACCATTTGATTGTTGACTATAAACTGTAGGAATACTCCTATTGTTTTGCAATACCACAACACGCGAACCAACGGGAACACGATCATAAAGATCGATAATATCTTGATTAAGCAAACGGATACACCCACTTGAAATAGCACGCCCAATTGACCACGATTCGTGTGAGCCATGAATACGGAAAAGTGTATCTTTCCCATTTTTGAACAAATAAAGTGCCCGCGCACCTAATGGATTATCGGGCCCTGGTGGCATTCCTTTCCCAAGATGACCATAACGTTCTGGTTCTCGAGCCATCATAGCTGCAGTAGGAGCCCAATTTGGCCACCGACGCTTGCGCTGTATAACCCCCTCACCTTCAAATGCTAGGCCTTCTTTACCGACACCAATCCCATAACGCAAAGCTTTTCCATTTTCACCAATAAGGTAAAGAAAACACTCTTGCGTATCTATAACCAATGTTCCAGGCGCATAAGATGTATAATAAATCACCTCTTGTCGCCAATATTTTGGATCAATTGTCGCAAGATCAACAGCAGGTAACGAATAGGCCTCATTCGTTACAGGACCATACAAAGCCTGTATTTCTGGTGGAATGTATCGAACTTGTTGAAAAGGTACCGATGACATATCTGACTGACGTGTAGCACATCCAGCCAAAGCCAAAAGTGCTGCAATTAAAAAGGCACAACGAGATAACACTCTTCTATTTTCTCCGATTAATTATTTATGCAGATTTGCATACCATGAAAAACTTAGCACACTATTAACATTAATTCGAAGTTTTCTTATCCTTGTAACTAAGGAGAGCATTAAGATAAGAAGAACTAAGGTAAAAAAGTAGATACCTACTACTTTAGACTTTTTTCTCACTTATCGCAAGACAAGGACTATAACTCTTCTGAAAATATGCTATAAAAAGGAAGCTTTATCTTAACCATAAAATCAGTAGAAAAGAAAGACTCTCATGGGCTTTAAATGCGGTATTGTCGGATTACCTAATGTCGGGAAATCAACTCTTTTTAATGCATTAACAAAAACAGCCACTGCACAGGCTGCCAATTATCCTTTTTGTACTATTGAACCCAATACCGGTGAAGTTGCTGTTCCAGATTTACGAATGGAAAAAATTGCATCAATTGCTGGTTCAAAAGAAACGATTCCTACACGCATTAACTTCGTGGATATTGCGGGGTTGGTACGAGGAGCCTCAAAAGGCGAAGGTTTAGGGAATAAATTTTTAGCCAATATTCGTGAAGTCGATGCCATTGTCCACGTTTTACGCTGTTTTCAAAACGAAGATATTACCCACGTAGAAGGACGTATTGATCCTGTTAGTGATGCAACAACGGTTGAAACCGAACTTATGCTTGCAGATCTTGAAAGTCTTGAGAGAAGAATCGTACAAATCCGTAAACGAGCAACTGGAAAAGATAAAGAAGCCCTTACAATTCTACCCATTATGGAAAAAGCATTAAACATACTGCAACAGGGAAACCCTGTCCGCTTATTACTCAAAGATATCTCTTCTGATGAAAAGAACATTCTTAAAAGTTTAAATCTTTTAACCTCCAAACCTGTACTTTATGTTTGCAACGTAAGCGAAAATGACGCCGCTCATGGCAATAGTTTTACCCAAACAGTTGAAAAAATGGCAACAGAGCAAAATGCGCAAAGTATTATCATTTCGGCTTCTATCGAAGCGGAAATCACGCAACTGAGTGATGCTGAAGCCTCAGAATATCTCAATGCTCTAGGACTCTTTGAACCAAGTTTAAATCGCCTTATTCGCGCTGGTTATCATTTACTTGATCTCATTACTTACTTCACCTGTGGGCCTAAGGAAACGCGAGCATGGACAATTGCGCGTGGTACCAAAGCTCCCCAAGCAGCTGGCGTTATTCACTCAGATTTTGAGCGCGGCTTCATTCGTGCACAAACCATCAGCTACAATGACTATATTGCTCTGGGTGGAGAAAGCGGTGCAAAAGAAGCAGGAAAAGCCCGCGATGAAGGAAAAGAATACATTGTGCAAGATGGCGATATCATGTTATTTAAACATAATACTTAAATCTTCACTCTATCTTAATAGTTTATCTTGAAAATTTTGTATTAAGTTCATGAGAGCTTACCGCAAAAGTTCCTAAAGGTCTCCTGAACAAAAAACAGGTGCTACCATTATTGTGACAGCAACTGTTTTATCCATTCAAGAATGGAAATATAAAATTAGCGCGTCCAACGCCCTTCGTATTTAAATGTTGGAGCGTCCTTTAAAGAATCTTTTGTCGCATTTGTAATAAGTTTCCACTTACCATAATCATTTGTCATCTGGATTGTTTCTGGAGAAACGACCACATAACTCTCCCCTATACCAAGGAAACCACCAACTGCAACAACAAATCCCGCAATATTATTTTCACGTAAAATAATATCTTTTACTTCACCAATATTTTCATCTTCTATATTATATACCTTAGCACCTATAAGGCTAGAAGCAACAAAATCCGTTGCTAAAGGTGTTACATAACGCACAGAATTATTTATCCCTACCTGTACAATACCTGTCGAAGAAATCATTTCAGGTTTAGAAGGTCCTTCAAAAGACTGCGCATAAGTACTAGAAATCATCAAAATTGACATAAGAGTAGTACATGAAATTTTTTTCATTTTAACATCTCCGTTTTTACTTTGCTTTTACTTTATAAAACCTCAATGCATTATAAACAGATTTGTTCCTTATGCTTTTTATACTCTTTCAAAACCAGTCGCCTTATCCTTTTTTCTTTATTTCGTCTTTTGTTTCTTTCTCAAACTCTTCTTCTAAACTACGCCAAATACGACCTTTTAAAATATAAACAAGCCCTGCAAAAATGATTAAAAATAAAATAACACGAAAACCGGTTTTTTTACGAATTTCCATATGAGGATCAGCAGACCACATCAAAAAAGCAGAAACATCACGAGCGTAATGTTCAACGGTTTCTGGGGTTCCATCTTCATAAGCAACTACACCATCACTCAAAGGAGGTGCCATAGTTAAAAAATTACTGGCAATAAAATAAGGATTATACCAATAACCATCAGCAACTTTTACTTTCTTCGGCGCTTCCTGATATCCTGTTAAAAGAGCTGTAATATAATCTGGACCAGCCGTATCATAATGAGTCAAAACATCCGTAATTAAAGCAGGAAAAGGCAAAGATACACCACGTGCACGTGCCATCAATGACAAATCTGGAGGATAAGCACCATTCAAAACCTGTCTTGCTTCTTCTTCATACGCAAAGGGAGAAGGAAAATAATCCGTTGCAACCCCAGCACGTTTAAAAAATTTTCCTTCTCGATTAGGACCATCACGCACTTCATACTGCCCCGCCAAAACTTTAATCTGTTCTTGATCATACCCAAGAGCTTTTAAATTGCGAAAAGCCACATATTTTAGCCCATGGCAGCTGGAACAAACTTGTTTATAAACCTTTAATCCGCGCCTCAATTGCGCCTTATCGTAGAACCCAAATGGACCTGAAAAACTCCATTCTTGTTTTTTAGGAACCTGTAAAGGAAAAGAAATAAATCCCTCTTCCTGATCAGAGGCATCACCCGCTAAACTCTGAGCAGAAAAACTCATAGCAACAATAACAACCAGCCCGAAAAAAACATTTACCATAGTCTCTTTTTTTTCTGTTTTAAATCTTGCATAATTGAAGAAGGAAGAGAATAATTTTTTTCAAACGCTGGCAAAATCGGCAAAATAACCAAAAAAAATATAAAATAATAAACCGTAGCCAATTGTGTCCATAAAAGAATTTTGTCACTTATTTCTCTTGACCCCAACCAACCAAGAAAAACGACATCAATAACCAACGCCCAAAAGAAAATTTTATAAACAGGTCGATATCTTGCTGAACATATTTTAGAGCGGTCTAACCATGGCACAAAAATTAAAATGCAAATCGAACTGACGAATAAAACAAAGCCAACAAAGTTTGAAGAGAAAATACCAATATCAAAAGTTATAGCACGAAGCATCGCATAAAAAGGCAAAAAATACCATTCTGGAACCACACGAAGAGGTGCCTTTAAAGGATCTGCCACACTATAATTTTCAACCTGCCCCATATAATCGGGCATATAAAACAAAAACCAGGCAAAGAAGATGAGAAAAACAGTAATAGCAAAAATATCTTTGATCAGTGCATAAGGCGAAAATGGAACCGTTTCCTTATCTGACTGTATAGCAAGACCCGTTGGATTTCCTTGCCCAACACAATGAATTGCCCAAATATGAAGCCCCACAAAAAGAAGCAAAACAAATGATAAAACATAATGGAAAACATAAAAACGATTCAACGTTGGTTGTCCTACGACATAACCACCAAGAAGTGTCTCATGCAACCAAGACCCCACTAAAGGAATCGTTTTGAAAAGCCCTGCAATCACTGAAGCAGCTGAAATAGACATCATCCCCCAAACAAGCACATAACCAAAAAACGCTATTGCCATCATGATGATATAAATAAAAATACCTGTAACCCATACCATTTCTCGCATATTTTTATAAGAACCATAATAAAGTCCACGTGCCAAATGGATATAAACAGCAATAAAAAAAAACGAAGAGCCTACACAATGCCATGGACGAAAAAGCCAACCAAACTGCCCTTCACGCCGAAATCGTTCACTAGTTTCAAAAGCCAAATGAATATCCGGAACATAATGCATAGCCAAGACAATACCTGTCAATAGCTGTGATAAAAGCATAATGGTTAAAATACCGCCAAATGTGTAAAAGTAATTAAGATTACGCGGAACAGGAAAAATCACAAATGCATTATAAAAAAAACGAGGAAGAGGAAAACGCTTATCAAACCAACGAGCAAGTGCATTTTTAGGACAATAAGGAGAAAACCTTGTCATAACCTTATCCTATTTTGAGCAAAGTATCAGAAAGAAATTGGTAAGGAGGAATAGCCAAATTATAGTTAGCTGGACCCGAACGCACTCTTCCAGCTGTATCATAAACAGACCCATGACAGGGACACAACCATCCTCCAAATTTACCCGATTGCCCAAGTGTTACACAGCCTAGATGCGTACAAAGATTAATAACAATAAGCCAATTTTCACGTCCTTTACCTGCTGAACGCGCAAAATCTGTTGCTTCCTTTTCACCTTCAAGATTAGGATTGCGCGCTTGACGATCTTTTAGAAGTCTCAATTCAGTAGCGCGCGCATCAGCAATTTCTTTTGCCGTACGATTTCGAATAACAACAGGCTGTCCTCGCCACTTTACCGTTATCGACATCCCCTCTTCAATACCAGAAAGATCAACCTCAACAGAGGAAGATGCCAAAACAGCTTCATCTGGACACAACTGACGGATAAAAGGCCACATAACCGCTCCCATTCCAACTGCTCCTGCAACAGCTGTTACCAAAAACAGAAAATCCCGCCTCGTTTGCTCACCCATGGCCTTAACTTAAAGAGACACTTTGCTAAAGCATCCTTTCTACCATACCCTCTCCCATTGTACAATGCTTGATCACTCAGTTACCTCAATCATAAAAACATCCCCGTAAAAACTCCTGCCATTTGTATGGTTTATACAAAAAACTGTTTTATAATGATAATTCATCATTTTACAGAGTGAATGAAATCCTGAAACACCGTAAGGTTTTTTCATTTCCAACCTATTCATATTAATCAATCAAAATTACTCCCCCGCCCGTGAAAATCAGAGATAGCATGTAAATAAACACTTCTAAAGAAAGATAGTCTTATTATGACCATATCTCAGTAAACAAGTTGAGCTTATCGGTTATTTCTTTAACACATTTACAGCATCTCTCCCTCTCTCAATTCCAACTGGTTGTATGAGTATTTTTTTCGCTTCTTTTTTTGCATAAGCTTCTGTTTTTGCATAAAAAGCATATTTTGTTGATTTTAATTAAAATGGATGATCTAACCTCATTAAATATCCCACTTTTCAACATAATGAGCCAATCCATTCATGGATCGCTCAATAAAATGAAGTCCCGAATAGGGAGCTTCTCTCTTATCCCAAACAGATCTGTATACATAACTTTTTCCCTGAAATTTAAAGGGAATAAAAATTAACCGTAAAAAACATGTATTTCTCAAAGCATATTTTTCGAATAAATTGTGGTATTTCTTTACAAAGTCGAAAGAAAAATCATATTACAGAGAACATGACACTTCATATAGCTCTTTTCCAACCTGATATTGCTGGTAATACTGGAACGATTTTACGTCTTAGCGCTTGCTTTGGTTTACATGTGCACATTATTGAACCTGCAGGCTTTAATCTGTCGGATCGTAATCTCAAACGCGCAGGATTGGATTATCTCGAATATGCTTCCTTAGAACGACACATTGATTGGCAACATTTTATAAGCTCCATGAAACACTTTAACCGCCGCCTGTTGCTTTTAAGTACAAAAGCAAAAACATGCTATACGCAGATATGCTATCAAAGAAATGATGTTTTACTTTTTGGTCGGGAATCAGCTGGAGTTCCCGATTATGTTCATGAAACGGCCGATTACACACTGAAAATTCCCATGCAACCACAGGCACGCTCTCTCAATCTCGCCATGAGCGTGGCTATAACAACAGGAGAAGCATTGCGCCAAATTGGTTATTATGAAAGAAAATGTATTTTATAAAAATATAAATTATCACGAAAAACAATAATACAACATATAAAGAACAGTTAGAGCGTATAATGCCTATCATTTTCAAACAATTAAGTGCTTGTAAAATAAACATTTATTAGTGCCCATCACATCCATTTCATATCACCTCATATCACCACCTATGAATGATTAAATACTCCTCATAGTAAAAATCCAGTGAACATCCCCCTCTTTATGGTCATACAAGGTGCAAACCGCTATCACTATTCTCTTTATTCGTTCTCATTTTCGAGAATCCTTATCTTTGAGATGGTTTATAAGAGACATTTTCCCCCTCTGTAATCATTTTTCCTCACTTGTGACGTGTAAGGCAATAATTTTGATTGATGTAATATGAACAGGTTTGAAATAACCTTACAATATTGTGGACTCTTCTTTCACATGAATAGTGATTATTATAAATTAATATGTTGACTTAAAAAATATAAAAAACAGTGGGTTTATAAACAGAAATATTATAAATCAATTTTTTCTAATAGTGCATGACGATCCATTAAAAATCCGCTTTCAATCCATATCATTTCTAGCTCTTTAAGCTTTTTTCCTAAAAGTATACCTTTCGTAAAACCTTTTTTTATTAAATCGTTACCATTAATAGGAAAAGTTGGAATTTGCCATTTTTTGGCAAGTTGATAAAGCTTAATATAACCCTCTGCTTTTTGCAAAGCATCACTTTTTTCCAGATGATCAAGATGTGATGCAGCGACAGACAACGATAATTGATCTAAAACTGGCTGTCGTCCATGAAAATAAATCAGTTTTTGCACAAAATGATCAGAACAGTTTTGGTTTATTATTTCTAACTCTGCCCATTCTTTTAATCGCGTTGTTTCCTTAAGAGAAAAACGCAAGCGCTGTGCCATTTCATGAAGACGCATGGGATCAGGAGGAAGAAGGCTTTCTAGCCGTAACAATGGATCAACTTTCCAACCAAGAGCCTGTTCTGTCTTCACCAATGCGTGAATTGCATCAATACCCCATCGTTCTGTTTCAGGGAAAATGAGTGCCAAAATTCTGCTTTGTCGCATCCATAAAAGAGCACGCGTTGGATCAAACGCCGCAAGAAGCTTTTTCATTTCTGCCCAAATACGTTCAGAAGAAAGTTTTTTTAAACCGTGTTTTAAACGAACACATGCCTTCAATCCTTGCACATCAGGTCGCCCTGCTCCATACCACGCAAAAAAGCGAAAAAACCGTAAAATACGCAAATAATCTTCGCCAATACGATCTTCTGCAACCCCAATAAAACGAACTGTTCGGCTAGCAATATCACTCAAACCTCCCACATCATCATAAAGGTTGCCAGCAGCATCACAATAAAGCGCATTTATCGTAAAATCTCGCCGTTCAGCATCTTTTTTCCAATCACGACCAAATGCCACTTTTGCATGACGACCATCCGTTTCAATATCGCAGCGAAGCGTTGTAACCTCATAAGAACATGAATGAGCAACTACTGTTATTGTACCAAACGCAATCCCTGTAGGAATAGCTTTAAATCCTGCTGCTTCTACACGTGCGATAATCTGTTGCGGCAAGCAGGTTGTGGCAATATCAATATCACTAATAGGCTGCCCTAGCAGTTGATTGCGTACTGCTCCCCCTACAATACGCGCCTCTTCCCCCTCCACAGACAAAACACGAAGAAGTGTTTGGATATCGCTTTGTTGTAACCACGCAACCTGTTTGAAGTTCTGTCTTATATTCACCCTTTAACCTTTCAAAAAAGTTGTCTTCATTGCTTTAAAAAACTCTCTTCATAAAACAATTTTTTTAAGACATCCCTTATAAAGCACGTCTATTCTTCCAAAGAAACTTTTCTCTTCTATATGAATATGAAAAAAAACGGCATATGATACTTCATTTCTTCTCATTTTCTGTTACAAACAATAAGATATCCATTATCATGCAGAGAAAATTACCATTTTTGCGACAAACGCCTTAAGGAAGAAATATGAGTCAACATGATCCATCATCCAATTCTATAAAAAAGGTCAATATCAATCATGAAGCTCAAGTCATTATTGATGATATTGATACGGCACACAAAGAGTTGGATATTTTACAAAAAGAAATTGACAAAGTTATTTTTGGGCAAAATCAGGTAATCGAATATGCTTTAATCGCTATTTTTGCTGGTGGTCACGCCCTTCTTGTCGGTGCTCCAGGACTTGCAAAAACACGTCTTGTTGAAACATTGGGAACAGTCTTAGGGCTTGATGAAAAACGCATCCAATTCACTCCTGACTTAATGCCATCGGATATTATTGGTTCTGAAATTATGGATTCCGATAAAGACGGTAAACGTTCTTTTCGATACATTCAAGGTCCTATTTTCACGCAACTTCTCATGGCCGATGAAATCAATCGTGCTTCCCCACGGACACAGTCAGCCCTTTTACAAGCTATGCAAGAATATCATGTTACTGTTGCAGGTACCCGTTATGATTTGCCACAACCTTTTCATGTTCTTGCAACGCAAAATCCTCTCGAACAAGAAGGGACCTATCCACTTCCTGAAGCACAACTGGATCGCTTTTTGATGCAAATCGATATTGACTATCCTGACCTCACAACAGAGCGACGGATTATTTTAGAAACAACAAAAGAAAAAAAATCAAATGCAAAACCAATTTTATCCGGCAAAAAATTGCAAAAAATTCAAAATATCGTTCGCAAAATGCCTCTTTCAGAAAATGTGATTGAAGCTATTTTAAAAATTGTCCGCTCATCTCGCCCTCATAAAGACAATAGCCTTGCTAATACTTATGTTTCTTGGGGACCTGGTCCACGGGCATCACAAGCCCTTTCACTTTGTGTTCGCGCTCGTGCTCTTTATTATGGACGCTTAGCTCCTTCACTTGATGATGTTGAAGCATTGGCCTATCCCGTATTACAACACCGCATGGCTCTTAATTTTTCTGCCCGTGCTGAAGATATAACCGTAAAAGATATTATTAATAACCTTGTGAAAGATGCTCTTTGAATGGCTCTTGGCAAAAAAGTTTTACAAAAGCCTCCATTGTCGCTGGCAAATGAACTGCATAAGGATACTGGCAAAATGCCATATTTCCTTTTACAAGCGCGTCATATCGCTAATACATTGATAACCGGATGGCATAGACAACGTAAAAGCGGTAATGGGGAAAACTTTTGGCAATTTCGTCCCTATATGGAAGGAGAATCCATTAGCCGCATTGACTGGCGTCGCTCAGCGCGTGATGAAAATACATATCTCCGTGAACATGAATGGCAAATGACACAAACCGTTTGGCTTTGTCCTGATCAGAGCGCATCAATGCATTACTGTTCGCGCTTTTCTAAAATCTCTAAAGGTAATCATGCCACTCTTCTTACCCTTACCTTGGCATCCCTTCTTGCACGCAGTGGCGAACATATTGCTATTCCCAACTTAATGTCCCCCACAATGACATCCAATGTCGTAGAACGAATAGCCTTTGCTTTAGAAAATCATTCAGATGAAAATTCATTTCCGGATTTTTCAACGATTACACGCTTTTCACATGTCGTTATAATGAGTGATTTTCTCGACTATCCTGAAAAAATCATCCAACATTTAACCGTTTTAACTACAAAACAGGTGACAGCTCATTTAATTGAGATTGCTGATCCCGCAGAAGAAAGCTTCCCCTACACAGGTCACACAGCATTTTTGGATCCTGAAACGAAAGAGAAACATGTTTCCACTAAAGCAGAAAATCTTCGTAAGAGCTATTGTAAACTATATCACGCAAGGCGACAAGAATTGGTAAATTTTTGCGCACGCCAAGGATGGTCTTATCACGTTAGTACAACGGATCAACCTTTAACAGAGACTATTTTTCATCTCGCAAATACAATGAGCGACTCTCCATTGCAAAAAAGGAGGGCACTTTGAGTTTTGCTGCTCCCTTTCTGTTACTAGGGCTTTTGTTCCTACCGGTCATTTGGTGGCTGTTGCGGATAACTCCTCCATCTCCGCGTAAAGAGCTTTTTCCCCCTTTTCGCTTCTTACCCAAACCAACTCATCAACAAGAAACAGCAAAACATACACCTTGGTGGTTGCTCTTGTTGCGTTTAACCATAGCGGCACTTGTTATCATAGCTCTAGCACGCCCCACTTGGAATCAAAAACCAATAAGCTTTTCTGGGTCTCAACCCCTTGCACTCATTATTGATAATGGTTGGGTTTCTGTAAAAGAATGGAAAAAACGCATCTCTATCGCTGAAATACTCCTTGCACAGGCAGAAAAACAGCAAAAAGATATTTATCTTGTTGCAACGGCTGAAAATGATATCTCCAATATAGAGCCCCAACCAGCCAAGATTATAAAACAGTATTTAATGCATTTGCAACCGCGTCCTTGGCCTGTCAACCGTGTGCATGCCTTCAAAAAACTCAGCGAAATAACCAAAGGAAAACCTCTTGATATTGCTTATTTAAGTGATGGATTACAAACAAATGAAGATGAGCAAGCTTTTGCTCTTCTTGAAGAATTAAAACCTAGAAACTTCTTGTGGTATTTGACTGATATTTCCGATTTAACCGGCATAACATCCATAGAAAATAACAATGGAAACATGGGCGCGCGTATTATCCGCTCAACAACACACAGTAATACTCCCGCTATACTCAGCCTTTACGATTCAAATAATCATCTTCTCGGTCAATTTATGAACAATTTCTCTGAAGGAGAAACAACAGCACTTGTTCCTTTTGATATCCCACTTGAACTACGCAATGATATCGCTTGGATAAAAATAAACAATCAAAACCATGCTGCTGCAACCTTCTTGGTAGACAGCCATAGCAGGATAAGCCGTGTTGCTCTTCTCTCACCAGATACCAATGAAATGGCACAGCCTTTACTTGCTCCATTTTATTACATTATTAAAGCCTTACAAGGTCATACACAGCTTATAACAGCCGGTGGAAGAGAACTTTCAACGGATATTGATCATTTGCTTAAACAAAATCCATCTGTTTTTATTATGGGTGACATTGTTAACATGCCCGAAAATGCAGAAAAAAAACTTTCTGATTTTGTGAATAAAGGGGGAACCCTCATCCGCTTTGCAGGAGAAAATCTCAGTAGCGTAGAACATTACGATAACCTTCTTCCGATACCACTGCGCCCAGGTCAACGTTCCCTTGGAAGTATTATGTCTTGGACAAAACCACAAAAGCTTGCACCTTTTGCAAAAAATAGCTTTTTCTTTGGTCTTCCCTTTCCAGGAGATGTTACTGTCTCGCGCCAAATCCTCGCAGAACCAACCCCAGATCTTTTTGAAAAAACGTGGCTTAGCCTTTCGGATGGAACTCCTCTTATTACCGCAGCAAAACGTGGTAAAGGAACCCTCATTCTCATTCATGTTGCTCCTGACCCAACATGGTCTAATCTTCCTCTTTCTGGCTTTTTTGCACAAATGTTGCAAAAACTAATCACATTAAGCACCTATGAAAATATAAACCCAACACATAGAGAAAAAAGAACAGTGGTACAAAGCCCTTGGCGAACTATAGCCGCTGACGGACAATTACAAGTCCCACCCTCTGATGTTGTTCCACTGGTCTTTGATGCTCAAAATCCACCCCGTCCTTCCTATCATACTCCACCAGGACTTTATGGTGTCAAAAACGATTTTTATGCGCTTAATCTCTTAACTCATTCATCGCGCTTGGTGAAACAATCATCATTGCCACCTTCTCTGAACAAGAGTCCTTTATTTTACGATACAAAAGAAAAAAATCTTACCGGTCCACTTTTAGGATTAGCCATCTTATTATTCGCCTTTGATAATTTTCTCATTTTATGGATGAGAGGTATTTTTTCTTTCAATAAACGGCATAATATGTTTTTCCTCCCTATCATAATTCTTATTGCCTTATTTGCATATGCTCCAATTCTTCATGCACAAACGACAGAAAATCATCGTGATAGTATACAAGCCGCTGGTGCAACACATCTTGCCTACGTTATAACCAACAATCGTGAAATTGATATAACGAGTAAAAGTGGTCTAGAAGCCTTAAGCCAATTTATCGCAGAGCGCACAATGCTCTCCCCTGGCTCTGTTACAGCACTTGATCTCGATAAAGATGAACTCTCCTTTTATCCTCTTATTTACTGGCCAATTGATATTGAGAGTCCTATACCAACTCCCAAAAGCCTTGAAAAAATAAATAATTTTATGAAACATGGGGGAACAATTTTATTTGACACACGCGATCAGATAAAGAGCAACCTTAATCTTGAAGGAGATGCCACTCCAGAAACGCAAAGATTACGAACCATCTTAAAAGGATTAAATATTCCATCCATCGAGCCAGCATCAACAGATCACGTTGTTGCACGTTCCTTTTATATTATGCCAGATTTTCCTGGTCTCTACCGTGGTTCACCTTTATGGGTTGAATCTTCATCAATAAACAAAAAAAATAAAAATTCTCTTGCCAGTGGTGATAACGTAAGTTCTCTTCTCATCACCGCCAATAATTTTGCCGGTGCTTGGGCACTCGATGAAAAAGGAGCATGGAAATATCCCCTTGTTCCCAATGATCCAATGCAACGTCTATGGGCATTTCGTGCTGGTTTAAATATTGTCCTTTATGTGCTTACAGGAAACTATAAAGCGGACCAAGTTCATGTTCCAGCGCTCTTGGAACGCTTTAAAAGAGAAAGAAGGCAATGATACCACTTTTCACTTTTCAGCCTTTCTTACCACTCTTTTGGATTCTGCTCTTAAGCGGAATATCCTTTCTTTTTGTCGTTGTTGGTCTTGTTACGCAACGTCAAGGTTCTATATTTCGTCTGATGGCATTAAGCGCCCTCATCCTTGCTTTGCTTAATCCAATGATCATAAAAGAACAGCGCGAACCACTGAAAAGCACAGTGGGAATTATTATTGACCGCAGCAAAAGCCAAACATTTGGAACACGTACAAACGACAGTGATGAAGCGCGCGCGCAATTAACTCAAGTATTGGCGCATTATCCACAATTTGAACCACGTTTTATTGAAGCTGGAAAACTTGCTGATAATCAGTATGCGCCCTCAACGAATTTGTTTGAGACTTTAACACAAGCAGTATCTGATGTACCATTCTCTCGTTATGCAGGAACCATTTTTATCACTGATGGACAAGTGCATGACATCCCTGACCTATCAGATCTTCATCATGAAGCACCTCTCAATGCTTTGATTACAGGATACTCAGATGAATTTGATCGCCAAATCAAGTTTATTTCTCCTCCACGCTTTGCCCTTGTCAACAAACCACAAACGCTCTCCATTTTGGTAGAAGATAAAGGCCCCGCCAAAAAAACAATACCACAGAAAGCAAATATTACACTAAGCGTCAATGGACAAGACATTGGCCATTATTCTGTAACTCCTGGCGTGATTTTTCAAACTGAAATTACTCTTCCTCATGCTGAAAAAAATATTATCCAAGTTATAACTGATCCATACAAAGGTGAACTAAGCTTTGAAAATAACCGCGCTATAACAATTATTGAAGGAATCAGAGAAAATTTACGCGTTCTTCTTATTTCAGGTGCTCCTTATAATGGAGAACGGACATGGCGAGACCTTTTGAAAGGTGACTCCAATATTGATCTTGTTCACTTTACTATTTTGCGTCCCCCCACCAAAGCAGATAATACGCCCTCAAGCCAATTATCCTTAGTGGTCTTTCCCACAAGAAAACTCTTTGTTGAAGAAATTAATAACTTTGATCTCATCATCCTTGATGGCTACCAGCACTCTACTGTTCTCCCCTTAATCTATTATGATTATATCGCCCAATATGTACAAAAGGGGGGTGCATTGTTGATGGTAACAGGACCTGAATTTACCCAAAAAAACTCACTTGCGAAAACACCTTTAATAAGCATTCTACCGGCATTGCCCAATGGAACTATTATTGAAAAACCTTTTCGCCCCGCATTAACCAAAGAAGGTGAGCGCCATCCTGTCACAAGGGGTCTTGCAACACTTAACCTTCCAGCTTCTCAATGGGGACAATGGTTGCGACAAATTGCTATTCAAAATATAAATAACGGAATCGCCCTCATGAAAGGAGCCAATGAACAACCACTTTTAATTCTCTCCCATGTTGATAAAGGGCGTGTAGGCATGTTGCTTTCCGATGAAAGTTGGCTTTGGGCTAGAGGTTTCGAAGGCGGAGGTCCTTATGCTGCTCTTTATCGACGAATTGCCCATTGGCTTATGAAAGAACCAGAACTTGAAGAAGAAAAATTAAGTGCAACCAGCAGCAATCATCATTTAACAATTCGCCGCCAAACCCTCAAAGAGCATCCAGAGCCCGTCGAAATAATCTTTCCCTCTGGAAAAAAAGAAAATATTACTCTCACCAAAGAACAAGAAGGCCTTTTTACTGCAACTGTGACCACTGATGAGACAGGAGTTTTTACCATTAAAAATGGCGATTTAACAATACTTTCTTCTGTAGGGATGCTCGATAATCTTGAGTTGTTTGACTTAACTTCAACACAAGAAAAACTGGCCCCCATTATTAAGCACACTGGTGGCTACATCGGACGTTTACACCCTGAGGGAAAAGAAAATTTTCATCTTCCTCCATTCAAGCTGATTCAATCAAAAAAAAGTCCGTCCTCTTCCCCAGCACATTCAATTGTTCTGAAAGAAGCAACCGAAACCCGTTTAATCAATACCTTTTATTTTTCGATATTTTCTGGCTTTTTTGCACTGCTTGCCTGCCTTTTACTGTTGAGCAGCATGTGGTATCGTGAAGGCCGTTAAAAAATCTGAAATTTAGTATAATAGTTTTTAAATTTAGCTTATCCTTTTACGTATTTACTTGTCTTTTATAATTATATAACGTATTGATTTATAACTCAAAATACAGTGGAATTCTCCTTATTTCCAATATCCTCATATTAAAATAATAAAAAACATTCTCTTGCGTATTATTAGAAGAAATGCTGTATGGATAGAAACCATTGAAGAAAAGAGTGAAATACCTCTTATGAATCCTCTTAAAGCAAAGCAAGAATTTTCATAAAATTGGGGGGAAAATAGTATGATGTTTTTTATTTGCACCTTGTATAAGCGTAGAGATGGTAGTGTACAGTAAGCCCTATATAGTTCACAGAAGCTTTCCATTATAATATCGAGTACCGTCTTGAAATTAGCTCAAACGCATTGAGAAATGTTTTTTACAAATATGTGAATGTACGACACAATAATATTTTATTAGGGATATTCTATTTGGAACATTCCGTTTGAGACATTCTTTTTTTGCAAGCTAATTTTCATTTTACCATCTTTCTTGCCTTTAAACACTAAGTTATCTTATGTTTATTCTTTAAATCGTTTTTAATACTCTACGAGCTTTTATGTTTTATCTTGCCCATATATCGGATGTACATCTTTCCCCTCTCCCGCAACCTTCCCTTTTTGAACTTTCTGGGAAGCGTCTTACCGGTTATCTGAACTGGCAAAAAAAACGTAAGAGTCAGATGGCAACAAATGTCTTAGAAACTTTAATGGATGCCTTGAAAAAAACAAAGCCTGATCACCTGGTGATCTCTGGTGATCTTGTCAATCTTGCTCTCGATAAGGAATTTGAACAAGCGTATCGTTGGCTCCTTAACTTAGGACAACCCCAAGATATTTCTTTGACATTTGGAAATCATGATGCCTATGTCCGCGGCGCTTTACAAAAAGCATGCACTCTTTTTAAACCTTGGATTACAGGTGACATCCCTCAAAAAAGCGTCTTTCCTTATATGCGCATTCGTAAAGATGTTGCCATCATAGCAGCTTCTTCAGCCATTGCGACATTGCCTTTTCAAGCTTCCGGTTATTTTGGTAAAATGCAAGCGCAAACTTTACCGCTCTTTTTAAAGGAAGCAGCACAATGCAACCTTTTTCGTGTCGTCATGATTCACCACCCCCCCTTTCCAAAGGCAACGTCTTGGCATAAAAAACTACGGGATATAAAACGTTTTCTAGACGTTATCAAATACCACGGTTGTGAGCTTATTCTTCACGGACATACTCATTTACCCACATTGAATTACATTGAAGGACCAATTAAAAAAATCCCTATTGTTGGTGTTCCTTCCGCATCACAAGCTTTTGGTGATAAAAAACCGCCCGCAGGCTTTAATTTATTTTCCATTGAACGCTTACAAAATCAATGGCATTGCCAATTACAACGTTATAGCATTATCAACCCCAAAAACGAGATTGCATGTACTGAAACAATTAATCTTTAAACACCTTCATAGTTGCCCAAACAACCAAAAATGAAAATATTTTTATTTCATATCCCTTTGGAAATCATAATTCTTATTTCCTTTTTCTCCTTAAAAGATAAAGTTTCACCTTCTCTGTCAATAGATCAATTTTTCTCAGACAGTTCCATCTGCAGCCCCACTTATGTGACTAGCTTTTTACAAACTTATCGGTTTTGGTTTTCTTCCTTCCCGCCCTAAAGGACGAAAATTCTACCACATCTGATTTATAAATAATTCGGATTCTTGTCTCAAGGGTTCCATCTGCTAATCGCACATGTGATTTACTTCACAAAGCTCTACACATAAACCCTGCTTTGAATTTCATCATCCACTCCTCCAAAAGCATCTAATGCGTAAAATCCTTATATTATTACAATGATGATATTTTATAGAATAATAGAGAAGCTCATTCAGCTTCTATGCCTGAAAATCAATGGCTAAAAAAGCCAAATAATAACTAAATTATATAATTTAAATAACCCAATATACTTGTGATTCATAAACAAATGATGTTGATTGATTTATCGTAAATAGATTTGAAATGATCCATTACTATTTCACTCAAAATTTATTATCGTACATTAAAAACTTAGGAAAAATAATAGATTATGTTTCGATAAAAAACATAGGTAATAATATTTTTTATATCTCAATAAATTCCTAATTTTTCATCTATTTTTTCCTATAAATCACTTTATAATACTCTTTATAATTATTTTATTATTGAGTTACATTGTGGATGTAATTTTATGTTCTTTAGAATTTTTTGCGAGCTTTTTGTTATTAAATAAAATATTTTACGATACCGCAAAACAGAAAAGTTGATTGTATGAGAAATCTTTCAAATAAAATAAAATGCCATTAGCTTGCCAATTCACATGTTGGTTTAAAAAAGCATCTTTTAAAGCACCCAAACCCATTTCCCGACGGCACCTAGGAATGATGTAATGTTAAGTCCATTTAGCAACACCATCTTCACGTTTATGGAAAAGCAAGCTCGTATCAAATCTCATACTTCGCCACCCCCCTAATGTAGCGAAAGTCTTTAGCACTTAAGATGGTTCATAAGAAGCATTTTTATTCTTTCTTGAATGTTTTTATCTCACGAATCTCCCTCTTTTTGATGTACAAAAGACATGGTTTAGATTGGTTCAATATGGTATAGGTTAAAAATGAGAAAATCTTATGACACTTGGGTCTCTCACTCAACATGACAAAAAGTAATTTATATTTACAAATCAAAGTATTGTTCGAATAAAATAGTAGCTTTTTTGAGTAAAGGATATTTACTAGAACATATCTGAAAAACAAAAGCCTCATTCGAAAATGAGACTTTTGAAGTGTTTAATTCTGCAAAAAATTAAAATTTATAAGCTACCCCCACACGGAAATCGTTTGTCTTGTAGCCCATTTCAAATTTATCCTGTATGAATTTCTTTTTGCCAAAATCTGAATAACGATATTCTGCACGTACAATAATATTATCAGTCATTGCAAAATCAATACCACCTCCAAGGGTATAACCAATCATGGTCTTTTTTTCATCATGCAACCAATCAGAAAAATCAACTTCTCCATTTTTGCTATCAGCTACTGCCGCAAAAATATTCTGAAGTTGCGTATAAGCAATTCCTCCAGAAACATAAGGCATCATACGTTCAAGTGCAAAACCAACTTTCACTCGCGTAGCACCTGACCATTTTTGTTTTAAAGTATGCTGTATAGCCTCAATAGGTAACGCTGGAGATTCCTCCTCATGAGAATCTCTCGTGTAACCTGTTCTTTCTAAAGATTTTGCTATTCCTTCAGGTTTATTTTTTGGTAGAGGGATATCCTTCGTACTTTTTTTATTAGACCACATAACATCCGTATCAATACCTATAATAAAACCATTATCGATATCAATATTGGAACCTGCATAAACGCCCCCGATAAAACCAGAAAGTTTAGGCAAATTCTCTTTTCCAACTGGATTCCATATCCCTGTCTCTTTTTTTAAATAACTTGCAGTCGTTTTGCCTGAAAAGTTTCCAATCTGCCCTCCAAGATAAAATCCTGTCCAAGAAAAAGAAGGCGCTGCAATAACAGGAACAGGCTGTTCAGGAATAACGCTATCCGCTGCCTGTACGATAGAAATTGAAATTAAAGAAAATATAGATGTTGAGATTAAATACTTTGTAATCATAATTGCTCCCCTAAAAGCTAATGTGATACATAAATAATAGTAAATCGTTTCACATTTTTTGCAAAAAATCTATAGCAAAAATGACACAGTTAAAAACTTTAAACTCCTATTTAAAAATAAAATTATTTTTTAATAAATAATTATTATAAATACTTTAAAAAAATTATTTATAATTTTCTTAAATTATTACTTTATAATAGCTTTCATAGATGGATATTTCATTATTATCCATAATAATATAAACAACTCCAATATCAATTTTGTTTAAAAAATGAGATATATAATCAATAAAACTTTTTATCATATTTACTTCAATATATTTTTATAATAATAAATAATATATATCCACTACCTCTATAATATTTTATATAAATCTAATATGATAAAAACATTATTGAATATAATTATTGTGTTTAATATCTCTAACTTGATAAGTATATCTAATATAATACTACTGATTTATAACTGATCCATATTCTTGTATCATATACATGAGCAACATCATTCGCTAAAATCTAGTCCTTATTTCTTTTTGTATAAAGAATAACACCTAGAGTGACTTTTTTTGATAGAGAAACTCTTTCATGACACTTGAAGAAATAAGTAGAGAATGGTTTTTACTCTCTAGATCTCTCAAACCTATATGACATAAAATATCAAAATTAATATATAAAAATGGAATTAATAATTTTTAAGCTTCTATAATATCTTTTTATGATTTTATCTAATAATCGCATTCAATAATTTCATAAAAGCATTATAAAATACATTTAATGTTTCATGACTTTCGTAAAAACTGAACAGACTAATTGCCCAGTTTCTGCAATTAATTTTTCAACACGAAGCAAATCAGGTTCCCCAACACTCTTTAACAAAAGATCACTTAATCCAGCTGGCATATCATTGGGATCAAGAGAATCATTTAAGCAAAGTCGTATAATTTGACTCAAATTTGTATAGAGACCATAGGCATAATGTAAATCAGCAACACATGACTGATTAAGAAAACTATTTGGTAAATTATCTAAAATATCTGCTGTCGTCTCTCCAATGTGAAACTCAATGACATGCGTAATAAGAGAAAATTGAGCAATAAACTCCAAATCCATAATGCCACCAGACATCGTTTTTAAATCCCATTGATTTTTTGGCGGCTTTTCTTTTGCAATCAAGGAACGCATTTCACATACTTCTTTTGCAACTTCCTTCTTATCACGAGAAATAGCAATAATTGCACACACTTCATTTTCTAGCTTTTGTAAAAAATCAGGATCTCCTGCAATGCCTCTAGCCCTTGTTAAAGCAAGATATTCCCATATCCATGCTTCTTGGCGATAATACTTTTTAAAAAATGGAAAAGAAACAGCAATAGGTCCTTTATTGCCTAATGGCCGTAATCTTAAATCAACGACATAAAGAACACCTTGGCTTGTAAGAGTGGATAAAGCAGAAACGAGGCGCTGTGCTAAACGCGTATAATATTGAGAGATATAAAGAGGCTTTTCTCCATCAGATATTTCTGCATCATCATCATGTTCATAAAGCAAAACGAGGTCAACATCAGAATCTGCCGTTAATTCGCGACTTCCAAGCTTCCCCATACCCAATATGCCAACACGCCCCCCTTTAATACGACCATGAAGACGAGAAAATTCCTCTTGAACGGTAGCAAATGTTTTTGTAATCATAAGATCAGCAAGCGCAGTAAAAGCAAAACCCGCTCTTTCTCCTGTAATTGTACCATTCAAAATTCGAATACCAATCAAAAAACGTTGTTCATCTGCAAAAATTCTTAAATGGTCAAGAATTTCCTCATAAGAAAGAACATTTTCAAGAAAATATTCAAGCCGTTTTTCTAAGTACATTTTGGTCGGTAATTCTGAAAGAATATTCGGATCTAACATTCCATCAAAAACATGGGACCTGCGTGCAATAATTTCTGCAAGACGTGGAGCAGCCCCCATAATAAGGACAAGCATATCCAAAAGAGAGGGATTAGATTGCAAAAGACTAAAAAGTTGAATTCCTGAGGGTAAGCCCTGTAAAAAACTATCAAAACGCAACATCGCCTCATCAGCTCGCTTTGTCGCGCCAAAAGCTTTCAAAAGAGCTGGCGTTAATTCCGTTAATCTCTCGCGTGCTTCGGCTGATTGCGTTGCTTTATAACGACCACAGTGAAGGGTGCGCATAATACGACAAATATCACTTGCTCTTTCAAAGCCTAAACGGCTTAACGTTATTAATGTCTCTGGATCATCTTCTTCACCTGTAAAAACTAAATTACCAATTTCTAAACCAAGTTCTTGCTCATTCTCAAACAGTGCAGCATAATGTTTTTCAACAACCTGAAGTGTTTTTAATAAATCACGGATAAAACTGCTCCTATCGTGATAGCCCATTAAATAGGCAACACTCGTGAATTGAACAGTATCATTTGGAAGAAGATGTGTTTGTTCATCGAAAAGCATTTGAATACGATGTTCCACATTTCGAAGAAATGCATAACTTTTTATAAGGCTATTTCTCGTTTTTTCACTGATCCAACCAAGCGTGTGAAGTTCTGCTAACATTGCAACTGTCTGACGTCCACGTAATTGAGGAAAACGTCCACCAGCAATGAGTTGTTGTGTCTGAACAAAAAACTCAATCTCACGAATACCCCCACGACCTAACTTTATATTATGCCCATAAGCTGCAATTTGACCATAATTTTTATGCGCATGAATTTGACGTTTGATCGAATGAATATCAGCAATAGCAGCGTAATCTAAATATTTCCGCCACACATAGGGAAAAAGCTCTTTGAGAAAGTTAAAACCTGCCCTCTTATCACCAGCAACTGGACGTGCTTTAATCATGGCTGCTCGTTCCCAATTTTGCCCACGCCCTTCGTAATAACGCAATGCAGTCCTTACTGGTAAGGCCAAAGGGGTTGATCCTGGATCTGGACGAAGACGAAAATCAAGACGAAAAACATATCCTTCCGCAGTGCGTTCTTGAATGATACGGATTAATCGGCGTACCATTTTAGAAAATACGTCAACACTTTCAGAAAGATTACCAATATGAGGTGATGTTTCATCAATGAAAACAATAAGATCAATATCAGAAGAATAATTAAGTTCCCCTGCTCCTAGCTTTCCCATCCCTAAAATAATTAAACCACAGTCTTTTTCTGGATTTTCGCGGCTTAGCAAATTAATCTTACCATGATCATGCGCTTCTCTTAATAGAAAACGTAGTGCTACACTTAATGCTGCTTCGCCCAAACGTGTCAACCAAGCACATGAAATTTCGTAAGTAAAAACACCTCCCAAATCAGCTAAAGCAATGAGAACATGCGCTTCTCGTTTTTTGCGCCTTAAAGCAGCCATCAATGAAGTTTCATTTATAGATTCATCCTTATCAATAGCCGTAATATCATCTATAATTTCGCTCAGCCTTGTTTCTATATCAACATTTAATAAAACACTAAGATATGATGGATTGGCAATTAAAACCTCACGCAAAAAAGGAGATAAGGTCATAACCGAACTGATAAAATCAATCTGCGTTCCACTCTCTGAAATGATGGAAACAAGCGATTCTAAACCTTCTTTCCTTGCTTGTTCTTCCATGTCTTTTAACCATTGGGAACCACTTTTATCGAGAGGACATAAAGAAAGAAGCTGTGTTTTTAAAAAAGCTTGTTTCGTCTGCGCTCCCTTGAAAAGCATTTTGCTTTCCTTTCTATTGCTTTATACTTTTAAAATAGTTATTACGTATGAAAAGAGAAAAGTGAAGAAAAATATCTTTAAGGAAATAACAAAATAGCCCTAAGCCCTGGATTTGCATTTTCAAGTAACAATTCACCCCCATGAAGCTTCATAACCGCTTTTGCTATACTTAAACCAATCCCAAACCCAGGTTGTGTGCGGCTTTCTTCAAGACGAACAAATCGTTCTGTCACTTTTTCACGTTTATCCTCTGCTATTCCTGGTCCATTATCGCTCACAACAACTAATAAATGTTCATCACGATATTCCATTGATAAGCAAACCTTCGCTTGCCTTCCACCTTTAGGCGCATATTTAATTGCATTATCTATAAGATTAAAAATTGATTGTGCAACAAGCTCACGATTCAATTTTAGCTCTTTATCAAATATATCTCCCAACTGAAGTAAAACACCTGACTCTTCAGCAAAAGGTTCGTAAAGCTCAACAGCATCCTCAATGATCAGTTTCATATTAATCATTTCAAGATGTTCAATTGTACTGCTGGCCTCAATACGTGAAATCATTAAAATCGCATTGAAAGTACAAATAAGTTGATCTGATTCTGCAATAACCCTATCAAGGACCTGACGATATTCAAGCTTTGTCTTATTTCCTGAAAGCGCCTCTTCAGCGCGATTTCTAAGACGTGTTAACGGCGTTTTCAGATCATGAGCAATATTATCTGATACTTGACGTAAACCAATATTTAACTCTTCAATGCGGTCTAACATAACATTAAGATTGGTTGACAATCGATCAAACTCATCCCCTACTCCAGAAACAGGTAAACGCCCACTGAAATCACCATCCATCAAACGCTGTGATGCAGCCGTTACATGATCAATCCTTTGTAAAGCTCTCCTGCCAACAAAAAACCATATGAGTAAAGCGCCTCCAACCATTGCAGCAAGTGCAATGATCACAGCTTTGCGAATAACCACTGCAAAACGTTCTGGCTCATCCAAATCACGTCCTATAAGAATCTTCATAGCATTAGGCAAGTCAACAATAACCGCCAAAGCGCGATGTTCACTTGTTTTGCCATGTTCTCCAAAACGGGAATACAAAAAAGAGGTAGAAATAAAACCACTCTGATTCAAAAGACCTAATTCAATACGCGCTACATTTCCTGCTAAAATACGCCCCATAGAATCTGTAACAAGATAAAGAAATGCTCCTGGTTGTCTTGAACGATAATCAATAGTGCGCATTAATAAGGATAATCCCCCATAATTATAAGCATTTTCAATATACTTTAATTCTTCATGTAAAGCCTGTTCAGTTTGCTCTGTTAACAATGAAGCAGAAAATGCCGTCATATAAATCGAAAGTCCTGTTGCCACCAATCCAAACAATAAAATGTAAAGTGCTGAAAGCCTTAGCGCCGTCGTGCGCATTATATTAATCAAACGATTCATGCTTTGTTATCTGGTACTTTGAGCATATATCCAGCTCCACGCACTGTATGGAGAAGGGGAACATCAAAATCT
Organism: Bartonella sp. AC70YNML; assembly: GCF_042196545.1. NCBI lineage: Bacteria > Pseudomonadati > Pseudomonadota > Alphaproteobacteria > Hyphomicrobiales > Bartonellaceae > Bartonella > Bartonella sp. AC70YNML. Next base: position 365,796 of record NZ_JBHIQK010000001.1, read on the forward strand.
TTTTCAATTTTGGCTCTCAAACGAGAGATATGGACATCAATGACATTCGTTTGTGGATCAAAATGGTAATTCCAAACGTTTTCCAAAAGCATAGTGCGTGTAACAACCTGCCCCGCATAACGCATCAAATATTCAAGCAAACGAAACTCTCGTGGTTGCAATAGAATGTTTCTATCACCCCGTTTTACCGTATGTGCTAACCGATCAAGCTCAAGATTACCTACACAGTAAACAGTTTCTGCTTCTTTAGGATTTTTCCGCCGTTGTAAAACTTCAACACGCGCAAGAAGTTCAGAAAAAGCATAAGGCTTTGTCAAATAATCATCTCCCCCTGCACGCAGCCCCGTTACACGATCATTAACTTGCCCTAAAGCAGACAGAATAAGAACTGGTGTTTCATTGCCTTTAGCGCGCAATTCAGCAATAATAGAAAGACCATCACGATGCAAAAGCATTCGGTCAACAACCATAACGTCATAATTTTCCGTGGTTGCTAAAGCATATCCCGTATCTCCATCATAAGCAACATCAACAGAATGCCCTACTTCCAAAAATGCTTTTTCGAGATAATGCCCCGTCTCATGATCATCTTCAATAACGAGTATCTTCATAAAACGTATCTCCATTATTTTATTATGTTGTAGGACAAATATTTAATAAACATTTGTCCTACAACTAAAGCTTTATTTTTTGAAAATTGGAAGAGCAACAAAACGATTTTGATCATTTGTTCGCACTTGTAAGAGTATAGCTTTTCGTCCTAACTGCTGAGCATTTTTGATTGTGTTAATAATATCAGAGATTCGTTTAACCGGTTTATTATTTACTGTCACAATGATATCACCAGGGCGTATCCCTTTATCTGCAGCATCTGAATCGGTATCGACATCCGTTACGACAACCCCTACACCATCATCAGAAGGCATAACAATCAGACCATAATCTTCCAATGTTTCATCTAAATCACTCTGTCCATTTGAATATTTTGAAGTCTCTTTCTTACTTTCATCTTCAGACATTGAAGCGAGTTTAACCTTGATGCTCTCCTCCTTACCTGATCTCCAAATCCCTATGGTTACCATTTCTCCTGGTTTAATATTTGCAATACGTTTCGCCAGCTCACGCGCATCAGCAACTTTTTCATTATTCACTGAAATAATGACATCACCCGCTTTAATACCAGCCTTTTCTGCCGGTCCTTTTAACGGATCAGTAACCAAAGCGCCTTTGGCTTCTTTCAAACCTATTGAATCAGAAATCTCCTTTGTTACCGGCTGAATCTGAACACCTAACCAACCACGTTGAACTGAACCTTTTTCAATAAGTTGTTGTACAACCTGTTTTACAGTCGCTGCTGGAATAGCAAAAGCAATCCCAACATTTCCTCCAGAAGGAGAAAAAATTGCTGTATTAACCCCAACAACCTTTCCATTAAGATCAAACGTTGGACCACCAGAGTTTCCTCTATTAACAGCAGCATCAATCTGAATAAAATCATCGTACACACCAGTGCCAATATCACGTCCACGTGCAGAAACAATACCTGCTGTCACAGTTCCACCAAGACCAAATGGATTCCCAATGGCAACAACCCAATCCCCAACACGAAGCTTTGAATCATCACCAAAATCAACATAAGAAAATTTTCTTTTATCATTCACTTTTAATACGGCAAGATCGGTTTTGGGATCTTTCCCAATGAGCTTTGCATTCAATTCTGTACCATCATCAAGAACAACAGTATAACTTGTTCCATCAGAAATCACATGATCATTGGTCACAATGTAACCATCAGATGAAATAAAAAAACCCGATCCAAAAGCAACAGGACGGAGTCTCTGCGATTGGTGCGGAAATTTATTTTTAGGTTTATCAAAATCATAAAACTCTTTAAAAAATCTTTTTAAAGGATGCTGATCTGGTAATTGATCAAGTCCTGGACCACTAAAAAAGTTGCTAAAGAACCTATCTTCTTTCTTTTTATTGCTCTTTACTTGTACTGCTACAACGGCTGGTTTCACTTGAGCAACAATATCGGCAAATCCCTGTTGTTGCATTAACGAAGTAAATACAGAACTTGCATGAGCCTTTGTCATCCACAAGCTTGATGTACATCCACTAAAAAACAGCGCACTTTCCAATATCGCAGAAAAACTCACTGCGACAAACGTTTTAAAGAAAGCCTTTTTAACCATTTATTCTATGCTCCTATTCAATCATACCTTTATTTCAATTCCGATCACTTATAAAATACCAGACCTTACCGTTTTCTGTCTAAATTATTAAAGTTTTGTAAGGTTTCAGTATTCCCTAATATAATTACAATAAGATTGTCTGCTCATTGCAGATAATCTTATTTTTTCTTTTATGTAACATTTTTTTAATGCAATGACATTTTTGACTGTCCTTTTTCATTCACATAACTCATGATTATTCCGTTTGAAGTGGAAAAATATGATACTTACGCCAATGATAATAATGATCAAAGGCGAGAACCATAAAAACCAAGTTATCTTATTCAACGGTGGTTTCAAGAGAATAAACTCACCATATCGCTCAACAAGAAAGTCAGTGACTTGCTGATTACTATAGCCCATTTTTAGCCTTTCCCGAATTAAAAGCCGTAAATCACGTGCTAAAGCAGCATCTGAATCATCAATTGATTGATTTTGACAAACCGGACAACGTAAATGCGATGAAATATGGCGTGCTCGCGCTTCAAGAATCTTATCCTTTAAAATCTCATCCGGCTCTACTGCTATTGCTAATCGAAAAGGAAACGCTGCTATTAAAAAAAATACAATCCAAAAATTTTTTTTCATCTCAATGTCTTTTCCAAAATTTTAAAGCAAACACTACCTTATTGTACATGCCAATGCGAAACCAATACCCCAAAAGAGAAAGACATCCTCCCATAGCCATCATGAATGCCCCTAACCAAATACATATTACATAAGGCTTCCACCATATGTGCACAACGAGACCCCGATTATCAATATGTCCCGGTACAATATAGAGCTGTGATAAGCCATGATTTTTAAGACCAACTTCTGTTGTTGATGTATTTTGGCTTGAATAAAATCGCTTTGAGGCTGTTACATGACCTACAATGTTTTTATTTTCATATATTTTAAAATAAAACTCCATTGTCGAATAATTCGAACCAACACCATCATACACTGCATCAAAATGAAGCGTTTTATCCGCTATCGTCACCCTATCCCCTACGTTCATGATTAAAATACGTTCTTGCCCAAAACTTGCCACGCAAACAATACCAAATAATGTAACGCCTAATCCCATATGTGCTATTGCTGCACCAAAAGTAGACCATGGCAATCCAAGAAATCTCTTAACGCGTACTGAAAAAGCTCTCTTGCCATATCCACTCTTTCCCCACAGATCCGCTAAACTGCCTAAAAAAACAAACGCTGAAAGCCCAATCCCTAAAACTGCAAAAATATCACGCACAGATGTCGCGTAAAATATTATAAAACAGACGATACCAACCAATACAAAAACAAACCACAACCGTTCAAAAACTGCAAGAAAATCACCGCGTTTCCATGCCATCATTGTCCCAAACGGAACAAACAACAACAGCAAAACCATTAGCGGTCCACAGGTAAGGTTAAAAAAAGCAGCCCCTACAGAAATTTTTTGCCCTGTTAATATCTCAATAAAATAAGGATAAAGCGTACCAATCAATACTGTTGCTGTTATTGTTGTCAGTAACAAGTTATTTAAAACAATAAACCCTTCATGTGAAATTGGTTGAAAAAATCTTTCTGTTTTTAAAATAGGGGTACGCAAAGCAAAAAGAAGAAAAGCAGCTCCCGTAAAGAAAAATAAAAGTGCAAGAATTGCCTGCCCCCGTGCTGGATCAATAGCAAAGCTATGAACAGAAACTAAAAGTCCCGAACGAACAAGAAAAGTTCCCATTAAAGAAAGAGAAAAAGTTAGCAGAGCCAAAAACAAAGTCCAACTTTTTAATATTTCTCGTTTTTCGAGAACAAGAATAGAATGTAAAAGAGCTGTTCCTGAAAGCCAAGGCATAAACGAAACATTTTCAACAGGATCCCAAAACCAGTAGCCCCCCCATCCTAGCTCATAATAAGCCCAATAAGAGCCAACCATAATACCCAATGTCAAAAAACACCAAGAAAGTAAAAGCCACGGACGAATCCCACGCGCCCAAATTCTATCAACATGTCCCATAATCAATGCCGCAACGGCAAAAGAAAAACAAAGTGAAAAACCGACATACCCTAAGTAAAGTAGCGGTGGATGAATTGCTAATGCGATATCTTGTAAAAGAGGATTGAGACCATTTCCCTGCAATGCTGGTGGATTTACGCGTAAAAATGGATTGGATACAAAAAGAATAAATAAAAGAAAAGCAGTTGTAATCCAACTTTGGCAAATTAAAACAAGCGTCTTAAAATCTTCTGGCAAATGTTGGTTAAAAAAAGCCATCAATGCACTAAAAAAAGCAAGACTTAAAACCCATAACAACATAGAGCCTTCGTGGTTGCCCCAAATACCTGTAATTTTATAGAGCATCGGTTTTTCTGAATGAGAATTCTCAACAACGTTCAAAACAGAAAAATCAGATACGACATAAGCATAAATTATCACTAAAAAAGATAAAAGCAGTAATATAAAAGTGATATATGTTAGAGGAACAACTGTTTGCATTAACAAACGCTCTCTCCACCAAAAACCTAAAGCAGGTAAAAATGCCCCTAATAAGCTTACTGAAAATGCTGCAGCTAAAAAAATATGACCCAGTTCGACAAGCACAATCGAATTATTTCTCCATAATGTAATGTTTTTTCAAACGATCAGCTGTTTCTTTAGGCATATAAGTTTCATCATGTTTTGCTAAAATACGCATCCCAATAAAAAAGCCCTGTTTATCGAAATGCCCTTCTACGATCACCCCCTGACCTTCACGAAAAAGATCCGGTAAGGCACCATTGAAAACTACTTTTTCATGTTTTTTGTTATCCGTTACAAAAAAAACAACGCCTCTCTCTCCAACATATTGAACAGTTCCCTTTTCAACAAAGCCACCCAAACGCAAAGGGCGCCCCGTTAAAATATCTTCTCTTGTAATTTCAGAGGGCATTCTAAAAAAACTGACCGCATGACGCATTGCATACACTATGAGACTTGCTGCAATTGTCATAACCAAACAACATAATAATATGATCAGTAAGCGCTTTTTTTTTCGCTGCTCTAAAATAACCTTCAACGAAGTAGAACTTTTTAAAGATTGATTGTTCATAGACACTCTGCGAAAAAATTTTAAATACGTTATAATTAAGTATCAATATTTTATTTTTTAAGAGCTTTGCACATCTTCTACATAGGTGCAACTTTTTATCCAATCTCTCACCTTTGCTAATAAGCTTACCAATAGCTTTCTTACTTTTTTCACCAATTTTTATTTAATATATAACCACTTATATTGCGCTCTTTCCATTCTTCATTTCTGTTCTTTAATCGTCTCTACACATACCTTTCTCTTCTAGAATGCCCCCCTCTTTTATCTTCCTAAACAGCTTTTCTCTTTTATTTTCTCATCTCAATTGACGCCTATTCCTTTTCTTTGTATGGCCCACTCGATAAATCACGTAACTGAATCATCATTTTTTCAACACGTGATCGTCCTGAAAAATTTTCAGGCATTGTGTCAAGAAAGCTTTGTAAAAATTGCACTGCCTGCGCAGTTTTTCCTGCTTGATGCAATGCATCAGCCAACAATAAACGTGGATAAAAATCTGTTGGCGCTAAATCCGCTGCTTTTTGAAAAGCATTTTGTGCTTCTTGCGTTATCATGCCTCCTTCATAACCAACCAATGCTAAACCATATCCTACAAGCCTTGGAGCTGTCTCTCCATTCAAACGAAGTGCATCTAAATAAGCATTGACCGCCTCTTGAAAATGGCGCTCTTCAAGATACCCTACCGCTAACGCATCTGCGAGCTTGCCATCACGAGGTGATCGGAAAAACAGCACTTGTAAGCGAACAAGCTTTTCTTGCTGACTTAGAATTTTAGGATCTTTATCCATTAATTCGCTAAAAAAATAGCTTTTCACTTCCGGATTACCTGTCAGCCCATAAATACTCCATGTGATGAGAAGAACAAATAAAACACTTAAGGCCTTAAGAATATTCCTTTTTTTATAATGCATATAAAGCTTGTTACACTCAATCGTATGCCTATGGCTTCTATCACCATCCATGGTTTGATCTTTTCCTTCTTTCTTTATCCTATCGTCAAAACGGAGTGAAAGAAAAAGAACACTTGCCAGAAAAGCCAGAAAAAATGCTGCAAAAATGAATAAGAGCATATCACTTTTTTCCAATACCAACAGAGAATCTCTCGCTTACCTTTTATCCTCTTCATAAGAAGAGTGATGTGAATTAATAAAAATTCATTTTTTCATGGAGAATATTATAAAATCTATTATATATATATCAATTAAACAAAGAAACTAAAAACAATGTTTCCTTACTCTTTAAAATGTATTGTCTGAAAATACTGCTTTACAAAATTTATAGACATTTCTTGCTTAAGGAGAAAATATGTTATTCTCCCATCTTAGGTAATAAAACTTTTGCATACAACCCACCCAAATCAGAACGTGATAAAAAGAGATTGCCTCCATATTCACTGACCATATCTGAAACAATTGCTAACCCTAAGCCTGACCCTAGTTTACTTTCATTAAAGCGCCGCCCTCTTTTTAATGCCTCATCAATTTTGTCTTCTGTTAAACCAGGACCATCATCTTCTACAAAGATACTAAAATATTCTGTTTCTTCAGCATTTTCTTCTAAACAACAAGAGATCAAAACCTTTGCGCGAGACCATTGAGTAGCATTTTCAATCAAATTTCCTATAATTTCTTCTAAATCTTCCTTCTCTCCAGAAAAAACAATATCATCAACATCCATAATAAATTGAATTTGTTTTTCAGGATTAAGCTTTTTCATAACCCGCACCAAGCGTTCAAGCACACTGCGAACAGACGTATGATAGACAACACTATCGCATTGTGCTGCAATCCGCGCACGCTGAAGATAATGATTGATTTGAGCTTGCATTATTTGCGTTTGCTCTCTCAACAAACTAGCCTTTTCTCCGCGCATCTTATCTGTCTCATTCATAATCACGGATAGAGGCGTCTTCAATGAATGCGCGAGATTACCAACCTGTGTGCGAAATCGCTCGATAATACGCTGATTATTATTAATGAGAGCATTCATCTCTTGTACAAGCGGCATCACTTCGCTTACTAAATCCGTATTCACATAATGAACTCTTCCTTCGCGAATATCATTCAATGCACGTCGAATAAGCTTTAACGGTTGAAAACTAAAGAAAATAATAGCAATATTAATAAGAACACTCCCGAGACCGAAACTCCAAAGAAAAATTTGCAAAGTTCGCTTAAATCCCTTTACCTGGGCATGAGCTTCATCGATATTCCCAACAAGCCGAAAACGTGCAATATGATTTTTATTATCAAGAACAACATCACTCTCAATCACTTGTAGCTTTTGACCATTGTTCCCCGTTATCCGATAAGAGCGAAAGAATTTATTGTCAAAAGGTATATCAACATCACTTGGTGTAAATATCTCGCCTGTTCCCAATGAAGGAGATGTCAATCTTCCTTTTAAATTATGGGATATCGAAACAACTTCCCAATACCATCCTGTTGTTGGATCAGAATAACGAATATCATCAATCCCAGCCCCTCCTATCAAGGTACCTTCCGATGACACCGTCACTGTTGCAATAAGACTGTAGAGTTGAGCAGAAAGGATACGCTCTAGGCTTTGTTCAGTTGAACGCTTATAAAATAAAATACTTACTGCAGAAATCGATAAAAGAGAAATAACAACCCATAATGTTGATAAGATCATAACACGTAAACTGAGAGATCGAGTAATTACAAAAAAGAACCTCCTATACCAATTATTCTCTTCAAAAACATTCATTAATCACCTCGCGTTCTCACGCGATATCCCATTCCTCGAATAGTTTCAATCAAATCCACTCCAAGCTTTTTCCGTAACCGACCTACAAAGACTTCCACTGTATTCGAGTCCTTATCAAAATCCTGATCATAAAGATGTTCAGTAAGCTCTGTTCTTGAAATGACCCTGTCACAATGATGCATGAGATACGAAAGCAGTCTGAATTCATAAGATGTTAGTTTAATCAATTGACCATCCACAAAAACACGAGACGTCTTTGTATCCAACAAAACATTTCCGCAACATAATGCACTCGTCGCATGTCCCGTAGTGCGACGAATTAATGCTCGCAAGCGCGCCATCACTTCCTCCAAATGAAATGGCTTCACAACATAATCGTCAGCTCCAGCATCAATACCGTGCACCTTATCAGACCAACGGTCTCGCGCTGTTAGCATTAAAACAGGCATGGAGAGCCCTTCTTGACGCCACTTTTCAACAACACTAATACCATCAATCTGCGGTAAACCTATATCAAGTATCACCGCGTCGTAAGACTCTGTGCTACCTAAAAAATAAGCCTCTTCACCATCGAAAGCACTATCGGAAACATATCCTGCACGTCTTACAGCTTCTGCTAATTGATGGTGAAGATTCCGATCATCTTCAACGATTAAGATACGCATCACAACACCATCTGCCAAAAACTAATCAGCAGGAACAAAAAACTCAACACGACGTAATTTTTCACCATTACGGGCTGGTACAACAACCACAATTGCACACATGTCCTTTCCATCCTGAACAACCGGTTTTGAACGGACGAGAACCCCGCTCTCTTGCGCAGCAGCCTTCTTACCTAATTCAGCACACCCCGAAGCTAGAACATAATCTGCTTCTAAAAAAGCTGCTATTATTACAAACAAGAATTTTTTTTTCATCATAAATATTTCAATAACCCATCTCTTCTCTTCCTTGATAAAGGATAAAAGAAATAATGGTTTTTTTTGGTCGATTAAAAAATCACAAATGGAAAAACTTTATCCTCTATCTTACAGAAGTAACATATTAACATTAATCCAAATTTTTAAAAAATCAAAAAAATATTTTTAATAATGAGAATAAAATTTATTCAATAAAATAATAAAATATTAATATACTATCTTACAAAAAATGCATAATTCTAAAACAAATTCTTTCTCTGTTATAACTATAGAAAAAAAATACTTCTACTCCATATACTTATTGTAGATTTGTTTGGTTGTATTGCTTTGCCATAGGCTCTCTTTAAATGTTTGATTTTTTTAAAAAAAAGAAAGGGCAACACCGTAAGCCATTTCATAGTCCTGCTCTCATTGAATTAGACGCACGATTAGACACAGCGCTTTATCACATTCGTTCTGCTAACAGTTTTTTCTGGAAAAAGGCAAAAATCGTCTCACAAAATTTTCATCTTCAAGGATGGAAACGTTTTATTGTTGAAGTTCTCGATGAAATACTAACATTAGGGTTGATGGGATTTACTCTTTTCACCATTTTGGGCATTTCTGTTTTTGAACTTACCAAAACAGATTGGTCTTCTCCTAAAAACTTTTCCATTCTTTTTCTCGATCTCTATGGAAATCCAATTGGACACCGTGGTGCAATGCCGGCTATTTCTGTCCCTGTTGAAGAAATGCCTGACACTGTTATTAAAGCCGTTCTTGCCACAGAAGACCGTCGTTTTTTTGATCATTGGGGCGTTGATTTTCAAGGACTTACACGGGCAATTTCACAAAATATTCAAGCTAAAGGGGTGGTGCAAGGTGGTTCAACTCTCACACAACAATTGGCTAAAAATTTATTCTTAACAAACGAGAGAACCATAACACGTAAAATCAAAGAAGCTTATCTTGCTCTTTGGCTAGAAGCAAATTTTAGCAAAAAGCAGATTTTGCAACTTTATCTTGATCGAGCCTATATGGGAGGAAACAATTTTGGTATTGCAGCCGCTGCAAAATTTTATTTTGGAAAAGATATCCGTCATGTATCTTTGAGTGAATCTGCTATGTTAGCAGGACTCTTTAAAGCTCCAACAAAATATGCCCCTCATAGTCATCTCTTTGCTGCTCAAACACGTGCCAATGTCGTCCTTTCTAATCTTGTTAATAGTGGCTTTATGACGAAAAGCCAGATTATCAACGCGCATCGCCACCCTGCTAGGGCCCTTCCCCAAATAGACAATAATCAGCCTGATTATTTTCTTGATTGGGCATTCGAGGAAGTCAAAAAAATGCGCAATCAACTTCCAAGCCATAGTTTAATTATTCAAACGACCCTTGATCCGAATATTCAAAAAGCAGCAGAAGAATCAATTGCCTATCATTTACATCAATATGGTCAACAATATCGTGTAACACAAGCAGCCACCGTTATACTCGATAATAACGGTGCGGTATGTGCAATTGTTGGAGGACTAGATTACAAAAAGAGCCAATTTAACAGAGCAACACAGGGCGGTCGACAACCTGGTTCTTCATTCAAACCTTATGTTTATGCAGCCGCAATGGAACATGGATTATCACCCTCAACAATCGTTCTAGATGCTCCCATCAATTGGGGAGGTTGGACACCCAAAAATAATTCTGGTCGTTATCTGGGAAAAATTGACTTAGCAACAGCTTTAGCCTTTTCCATTAATACAGTCCCTGTTTATCTCACCTACCAATATCTTAACCGCGATACCCAACCTATCATAGATCTCATTAAAAATATGGGGATTAACGCGCATATTTTATCACACAAAACGATGGTTCTTGGCACTTCCAACATGACCCCCATGGATCAAGCTACAGGCTTTAATGTCTTTGCCAATGGAGGAATAGCGGGTAATCGTCATGGGTTTACGCAAATCAAAACAATTGGTGGTCGTGTTGTGTGGGATTTCGAACATAACGGAAAAAAACTACACCGAGTTCTGAGTGAACAATCAGCAGCTTATATGAATCAAATGATGGTGGGTGTCACAACACGAGGATCTGGTAAGCGTGCTGCGTTGCCCATGACTCTTGTCGCTGGGAAAACTGGAACATCACAATCTTATCGTGATGCTTGGTTTGTTGGCTTTACGGGAAATTATACGGGAGCGGTATGGATGGGAAATGATAATTTTTCACCGATGAATCGTGCTTTTGGGGGTGGCGTTCCTGCCATGATATGGCATCGTATCATGCTTGCTGCGCATCAAAATATTATGCTCAAACAGCTCTATGGTGTTAAAGATTCTCTCCTTCCTTATCAGCCTCCAGTACTTTCCGCCCATGCAGATTCTGAAGTTTCCTCCCAAATACCCTCTACGCTTTCTCCTGAAACATTAAATATCGTGCGATTGATTAACAAAGATCTGAAAAAACCTCTTCAATCTCTTTGAAGATGAAAACAACTGGAGATTCAACATTTTGAATTCAAGATATTCACTGATGTTTTTTAATATCACCATTTTCTTTTTTATCTTCGCTTTTTCCATTTTATGTGGAACACTGAGTGTCGATTATGTGCTCAATTCCTTTCATCATTTTGGACACTTTACAATTGGAAAATGGAGCGCTTATCCACAAGTAGGAACCGCCAATATGGATCCTTATACCCGCGCTCGCACTGCCAAACGAGGTATTGTTTCACTCGGACGAACTGAAGGTATTCAGTTCCAGATTTGGCAAGATAACCAAGGGCGTCCACTTCATCATCACTGTCATTATTTGCTCAAAGGCACCATCCCTGAAACCCGTCTTTTTACCCTTTATACAGCTGACAAATCCCTTAAACCCTATACTTCATCCAAAGAAATACCTTTTGAACTTCACACTAATAATATTATCTATGAGCATGATGGATCATTCCGCATCAATATTTCACCCACACCGCAAACCGGTAATTGGCTTGCAACAATTAGTCAAAAAGAATTCGGGCTTATTCTTACTTTATACGATACTCCAATCATCTCAGCAACGGCATTACAAAAGCTCACAATGCCCTCTATAGAACAAATTCCATCAGGACAAATAAATTGTGATTAGATTCATTTATACCGCACTTCTTGCAATCATTGGCGCTATTATCGTTCATATTTGCTTTTTATTTCTGATCCCCACCTGGGCACAAAATAATATATGGACAGCACTAAAAAAATCTGGAACCTCTTATCAATTTGTCGATTTTACTCCTGATAATCCTATTCAACAATATACTGATCCACTCTTTCTTCTTAAAGTCTGCAGATTTAATCTTGAAAATGGACCTGTTCATTTAAAAGCTTTGAAAACACGACAATTTTGGTCACTAGCAGCCTACACACACGACGGAATTATTTTCTATAGCCTTAATGACCGAACAGCCCCTGATGCGATACTCGATCTTATCATTGGAAAACCAATACAAATCATAGAACTCAAAAAATCAAAACCTAAAAAAAATGCCAATTCAGTTTTGGTTGCTAAAAATTTGAATGAAGGGTTTGTTATTTTACGTATTTTTGTCCCTTCTTCCCTTGCAAAAAAAGAAAGTGAAGCTTTTCTTTCATCTGCGACCTGTCGCATATTTTATGAATAAAAACGGACTAACCTCTCATTTGTACAATACCTTACTTTCTGTACAAAATACATGAAGCCTATCAAAATGGTTATCTTTTTTCTCTATTAATCAAATATTCGAATTCAGATTTATCTGATTGTAGATCCCTCAATTTTTTATTGAGGTAGAATGAAATCTCTATTGCACATAATCATATCCTATTTGAGACGCATTATCTGACAGAAAAAACTCCCCGCCATTAGAAGAGAAAAATCAAGAGTAAAGTTCTAAAAATATATGCTGCTAACAACCGTAGAACTTGTTATTTGAGTTTACTTCTTTTTATTTACAAAAATTCCCATAAAGTTCGCATCAACAACATGATAAACTATAGAAGAAATACTGATCACTTTCAATGAAGTGCTAAAATAACCGCTGGAAACTTATAAGACATTACGCATCCTTGACCTTAAAAATAAGTGCTTTATTTTTGGTTTATGAGCAGAAGCTTTTTGTAAGATAGCACTCTGAAAAAACTTGGCTTATAGTTTACAATTGAGGGGAAAAAACTTCATGAAGAAGAGATATGTTCTATTCGTTTCAAGAGCAGCAGTATGGTCCCCTCGATTTGGTGGTTTAGCCTTCTTTATTTTATTATTTTCAGTCATTTTACAACGTTTTTCCTTACTTAACGTAAGCGACTTCATAATCTTGATAGGTATCTCTACTGGCTGTGTAATTATTTCTCTTTTTCTGGCTCTTAAAGCACTTCATAGTTTGTGGGTCTATGGTGCTCTAGGGGGAATGAAAGCTTTAAAAGGGATCATTTATTCATTAATAACTGCGACACCATTGATGCTCTTTTTTGGACTTTGGTTTACCTTACCAGCTCTTTACGATATTTCTACCGATACACAAAGACCACCGGCTTTTTTTCGCACAATACGTCCCAGCGATGCTTTACCGCTCAAAAGTGTTTTGACTGAACAAGCAGCAATACAGATCTCACAATGGCCAGAAATATCGGGGCGCCGTTATGATGGCTCACCTGATCGTATTTGCGAATCTGTTCTCAATGTTTTAGAAGCCTATGATTGGCCTGTTGTAGCGCAAAGAGAATTCAAAGGCGAAGAAAATGAAATTTACATTGAAACAATAGCAAAAACTTTTTACCTTGGCTTTATTTCAGATATCATCGTTCGTTTAACTGATGAAGGGGATACCACTTTTGTTGATATGCGTTCTGCTTCTCGTTATTTGCCAAGAGATTTGGGGACAAATGCTGCTTTTATTATCGATTTTATGGATGCCCTTGATACGGAAATCGCTTCCCTTCCTCTTTCACAAGACGATGAATAACGATCAAGAGAGAGATAAGACACTTTATTTCACAAAAATTGCTTATTTTTCAATACATTATGATACATAAGCAAACAATCACTTTTCAAAGCTATAAACTAAAAATTCTTATACAAAAGATAATATTCTCAAACCTAACCATTCTTGAAATAATGAAAAAAATTAAAAAAATAGGAAATAAAAAACAGAAATATTGATAATAATGTTAATATTAAAGCCTCTGTCTAACTGTAATCAGTAAATATTTTTAAAAGTTTAATATTAAATAAATTATTATAAAACTCATATCAAAACATTATTATATAAAGATAATAAATAGTCATTGTTCATATAAATAATTTATACAAATAAAAAATGTTATAGAAAGTAATATAATAAATATAATGAAAAAAAATGTTGTGAAAAAATTTTTTTCACAATTTCTTTTTTACTATAACCTTTAGATTTATAACATGAAAACAATGTATAGAAAAATATAAATAAAGCACCTATAGAAAATAATAATTCTACAATAATACTAATAAGCTCATTCATAAAAAAAATCCAAATTAAATATATAATTTTGTAAAATTATACACCTAAACCTTCCTGTCAAGTTTGTAGACACATAATTATGCCTACAAGCTTGTTCATTTTAGAAATATCTGCTGATTTTTATATTAGCGATAACATCCATAGAGTGTATTTCCTACACCTGTAGCAAATCCTACTCCAGTGCCAACTCTTCCTCCTAACATTAGACCTTCCGCAGCGCCTATTGGTCCTCCAACTGACCACCCCATAAGTCCACCAGTTACCACTCCCATATCATGTCCGATATGTCCGATATGTCCCATTGACAATCCTGCAGAGAGATAATCTCCAACAGTACACCCAGGTCGAGATCCACTACTTGAAAAATTCATTGATGAAATATTTGACCACGTATTAGGAACATATAAAACCTCCTTGTTTATTAAAAAATGTATTAGAGAGATACAATTAAAATGGTTTAATATTTTATTTAAATATATTTAATACACTATTAAATAAATTAATTTTATAGTATATATTCATAAAAAATATTATAAAAATTAATATAAAAATTAAGCTTATTATAAATAATAATATATTTCTTTTATATTCTTTCGTATTATAATTTTTATATTTATTTTGCAATAATAAATAATATATTATTGTAATTACACTTATTATTGAAAGTAATATATTTACAATAAAATGACTAAAATCTTCCCACATTAATAATAACCACTAAAATAGTTAATAATAAAATTATAAAATATAATTTATCTAATTTTATTTTTACATAAGATTATATTTACATTAGTAAAATACTTATAAATAAAGATAAAACACATCAAATATTTTATATATTAATATCATTTATTAAATAATAAAGTCCAAAATATATTATAAAGTATATAATAATTATAACTACCCCCAATTTAATAGATTTTTTCCAAGTAGGAAATTGTAATTTATAAAAAAGTATACTTAAAATTAAAAAAATGTTTGTTGCAAGTAATGCATTTTTAATATTAAATAAAATATCTCCCATAATATTTTCCAATTAATTAAATAATTTAATACATAATATTATGATATATAAAAACTAGTTAAACAATATATTAATTTACAAATAACTTAACTAAATAAAACAAAATAAAGAACACACTAAAAAATAAAATTATTCTTATTAATGATTTTTTTTTAATATTTTTTTCATCGTATCCCTTAGAGACATAATACAATTCAAACAAAGATATAAATATACTTAAACAACAAACTGTAAAAAATAATTCAGAAAAGATACTTAAAATATACATAACACATAAAATTTCCAAATTAAAATATAAATCAATTTATTAATGAAATATACTCTATAAACACCTATAGACATATTTATTAAAATATGTCTATAATATTACTATAACTTTAAATATATATTAAAATATTATAACTTAATAGCATACATTATACCGAAAACCTATCCCCACAAGTCCTCCAAGACCGTAGCCAACACCAGAACCAATTGCACCACCAGTTCCCGCTCCTGCCAACGTACCCGCTCCTGCTCCGAATGCTCCCGCGACACCTCCTATAATTACTCCACCAGTCTGTCCTATATGATATCCTACTAATCCCGATGAATGTGCTGTCGAGAGATAATCTCCAACAGTACACCCAGGTCGTGATCCACTGCTTGAAAAATTCATTGATGAAATATTTGACCACGTATTAGAAACATGAGACCAACCATTAGAAAAACTAGAACTAAATGAACCAAACATATAAATCCCCCTTTATATTTTGTAAAAAAACATATCAGAACGATACAATTAAGATGGTTAGCATGCAGTTTAGCACGGCTATTAGCACTCTATCAAGCTACTTAGGGGCTTATTTAGCCAATCGGCTTACGCTAGAATTTGGACGACGCGTTTACACCCATCTTTTAAGGCTCTCCTGCCTGTTTTACGCCATTAGCAAATGGGAGAACTGTTTTCACGTATTGGAAAGATTAATACAATTCGTGCTTTTTAAGAAAAAACTCTGTAAAACAAATAAACTTAGCAAATTTGATTATAAACTTATAGCTACATAAATTTATAGATACGCAAACAATCTATAACAAAAAATAGAATTTTCGTATAGAATGTTGCTTTTTCTATCTCTTTTTAACTAAGTCAGCTCATTTTCTGAAATGTAAAAAGTCTACATAGATATAAAACAAATACTAAAAATAAATCTTATTTAACCTGATAAAAAACATATCATATATAATAATATTTTAATTTAAAATAATTTATCTATTTTACGAATGATTTTATATATATAGAGATATAGATAGAAATTTAGAATTCTATAAATAATAAACTTAACTCAAATAAATCTAATTTTATATTCTTTTCAACTTCTTAATCTAAGTATATAAGAAAAAATTTTTAAATTATACATAATAAGAAAGTCAAAACATAATATATATAATTAAAAATAATATAAACTTATTTAAATGAAATTTGTTTTTATAATAAGTTAAATATAAATACTAATATCTAATATATTTAAAAGAAAAATAAATAAAAAAAATGCTAAAAAGAACAAAAAGAACAAAACAAATGTCTTAAGCGATTCCTTTATACTATTTTTCCAACTGTCACCACTGTATCTATAAATTACTGTCACCACTGTATCTATAAATTAATGCAAATAAAAATATAAAAATAAATATTGAATACAACACATCAAAAACATTACTCATTAATAGTGAAATAATATTATCACCAATATACATAATAAACATCCGAAATAAAATATCTATTATCACACACAAAAATATCCCTGAAATCAGTTTAGCCATAGCTTTAAAGTATGTTTACAATATCACTGATCTCAGAAATATCTTACTAGCTATTTTCTAAATAAATTAGAAACAGCCTCCCTCCATTTTACGGATGGCATTGATTGTACTTATCTTTTAAACCGTTAACAGCTCCCATTACTCCGCCTGCGGCTGCTCCTTCCGGACACCACTTAATAAACCAATTAATGCTCCTGTGCCTCCCTTTATGACCGCTGATTCAACATAATCGCCTACTTCACAACTTGGATTCGGATGGCATTGATTGTATTTATCTACCATGGCGTCACCAGATCTTCTAGTCCACCTACTACTGCTCCACTCACAAAGCCAGCACCTGCACCTCCTAGTTTAGCAATAGAACCTCCGACTGCACACCAGCAACACCTCCTACTAATGCTCCTACGATGCCGCCTGCGCTTGCTGCTTGGGAATGAGCGCCTGCGCTACAATCATCTTCTTCTGGAAAAAGCCAACTTTTTGGATGTGAGTTACTAATTGAATTATGTGATGAGCATGCTATTTAGCAAAAAATAAACTATAATTTGTAAAAATATATAAATTATAATAAATAATAAAATACTGATAACAACTTTATTTTATATTATTTTAAAATTCCCATATATTCAATTAATAAATTTGCAGCATAATATAATATAAAAAACCTAACTGTTGATAATGTTGTCCTTTTTATACTCCAGTTCTCACCTTTAAATCTATTGTAAGAAAACATGCAAAGTCCAAATCCAATTGCTGTCACTAAGGAGCTAGTAAAAGTATGCATAACAAAAAATCCAGACTGAAATTTCATCTACTTTATGAAGTCTTTAATATATATAGAAAGTATAATTCAAATAATAAACTTAACTTAATTAAGTATAATTTTATATATAAACAATATTTATAAAATTCCCATATATTTAACTAATAAATTTCCAGCATAATATAATATAAAAAACATAATTGTTGATAATATTGTCCTTTTTATACTCCAGTTCTCACCTTTAAATCTATTGTAAGAGAACATTAAAAATCCACATATAAACGTTGCCAATAAGGAGCCAGTAAAAGTATTCATAACAAAAAAATCCAAAATAAAATATCTATTATTACACACAAAAATATCCCTGAAATCAGTTTAGCCATAGCTTTAAAGTATGTTTACAATATCACTGATCTCAGAAATATCTTACTAGCTATTTTCTAAATAAATTAGAAACAATGTCCCTCCACTTTACGGATGACATTGATTGTACTTATCTATCAAACCGCTAACAGCTCCCATTACTCCGCCTGCGACTGCTCCTTCCGGACCACTTAATAAACCAATTAATGCTCCTGCGCCTCCCTTTATGGCTGCTGATTCGACATAATCGCCTGCTTCACAACTTGGATTCGGATGGCATTCATTGTACTTATCTATCAAACCGTTAGCAGCTCCTCCTAATCCGCCTGCTAGTGCTACTTCCGGCCCCAATAATGCACCACTTGCTGCTCCTATGCCTCCGTGTATGGCAGCTGCTTCAACATAATCGCTTGTTTCACACCTTGGTGCCGTATAGCATTTATTGTATTTATCTACCACAGCGTCACCAGCTCCTGCTAGTCCACCTCCTATTGCTCCATTGACAAAGCCAGAACCAACACCTCCGGGTCCAGAAAAAAGACCTCCAACTGCACCAGCAATACCTCCTATTAATTCTCCTACGATGCCACCTGCACCTGCTGCTTGGGAATGAGCACCTGCGCTACAATCATCTTCTTCTGGAAAAAGCCAACTTTTTGGATGTGAACTACTACTTGAATCATGCGATGAGCTTGAACTACCCTTTTTATTATCCATTATATATATTTAAAATACTGTATCATAATGATGCAGTGAGAAATTCTTTACTTCTTACTTTATAAGAAGTCAAACATAAGTTGTAAAAATAATAATAAAAATACTGTATAAATAATAAATACATTATGTTTATATTATATTCATACAAAATGTATATTTTGTTGAGTAATAATACTATTTACAATACTGTTTAAATATGCGACATCCATCGCTCTTTCTCTTAAACAAAATCATAAAATCAAATGAGTCATTCACAAGAAAAACCTGTAGCCTTCTCTTGGTTTACAAGAACAACAAAGAAATATATTTATTATGTCATCGAACTCAGTTGCGTTGCTGTTGTTTTGCGTTTGTTGGGCTTGGTAAATCCTTTTATTTTTCAAGCGATTATTGACCGTATTCTCCCTTTTCAGCGTATTGAAAGTCTCTATGCTATCGTTGTCTTGATGGTTGCTATCATGCTGTTTAGCACAGCTCTTAGCACTCTATCAGGTTATTTAGGAGCTTATTTAGCCAATCGGCTTACGCTAGAATTTGGACGGCGCATTTATACCCATCTTTTAAGTCTCTCTTTGCCCACTTTACGCCGTTGGCAAGTGGGAGAATTGTTTTCACGTATTGGAGAGGTTGATACAATTCGCGGTTTTTTAACAGGAACCATCACCACAACTGTGCTAAATGTTCTCTTTGCCATTATTTATATTGTTGCACTCTTTTCCATTAGTCCGAAACTGACCTTCATTGTCCTTATCATTTTACCTTTACAAATGGGTTCTTTAGCGTTGGTCGGTCCCTTCTTGCGCCGCCAATTACGCCGTTCTTTCACTCTGCAAGCTGTCCATAAATCGTGCCTTATTGAAAGTTTTACCAATCTTGAAGCCATTAAAGCACACGTAAAAGAAGCTGCTCATACGGTACGCATGCAAGAAACTCTAGCACGTAGTCTGGATCAAAGCCTTACAACCAGTAAATTGCATCTTCTCAATGGAGCCATGAGCCATATTTTTGGTGATCTTTTCACTATTTTTATTATCTTATTGCCTTTCATCTTCTTGCAGGCAATGTTTCTGGTCCTATCTTAAGCCTTGCATCCCTATGGGAAGAATGGCAGCATTTGAAAATCTCTCGTCTTCGTTTGGGCGATATTCTTAACTCCCCTCCAGAATGGGAAGAAGAAAAACCGCCTCTTCAACTCAGTGCTCCTCCTCATCTTGAAGCCAACGATCTCTGTTTTTCTTATGGAGATAAGTCCATTATCAATCATCTTGATATCTGTTTACAACCTGGGCAACCAATTATGTTACTTGGTCCTTCAGGGTGCGGAAAAACAACCTTGGCGAAGCTCTTTTGTGGACTCTCCCCCCCAACAAGCGGAAAGATATTGATTAACGCCCAACCTTTACAGAATTTTGATGTCCGTAGCGTGCGTGAAACTATCGCGTATTTTCCTCAAAATCCTTGCCTTTTTTCCGGAACCATTCTTGAGAATATGCTTCTTGCAAAACCAGATGCCACTAAAGATGAAATCGACGCTGCACTATATATTAGTGCTTGCCATGATTTGATTGCTCAATTACCTCTAGGACTCCATACTCAAGTAGGAGAGCAAGGTGGTTTTTTATCAGGTGGTCAGCGCCAACGCTTGGCTTTGGCTTGTTTTTTTCTGATAAACCCAAGCCTTCTTATTTTGGATGAACCTACTTCCGCATTGGATGACGCTGTCAGTGCACAAATTGTTGAGCATTTATATAAATTTTCACAAGATCGTATTGTTCTTGTTATTACCCACAAAAGTGACCTCTTTCCTCAGCATGCAACCGTCTTAAACTTTACTGATTTGGAGGCAAAAAATGGCAGATAAAGCTCCTTATTTGCGCCTTTTGTCACCAACGCTTCATATGGTGGTTGCTGTTTTGATTGCTTTATTTCTCTTTATTGTGATCGGCAGCTTTATCGCAAAAACAGAGATTGTTGCACGGGGGCAAGGAAGTGTTATTCCCACCACCTATGTTCAGCTTGTCCAAGCGCAAAATACAGGACGCATTGAAAAAATCCTTGTAAAAGAAGGGCAATTTGTTCATCAAGGGGATCTCCTTATTCAATTAGATCCCCGTGAAGCCCTCAATGAGTGCGCACGTGTTCAAGCAGATATCGCGCAACAAACTCTTCAAGCACAAATCGCAACAGCTATTTTAACAGCTTTGCATGAAAGTGATCCTTTGGATAAAGATTTTGTGACCAAAGGGCTTGCCTATCTGCCAGCTCCTCCTTCTGGCAACACGACTGCAAGAATAGAAGGGGAAAAACTCATTAGCGCTACCCTTCAATCTCTCCAAGATAAATTAAGAGCGCTAAAAGCACAAGCGGACCGCGTCGAGCGCAGCGGTGCAACACAACATGCGCAATTAGATAGGTTGGAAGATGATCGTCAATTAAGCCAAGGAAAATTAAAAGCTGCAAAAAGCCTGATGGAAACAAAAGTCATTAGCCAAGCCGTTTACTTAGAGCGTTTACATGACTTTAAAAATGTCGAGCATGAAATTTTAACCAATCAAAGACATTTGGAAGAAAATGCCGCCGAAATAAATACCCTCCGCCAACAACGGAAAAGTCTCATTTCCGATGAAATCGCCCGCTATCGGCAACTTTCGCGTGAAACAGAACTGAATCTTCAAGGATTAAAAGCAAAGCTTGATAGCACTCAATACCATCTTGACCACTTATCACTTTATGCACCTGTTGATGGACGTATCGATGATTTAAGTACCCATACTTTGGGTGGCTTTGTAGAGGCTGGTAAAACTCTCATGCGCATTGTCCCTGGTGCGGGCGGTCTCATTATTGAAGCATTTTTTGATAATCGAGATATTGGTTTTTTAGAAAAGGGCCAACGTGCTTACATCAAGTTTTCTGCCTTTCCGCCTGAACGTTTCGGTGTTATCCACGGCTCAGTCGTTAATGTAGGCGCTACAGCACGCTATAATAAAGAAATTAATGGTGTCTACGCTGTTTTAATCAAAATTGACCAAGATCATATCACTTTGAATAACAAACAATTTAAATTTATCCCTGGCATGACTGTAACAACGGATGTCATTACCTCAAAACGGCGTCTCATTTCTTATTTCTTTGAACCTATCACCAAAATTTTAGAACAGTCCCTAAAGGAAAGATAATGTCTGTAAATGAAAATCCATCACCATCACTCATAGATCCTCTTACGGCTTTGGGTGCCATGGTTGTTTTAATGCTTACATCTCCCTTATACCGCCGCTGGCGAATTTGGGATATAGACCGAAACTTAGGTCCAGCTTTACAGACTGGGCAATACAAGCTCTATAAAAATGAACGTGGAGAATTTTGCGCCTTTATCACTTGGGCTTTTTTAGATGAGAAAAATCATCAATCTATGCTTGAAAAGGGAGAATTTTTACCCGATGCCAATTGGCAAAATGGAAAATACGTATGGTTTATTGATTGTGTAGCACCTTATGGCCATACTGCTCATATTGTACGTGATATGCAACGAAATATATTTCCTGATCAGCGTTATTGTTATGCTGTACGACGTAATGAAGATGGTGGAATACGAAAAATTGCACGCTGGTGTTGCTATAGAGCGCAAAATCCATCCAAATAGTTTTTCTAAAGCAAGTGCGCATAAACCATTTAAGCCCCACTCTTATAAAGAAAAATCCCTAAAATAACTATTTTGACTATAGTTATAGTAAGAGCCACTCCGCTACAGACGCGTATTTCCCCTCTAACCAATCCGATATGAATGGCTAAAGATAATATAAGAGGTTTAATCCACTCTCAAGTCTATGATTTCTCAAGTTTATGATTGATTCATTTCACTAAAATTGGCTGGGGTACCTGGATTCGAACCAGGGAATGCCGGTACCAAAAACCGGTGCCTTACCGCTTGGCTATACCCCAAAAAACACGCTTTATAGCGACTCCTGCACCTTATAGCGATTCCTGTGATTGGACGCAATATCTGAAAATCAAAGACCTTACTTTTTTATCATAAAATTTCTGAGTCTTGTATGGCATTGCCATCGATACAAATTCGTAGCAGAAACGATATACAATTGTGATTTTAACATAAGTAGCAACCATTTATCCACCAATTATTTCGCTCTTTGTATTGATGTCTTAGGAACAGAACATGAAAATCTTTCAGTTTACTCATGTATCTAATAAATTTGCATATGATTTAATTTTCTTGATATATTAAAATCTCATCTTGCTCAATTTAAGAAAAAAGCTGTCACCACATTGGCAACCGGTAAGTGTATGATAGTGCTGCTGTGCTCTTGCATTAAGCATAAAGATGGTAATGTCCACTAATTTTTACATTATATTATTCATGGGTAGCACCATAAAATAAAATCAAGCACATTGAAAAATATTTCCTAAAAAATAACACTTAATATTCTGTTGAAAACATTATGATACACCAATAAACTGGAAGAGTTTTGCAAAAATTAAAAACATTTTATATGGTATTTGAAAAAATAGATATACAAAAACAAGGAATAATAGCTATTTCCATTTACTTTTTATTCAAAAGATAATGATATTCATTACCCGCTCATAGATGTAAAAAATCTTCAGAAGCAATCTTTATGTAGACCAATACCCTTTTTGATTGATGAATATACATTTCCTAAAAGCTTCTTTTACAAAAAGAGAGACATTAAAACTATTTCATACAAACTAGGTATTCAACATTTGCTTTTAAATTCGGTAAATGGCAAATTAGGCTTATGAAATAAGCTTAACAATTAGAATCGAGGAGATTTTTAAATGGCTTTTGAATTGCCCCCGTTGCCTTATGATTACGATGCCCTTTCGCCTTATATGTCACGCGAAACACTTGAATATCATCATGATAAGCATCACCTTGCTTATCTTACCAACACCAATAATTTTGTGAAAGAGTTAGGCTTAGAAAATGAAAGCCTTGAAGATATTGTTAAAAAAAGTTTTGGAAAAAATATTGGTTTGTTTAATAATGCAGCGCAGTATTACAATCATAACCACTTTTGGCTTTGGATGAAAAAAAATGGTGGTGGCCAAAAACTTCCTGAAAAGTTAGCAAAAGCTATTGACGCTGATCTAGGTGGTTATGACAAATTCCGCGCTGATTTTATTGCTGCTGCTAGTGCCCAATTTGGTTCTGGATGGACGTGGGTTGCTGTTAAAGATGGCAAGCTTGAAATTATGAAAACCCCTAATGGTGAAAATCCCTTAGTGCACAATGCTCGCCCTATTTTGGGTGTCGATGTGTGGGAACATTCCTATTACATTGATTATCGCAATGCTCGACCGAAGTACCTCGAATCCTTTGTAGACCATTTAATTAATTGGGACTATGTTTTAGAACTTTATGAAGAATGTGAATTTTAAACTATCTAGATAACTTTTTAGTGTATGAAAGTCTCTATAATCCAATAAATTATCGGAGACTTTCATACAGAAGTATTATGGATTAGCAAAAGTCTTTTCCTGCTATCTTTAGAATATATGCATAGATATAGGCAACTTCTTCTAGCTTTGAAAAACGTCCAGCTGCACCAGCGTGCCCTGAATCCATATTAATACGTAATAAAACTGCATTATCGTCTGTTTTTAGGTCTCGTAATTTTGCCACCCATTTTGCAGGCTCCCAGTAAGTTACACGAGGATCTGTTAATCCTGCCATCACAAGTATAGGGGGATAGTTTTGAGCTTTGACATTATCGTAAGGGGAATAGGAAGCAATAAGCTTATAATCTTCTTCTGATTCAAGAGGGTTCCCCCATTCGCCCCATTCTGGAGGTGTGAGTGGCAATGAAGCATCTAACATTGTCGCTAAGACATCAACAAAAGGCACATTCGCTACGATCCCAGCAAAATCCTGGGGAGCTATATTGGCAATGGCTCCCATCAACATCCCCCCTGCTGAACCACCATGGGCAATCAGCCGGTTGTGAGAAGTGAATTTATTGTTTACAAGGTAACGCCCACAAGCAATAAAATCTGTAAATGTATTGTGCTTAAAGAGATGTTTTCCTTTCTCATACCACTCTACTCCCTTTTCTTTTCCTCCGCGAATATGAGCAATAGCGTAAATAAAACCTCTGTTTACTAGAGAAAGTACATTACTATTGAAACTGGCAGGAATAGAAATCCCATAAGCACCATAACCGTAAAGCAGACAAGGCGCACCACCATCAAGGGGAGTGTTTTTGTGGTAAAAAAGTGAAATAGGAATCTTCTCACCATCGTCTGCTATTGCTATAATCCGTCGTGTTACATATGCATCTTTATTATGCCCAGAGGGAATTATTTGCGTTTTTAAAAGCATTCGTTTACAACTTTTCATCTCATAATCAAACACTTGATCAGGTGTTGTCATAGACGAATAGGAAAAACGAATAGTTGGACTGTTATATTCTGCAACTCCTTGCAGACCTAAAGAATAAGCCTCTTCAGTAAAAGCGATGGAATTAACTTGTTTAGTGGTACGTTCCATTACTTTTATACGTGGAAGCCCCTCAAAACGTTCGATCCAGACAAGAAAATCTTGATAAGCATCATGGGATAATATTAGGCACCCAAGCTGATGTGGGACAAACTCAGACCAATTTTCTGATTGTGGAGATGTATATGGCGCTACCATAATTTTGAAATCTTTTGCATTATCTAAATTGGTTAGAATATAAAAGACATCACCACCCTCTGTAAGTGAATATTCAATACCTTGTTGTCGTTTCCGTACACATTGGGGAACAGTAAAAGGTGCCTCAGCAGGAATTAACCAGATCTCGGATGTTTCATGATCATGAATATTAATATAAATAACATCATTAAGCTTAGAACCGCTTACATCTAAGAAAAAACCTGGATTGTCTTCACGAAAAATAAGCTTATCTTGTGATTGATCTGTGTTTAATTGGTGATAATAGAGCTCTGAAGGTCGGTGGTTTTTATCCATCTTAGTATAGAAAAAACCTTCAGACCTAGCATCCCATACAATTTGACCAGATGTATCAGTAATTGTGTCCGTACAGTCAGACAATGTCTCAAAATTACGAATTTTAGCTGTATAGAATTCTGATCCTTTGTCATCATAGGTCCATACCACATGTGTATGGTCAGGAGATTCTTGAACTGAACCAAATTTAAAATATTCTTTGCCTTCTGCCAAGACATCACCATTAAGGTACACGTTTTTTTCTCCGCCATTCCTTGGTGTCCGAAAATAATGTGGCTGTTGGCCTCCGGTAACATAAGAGAATCCGTAAGCAAAAGGACCATGTTTTATAGGAACAGAACTATCATTCTCTTGGATCCTGTTTTTCATTTCTGTAAAAAGCAAATCTCGTAATGGTTTTGTATCAGCCATTTGAGCTGATTGATAAGCATTTTCTTTTTCAAGATGCTGTCGAATATTGGGGTCAAGACAGTTAGGATCTTTAAAAACATCTTGCCAGTTAGACGCACGTAGCCAATGATAGGGATCATCACGAAAAATACCATGATATATTTCCTTATGAGTGATTCTAGATGCTTTGGGAGGAATTGCAAAAGTGCGAGTCATACACAATCCTATATTAAAATATGTTAATAGCTTCGTTTATATGTTAGAATCACAATGATTGATGAAAGTGTAAAAATCTATAAGTTCTATTCACTTGCAAAAATAGCACCATGATAATTTTTAAAACTAATACCTTTCTGTTCATTACATATCACAGCTATTGTTTTCTAGGGATATAATACCACTTTTATAATGAAAGTGACGGGTAAAACAATTAAACTATTAGAAAAAGAATTGATTTTTTTTGAAACAGTATAATCGCATAATTTTACAGAAAGGAATAAATATATCTAAAATATTATTATTACTGTATAAAAAATAAAAATGTTCCATCTCCTTTTAACGAATAGTTTTATATTATAAACAATACTATTATGTCATATTTATAATATAGTATTTTTTTATTATTAAATTTTATAAATATAAATAATAAAAATAAATTTAAAACTTATTAAACATAAACTTACTAAACTATAAGTATTCAAAACAAAATATAATAATTTATATATTATATTTTTATAATTAGTAATTTTATTTTTACGTTCTCAAAAAAAATAAATAAATTTTATCATATATTTTTTTATATTTGTGATGTATTATATATTATGTATGATATGTTATAGGGTAAAAATATATTTTATCATGTAATAATTTCGTTTTTCTTATTGTATATTATGACAAAAAATGGGTATTTATTTGATTTTTTTGTGTTTTGGCAATTTTATAGAATAATTGAATTGACAAAAAAGATTTTTGTACAATATGAAACTCATGTGCATGAGATCTTTATATCATGAGTATATGCACTATATCTCGATTTTGAATTACTCAATTTTAAATTAAAGGAAACAAGAATGGAACATCGTGCAGTCTTAGAGACTGAAAGCAATTTAGTTATTACATTGGTTGCTGATATTGTTGCTGCCTACGTGAGTAATAATTCTATTCGACCGACTGAAGTGCCAAGTTTAATTGCTGATGTCCATGCTGCTTTTCGTAAAGCAGGGAATCTAGAGTTAACAGAAGTCGAAGTTGAAAAACAAAGGCCTGCCGTTAATCCGAAGCGTTCAGTATTTCCTGATTATCTCATTTGCCTTGAAGATGGAAAGAAGTTTAAATCTCTAAAGCGTCATCTCATGACACATTATGGAATGTTGCCAGAGGAATATCGTGAAAAATGGCAGTTAGATAGTTCTTATCCTATGGTAGCGCCTAATTATGCAAAAACACGATCGGCTTTGGCCAAAGAAATGGGGCTTGGACGCAAAAGCAAACGGAAAAAAACTAAATAATCTTATTTTGCGAAAAAATGGTTTCATGTATAAAGTTTATTTTAGTATACATGTTTTGTGTGAAGCTTTTGTATATATAGCAATTTCTACCAAAGGTATTACATATAGCTTTCGTTACGAATCCGTTTAATCATTGATTTCAGACCATTTGATCGTTGTGGTGTAAGATTTTCATTTAAACCAAGTTTTTCAAAGAGCTCTTGAGCATCAGAATTGCGAATTTCAGAAGCTTTTTTGCCTGAATAAAAAGCAAGAAGTATATAAATGAGTCCACGCACAATATGAGCATCGGAATCACCTTGAAACGTCAATATTGGATCTTCTGAGTTATTACGTGAAGATAAAAGCCACACTTGGCTAACACAACCAGGAACTTTGTGAGCATCGTTTCGAGCGCTTTCCGGAAAAGGTGGCAATTCATAGCCAAGCTCGATGACATAACGATAACGATCTTCCCAATTATCCAAAAGCGAAAAGTTATCTATAATATTACCGATTGTGTCCGCCATTATTTTAGTCCTGTTTCGTTTGAATAATCATTCTTGAATACACTTATAAAAAATAAATATTTATTCTTCCTAACATAAATAACACGAAGAACGTTAAAAATCCTTATTTCAAGATAACATTGCATGGTTTTGTAAAAACTCTTGTATTTCGATTTTGTAAGAAACATTAGGGAAAGTCTCTGATATTATTTTTGTTTCCTAATATGTTC
This sequence comes from Bartonella sp. AC70YNML, assembly GCF_042196545.1. Taxonomy (NCBI): domain Bacteria; kingdom Pseudomonadati; phylum Pseudomonadota; class Alphaproteobacteria; order Hyphomicrobiales; family Bartonellaceae; genus Bartonella; species Bartonella sp. AC70YNML. The sequence continues at coordinate 394,504 of NZ_JBHIQK010000001.1, forward strand.
CCTAAATATTCATAAGCAGCTCTTGCACCGTAATATGCGCGCTCGCCAAGTGAACTTAAAAAGGATTTTCCTACTTTGCAGGTTTTTATATTACGGTCACAAAATGCGCCTAAGTCATTTAAGGCTTCCTTAAAAGCAACAATCACATCGCTCGTTGTTGTCTCATTATTTTGGGGGATAGAAGAATGATTACTGCTTGGATCTGCTACAAAAAATGAAACAATGACAAAAATAAAAAATAAAAAAAATGATAATTTGATTAAAAAACGTATCATGGATAATCAATGTACCGCAGTGGTAAATACAATAAAAGAAGCATTTTATCCACCGTTGCTTTATAAACAATTTATAAAATGTACTTTTTATAAAATTGAGTATTCATGTATTGGATCTATATCATTGGCTTTTTTATAAATATGGCACAATTCCGCTGTATAAAATGGGATACATTGTCTATTCAGTAAAAAATTAACATCAAAATTATACACTTACAAGCTGGTCATGTTAATAAACATACTATGATAAAAAATGAGAGAGATAATCATGTTGTGTACATAATTATTTTAAATAATAATCCACCATCTTAGCTTAGTTGAAAAGGCTAACAAGAGTAAACTCTGTTATTCTGATTCTAGTGTCGATAAAATATTTATATTATCTATAAAATTTTTACTGGAATGTTATAAAAATAGTCAACATGTCGATAAAAACATCAAAAAAATAACTGCATCTCTTATGATTACATCTCAAACCAGTTTTTTTCTATAACATTGTAAACATCAATTTAATTGATACTTATGAAAATTATTTAATAGAAGGAATTTATACAAAAATATAATAATATTGATAGATAATTATTCTTACCAAACCGTTTATGGATAAGTAACCATCTATATGTAAATTATAAAGAATAGATAATGATTGTCATCTTTTTAGTGTTATAGGCAAATATTTTCAATTTTAGTTTAAATAATAGCCAAACATATGCCCCAAAATGAAGAATAACGTGGCATTATTGTTTAGATAATTATATGTGATAATGCAGTTTGCAAACACCAAAATGATCTTGAATGCTAATCATTTGGTGCTCTCTTTATACACATTAAAGATTTATATAAAATAAAATGAAATGAATAAAAGTTGATAAGAACTCTTGTTGATTTATCAACTTATAAATTGATATAATGAAGCCGCTCATTCTAGGAGTTTGAAAGGAAAATCAATAATGTCAATGCACTTTTCGCTGTCTGAAAATAAGAACTGATTCATATTCGTTTCCTAATTTATATTTGTTTCTTTGTAAAAAATAAACGCAACTGAAAATAAAAGTAATGGCAACAAAACGAAAGACATACCGAAAAAAAAATGTAAAACACCGTAAATACTATAGTAGTATTGTTATAACGCTTCTTCTTATAATTTTTCATTTTATTTTTTGGAGTGTAAAAACTCTTTATTTCTATACAAGAAAAAATACTTTATTTTTTGTTGGATCTCTTCTTTTTAGCATTAGTTTTTTATTTATTTCATTTAATGCTTTATTTTTGCAAATGACAACGCATCAAAATATTTTAACTCAAATGAAATTTTCCTCTGTTCAAAGTATAGGTAAGAGCTCTATTTTATCGGAAAAAGAAGAAAAATCACAAGAACTCTCCCGTGTAACTTCTGTACATTCTCAAAGTCAGAACCACACAAATTCACCTTTACCCTCTCAATCAGCAAGCATGCTGGAAAAGCAAAAAGAACTAACAAAATTAGGCCTTTATGATGGACCATTAGATGGACTGGAAGGACCTAAAACACGCCGAGCCATCACTTTATGGAAACAGCAAACTGCTCAGAGAATGCAAAAGAATGTTCTATCTAATCCCGCAACAGATGAAATCGCGATATTAATTAAGCAAAGCGAAATAGAAACAAACAATACAAAAAATATGACACACTTAAAAGAAGCTATTTTAGAGCCTTCTGTTGAAGATATTATACAAGTGCAAAAAGCTTTACATATTTTTGGGAATGAGGAGGTTATTGTCACAGGAATAGAAGATCAAAAGACGATAGAAGCCTTAAAACAGTTTCAAAAAATATTTGATCTTCCTGTAACAGGTAAAATTAATCACACAATTTTAATGAAAATGCGTGAAGTTGGTTTATTAAATTGAAGTAATCTCTTAATTTATAATGATAATTCATCTTTCGTTTATTTAATATTCCCCTCAAACATTCCTTCATCTCAAGCCCTCTTATATTCAATCAATCAGAATGGTTTTCTTACACATTACATATTGAGCCGTACAATTTGCTGCAAAAAAAACACAACCGATTGCAGAAAAAAGAAATATTGCAAAATAGCAAACGTGCTCGTTCTACCATTTTTATTGCCTCTGATGATAAAAGAACACGAAATTTTTGTAGTATCACGTAAACCTTTCATATCATCGAGCCACGAATTGTCCATATATTATCGTCAATTTGATCTTTATAAATATGATGCAAAGAATTTGTGCAAACATCTGTAAAGATAAGTAGACGTAAGGCTAGTTGTGTTATGATTGTTGTTTCGCAAAGTGTCTGATAAAAAACCAGCACTTCTCTCCAATCTATTGCTGGAAAATTATGTGTTTTATGACATTGTTTTCCTAAGAGAGCGTGTGCGTTTAGTATTGCCTATAAATCAACATCCAAACCTAACGCAGCAGTATGTTTGAAACAAATATTAAGACAGTTTAGTACTTCTCTCAGCTGTCATAGCTTTTGTATGCCAAATGGAGGCAAGAATATTGCGCATCTCTGTTTGTATAATCTCCTTAAAACAGGAAAACAGCCTAATTTGGAAAGAATATGAAAATTTAAGGTAAAAACCAGTTTTCATCTTTGCCATTTCCTTTTAATTCAGCTTTACACCTTTCAATAACATCTAAAGTAATATCTTTAATGGAGATTACCTATTGCCTCATGCTTTTATTTATCACATGTCTTTTTGGCCTCACTCCCCCTCACCTAAAATAAAATGTCCCAAACGGAATATACTTGGATTGCCATTCACGGGCTTTCTTAAAAAACATCTCTAAAGCACCCAAGACCACTTCGCAACAACGCCCGTGAATAATAATAGCAGCCCCAGCGCCGCGCATCATCTTTACGCTTTTTGTCAAGAAGCAAGCCGGCACCATTACACATTTACCTACCTTCAATTTGTGACAGCTCTTGACATTTGAGATGATTCATAAAAGGCATATCCTTACTTTATTTTTTTATCCACAGACACTCATCCCGCCTATAACACACAAAAAACATGGTTTTGATTGATTCATTATAAAAAAAGTCGAAATGAGAGGATTTTATGATATTTACAGCTTTCATTCAATATAAGAAATAAAAAATTATCATTATAAATCAACAGATTGTGTAACTTTGATATTCCTTCATAAGTGTAAAGACGGTAGTGCATAATGGAGTTTATAAATTTTGGGAAGATTTTCATAAACTTACGGAGAGTTTTACATAATCCCCATTCCACGAATGTCAATGTGAAATGGGGCATCTACTGAGAAATGTCTATCTCAAACAGCATGATATGCAAAAAAATGCATTTGTTTGCAGCATTCTATCTTGCGTGAGGAGCTCATTCCCCTATAAAAAAGCAAATGCATAAATTGACTGCACAATAACACGTTTCTCTCTATCAAGAGGTTCGCCAATAGAAAGTGATTAATAATACATCTTTTGTCTATCCTGCTTTATATTTTCTCTCATAAACCTCTAAAAAAACACTTTCTCGCGTAACATAACTTATCGTGCATTTTAGAAGCATTTTTATTCCCTTTATTAAAGAAAATAAAAAATATATAAAAATTTATTTCTGTAATAACTATACAACAAAAAATATTAACCCATTACATCCTTTTTGCTATTGCGGCCTGAGCTGCTGCTAAACGAGCAATTGGTACTCGAAAAGGAGAACACGAAACATAATCTAGGTTATTTTCTTCACATAAAGCAATAGAGGCAGGATCGCCTCCATGTTCACCGCAAATTCCCAATTTTATTTTTGCACGCTTTGAGCGTCCACGCTGTGCAGCAATGGTAATAAGTTCCCCTACTCCATCACGGTCAATAGATACGAAAGGATCTTGCTCTAAAAGACCTTTTTGAAAATAGGTTGCCAAAAAAGGAGCAGCATCATCACGGGAAATCCCAAAAGTAGTTTGTGTCAAATCGTTTGTTCCAAATGAAAAAAATTCAGCAGTTTCAGCAATTTCATCTGCTCGAAGCGCTGCCCTTGGAAGTTCAATCATCGTCCCAACTATATATTGAATAGTACCTCCCTTTTCTTTCATCACTTCCTCAGCAACCTGATCAATACGCGCTTTTACAAAATCGAGTTCAGATTTAAGAGCAACCAATGGCACCATAATTTCAAGCATAACAGGAGATCCAGATTTTTGGGCAGATTCTGCTGCTGCTTCAAAAATCGCCCGCGCTTGCATTTCTGCAATTTCAGGATAAGTAATAGCTAAACGGCATCCTCGTAATCCAAGCATAGGATTAAATTCGTGTAACTGCTGAGCACGTTCAGCAAGTACTTCAGCAGAAACCCCCATAGCTGTTGCAACATCAAGAATTTCTGCTTTCGTTTTAGGCAAAAATTCATGGAGTGGCGGATCTAACAAACGAATGGTAACAGGTAAACCACACATAATTTCAAATAATTCACTAAAATCTGAACGCTGCATTGGCAAAAGCTTATCTAGTGCTTTACGACGACCACGTTCATCATGACTTAAAATCATTTCACGCATGGCAACAATACGTTCTCCAGAAAAAAACATATGCTCCGTACGGCAAAGACCAATACCTTCAGCCCCAAAAGAACGCCCCATACGGGCATCAGATGGTGTCTCAGCATTGGCGCGAACTCTTATACGTCGCATCCCATCAGCCCATTCCATTAATTTTGCAAAGTCTCCGCAAAGCTTAGGCTGCAACATTGCAACTTTTCCTTTGAAAATTTCCCCACTTCCACCATCAATCGTGATAACATCGCCTTTTTTAAAGCTTTCTCCTGAAGCAAATAGCGTATTTGTATTATAATCAATCCGCACACTACCAGCACCAGAAATACATGGTTTTCCCATTCCCCGCGCAACAACAGCAGCGTGACTTGTCATGCCGCCACGCGTTGTTAAAATTCCTTCTGCAGCATGCATACCATGAATATCTTCTGGGCTTGTTTCCACACGGACCAAAATAACTTTTCGCCCTTCTGCTGACACAATTTCTGCCTCTTCCGAAGTAAAAACAATTTCACCCGTTGCAGCTCCAGGAGAAGCAGGTAAACCACGCCCTATAACAAAACGCTCTGCTTTGGGATCAAGTGTTGGATGTAAAAGTTGGTCAAGTGACTTTGCATCAATACGCATTACCGCTTCTTCACGGCTTATTAACCCCTCCTCAACCATTTCAATTGCCATCTTGAGAGCTGCACGAGCCGTACGTTTTCCCGAACGAGTCTGCAGCATCCATAATTTACCTTTTTCAATGGTAAATTCGAGATCTTGCATATCCCGATAATGCTGCTCAAGCTTCTGCGCGATCTGACATAACTTCAAAAAAGCCTCAGGCATAATTTTTTCTAAAGACGGCTTATTTGAACCAGCAACAATACGCGCATTTTCTGTAATATTTTGAGGCGTTCGAATACCCGCCACAACATCCTCTCCTTGCGCATTAACTAAAAATTCACCGTAAAGTTCTTTTTTTCCTGTCGATGGATTGCGTGTAAAAGCAACACCTGTTGCCGAATCTTCACCCATGTTGCCGAAAACCATAGCTTGCACATTAACTGCCGTTCCCCAACTTTCAGGAATGCTATGTAAACGACGATAAGTGACTGCGCGTGCTGTCATCCAACTTGAAAAAACGGCTCCAATTGCCCCCCATAATTGCTGTTCAGGATCTTGTGGAAAAGGAATTCCTAATTTTTCTTCAATATATGCTTTATAAGAAGCAATAACATGTTTCCAATCATCTGCTGTCATTTCTGTATCAATAGTGTAACCATTGCGTTCTTTTACCTCATCAAGAATCTCTTCAAAATAAGAATGGTCTACCCCCAAAACAACGTTAGAATACATTTGGATAAAACGCCGATAACTATCATAAGCAAACCGTTCATTATTAGCTTGTAAAGCAATAGCTTTTACAGTCTTATCATTCATGCCAAGGTTAAGCACTGTATCCATCATTCCTGGCATAGAAGCCCTAGCCCCTGAACGAACAGAAAGCAAAAGTGGTCTTTGCTCATTACCAAATTCACGTCCTGTTTGTTCACCAACGCGTCTTAATGCTTGCTTAACAGATTCCTGTAGCTCTTCTGGGTATGATTTGTCATGTGCGTAATAAAAATTACAAACTTCTGTTGTCAGAGTAAATCCTGGCGGTACGGGCAAACCAAGACTACTCATTTCTGCTAAATTAGCCCCTTTACCTCCGAGAAGATTACGCTCGCTTGCACTTCCTTCTGCGTTTCCATCTCCAAAACTATAAACCCATTTTTTCATTGTACAAATCCTCCCATATCAGCATCAAAACACCATTCAACCTAGGCTTAACTTAAATGATTCAAAATCGGCGAAATAAAAAAGATCGCTTCATAAATGCATAATACCTAACCTTCTTAAAAGAGATAATGACCACATCACCATCTATCTTCTAGAAGATTAAGATTCAGTTTTTAAGAAAACTATCAATCACCGAAAAAAAGTCTTCTACTTTCATAGCACCTTCATATTTATTACCATTGATAAAGAAAGTAGGCGTTGCTGTCACACCAAGTTCTTTACCACGCTCAAAAGATGCATTCACTTCATCTAAAATGGTCTGATTTTTCAAACACGCAGTAAAACTTTCATCTGAAAAACCCGCCATTAAGCTAATTTTTTTCAATGGTGTCAGAGCATCTTTTCCCCAAACCCACTCATTTTGTTTTTGAAATAAAACTTCTATAAAAGGGAAATAGCGATCTTCTGGTGCACACCGTGCTAACATAAAACCTGCTGTTGCCCGAGGATCAAAAGCATATTCTCGGAAAATCAGTTTCACTTTTCCTGTTTTGATATATTTTTTACGAATTTGAGGAAGTATATCGTTGTAAAAATGTGCACAATGAACACATGTTAACGAAGCATACTCAACAATGATGACTGGTGCATCCGCCTCTCCCTCAAAGCGATCCTTTACTTTACTTGATTGGAGAAGCTCAGCCATATCAACTGTTGCCACTGGTTTGAGATCACGCGCTAAAGCAACTGTTACACTATTTTGTACAATCGTTATGAAGAGAAAAATTATCCCGAAAGATAAAAAAGAACGAAATTTTACCATAAATAATACTTTTCTGTTGGTATTAAACGAATAGGAATCCAATGCTTTCTCATATATTAAAGAAAATATATATAAAATATCTTGCTATTTATTATTTTTTTCCGAGAAAATGCAACAGCCAAGTTTATAAAGTGATTGGCGTAAACTTTTATCTTCAATTCCTTCAAGCATTTTCTCCACGCATTTTTTGTCTTGTTCACTCAAAGTCGACTTTAGAGGCAAATGATTCATAAAAACCGACAGACTCCTTTGCTCAATCTTGATGCGATCAATAGCAATATAGCCAAAAAATCCATTAATTTTATGAAGAAATTCCTCTGTTTCATGCATTAATTTCAACGCCGCAAATCCTTCACATGCGACAACAAGTGTTGCTGGCTGAAAAACTTCATCTTGATCTGCACGACGTTTCCAAATAATTTTAAGCGGCATTGTATGTTCACTGATATCATGGCCCACAATTTGTGGCCAATGCTCTATAAGCTCTACATTTAGCCCTGTCCGTTTGCGCAAAACGGGATCAAGTATTTTGAATACCGTCTCAGAAAGAGAATAAAAGATACGTTTTTTTAGTTGTTTTCTCATTTTTAGATCATTGTTCAACCGTTTACTCAATTACAATAATTTGTTTTATCTAAAAATAATTGCCTCCCTAATTTATAAAATATCAACAAAATAAAAATCCACTCCTCACCAGGGTCTCGACAATAAAAGAGCAAAAAAAGAATTACAAAATAAATATTTTTTCTTTTGCATTTTACATCTCTCTATGCTTGAAAACAATCATGTATGAAATTTCTTCGCACCTCCTTTCTTGGTACGATCAAAATCATAGAAACCTCCCATGGCGGATTACCCCCGAAGAGCAAAGACAAGGTATCCGTCCTGATCCTTATCAGGTTTGGCTTTCTGAAATCATGCTGCAACAAACAACCGTTGAAACGGTTAAGCCCTATTTTAAAAAATTTCTGAAATTTTGGCCTGATCTTCCTTCTTTAGCAATAGCCTCACAAGATGATATTATGAAAGCATGGGCTGGACTTGGTTACTATTCACGCGCACGTAATCTTAAAAAATGTGCGAGACAGCTTGTTGAAAACTACGCAGGACAATTTCCACAATCTGTAAAAGAATTGCGAACTCTAGCCGGTATTGGAGAGTATACTGCCGCAGCCATTGCCGCAATTGCTTTTAACCATCCTGTGGCAGTGGTTGATGGTAATGTCGAACGTGTAATAGCGCGCCTTTTTGCTATCGCTTCAATATTACCAAAAGCAAAAGCTGAAATTAAAGAAAAAACACAAAAAATTACTGCTTTAAATCGTCCTGGCGACTTTGCTCAAGCAATGATGGATTTGGGAGCAACCATTTGTACTCCACGCAAACCATCTTGTTATATCTGCCCTCTTCAAAGTTTATGCAAAGCGGCAAAGATGAAACAACCGGAGTCTTTTCCAGTTAAAGCCCCTAAAAAAGAACGCCCTTCAAAAACAGGTAGTGCCTTTGTGGTTCTTAATAAAAATAAACAAATTTATTTGGAAAAACGACAGACGCAAAAACTCCTTGGTGGAATGACCCAAATTCCTAACAATATTGATATAAACAACAAAAATGGGCTCCAAAACGCCCCCTTTCCTGCCAATTGGCAATTCAAAGGGCAAATTACGCATGTTTTTACTCATTTTTCTCTAAAACTCGATGTCTACTATACTGAAGATATTCATGAAATGAATTGTGAAAATGGTTGGTGGTGCAACATTCAACATCTTGCCAAAGAAGCGCTCCCTACTGTTATGAAAAAAGCCATTTCCGTAGCACTTCCCAATTCTTTCAGATTTAAATAACCTTGTTTATTCGTAAACATGTTTGCTAATGGAGACTTTTGTATCCCTAATGACCATTTCTTAATCTTTACAAAGAAAAATTTAAACACGTAGAATGTCTCATTTTTTCTATCAATGAGAATTAAGAAGGAATAGAAATCTTAGATTTAAATTTCAGGATCTGTCCTTTGTTCGCTTATGAAGAAGCAAATCGGCACCATCGTTATATTTACCCACCCCCTACGACACCCTTGGCACTTGAAACGGTTCATAAGAGGTACTTTTAGTTCTTTCTTTAACAATTTTTATTCACACGCCAACCCCGCTTATGACATGCAAGTAAGTAATTTTTATTGATTCAATATGAAACAGGTTTGAAATAAAAGAGTTTGACGATATTCCGAGGGCAATTCAATATGAGTTGCGCTAAATTATCTTGATAAATCAATATATTTTACGCACTTTATAGATGCACGTACAAAAAAGCACTTAATTTTGAACTTCTGAATGAACCTTTTAATTCTGATATTTCATTTTTATAAGATTATATTGAAATTTTACTATTTTGGAACTAAAATCAGAACATAGAGTAGAAATTTCTCGTTTTAATTTTTTCTACAAGAAGCGAAAAATACTCGCTTGCCGCTTACAAGCGAGGTGAGTATTTCAATATAAAATATCTAAGAAAAGCATAAAACGCGCTTGCATCCATCCCAATCGAGATCAGGTACATTGGTGATTAATAGAATGAAGCGATCAGCTTAGTTCATAAAACACCCGTTTTTAACATTTGTGAACGTATGATCATTCTTAAATGATCTATGGACTTTAACCGTCCATTTTCCTCATAATACCAAAATGTCCAACCATTACAACTCTGCGAATCTTGAGCCTTTCTTCCCATTGCGTGAATTGAACCCGCTTCACCACCATGCATAATCGTACCATCAGCTCTTACAATAGCAGATACTTGCTTTTTTCGATCATAAAGAACTTCTCCAGGATAAAGTAAACCTGCTTCAAGCAAACTGTTGAATGCTATGCGCGGTTCTGCTTTTTTTCTATCTAAAATCGCCAGCTCTGGTTGTCCTAAAGGTTTAACCGCCGCAATCCTTTCACATGCCGCATCAATGTAATCTTGCTCGCGTTCAACCCCAACAAAATCACGCCCTAAAAGCTTGGCAACAGCACCTGTTGTTCCCGAACCAAAAAACGGATCAAGAATAACATCACCAGGTTTACTAGAAGCCATAATAATACGCGCTAATAACGCTTGCGGTTTTTGTGTTGGATGTAATTTACGCCCTGAATCATCCTTTAAACGTTCAGCTCCAGTGCAGAGAGGAAAAAGCCAATCTGAACGCATTTGTAGATCTTCGTTTGCCGCTTTTAAAGCATCATAATTAAATGTATACTTTTTATCTTTTTGATCTCGCACAGCCCAAATAAGTGTCTCATGAGCATTTTGAAAGCGTCGCCCTCGGAAATTAGGCATCGGGTTATTTTTGCGCCAAATAATATCATTGAGCATCCAAAAACCTAAATCTTGTAATGCCGTACCAACTCGAAAAATATTATGGTAAGATCCGATAACCCAAAGGGTTCCATTAGGTTTTAACACACGACGACAAGCAAGCAACCACGCACGGGTAAAAGCATCATAAGCAGCAAAACTCTCAAACTGGTCCCATGCATCATCAACCGCATCAACAAGCGAATGATCTGGACGATATAAAGCACCATCCAATTGCAAATTATAGGGTGGATCCGCAAAAATCATATCAACAGAATGTTTTGGAAGTTTTTCTAAAACGGAAACACAATCTCCTTTAAAAATTTTATTGCGCCATGGCGTCTGGGAGGGATTACGAACGAAATCTTTTTGAAGCTGAATAACTGTCATGAAAAACCCAACAAAATGAACTGAATTTGCCCTATAATCAACCAAAATAGTTTATAGGCCCGCTTTACCAATCCATATTTACAAAATAGAGTAAACGTATCGTTAAAGTTCCGAAAAATTGATTATTATTTTTTGTTTTTTAAAGTAAAAAAACTTCCATCTGAATGAATTTTTCTTTTTTCAATATACTGTTCCCCTATCTTTTATTTCGTAAAATGAATAAGAATCATTTTCAAAATATATTTTTATGAAATAAGATTCTCTCAATGTCGTTTTCATGAAAATTGTTCATCTCGTAACATGTAAAGGAATATTTTATGCCTCAAATAGATCTTATTATTTTTGATTGTGACGGAGTTCTCGTCGACTCTGAATATCTTGCAGCAAAAATTGGATCTCAATTGCTCAAACAAACAGGATATGAAATCTCACCTGAAGAATTGAGCGAACGTTTTGCAGGGCTTATCTTTCGCGATATTCTTAAACAAGTTGAACAGGAAACAGAAAAACCAATTTCTGCTCATCTCATAGATCAAATGACTGATATTTTTCGTACACAAATAAAAACTGAATTACGTGCTCTTGATGATGTAAGAGAAGCAGTAGAAATTATTCAAACACGCTATCCCTACTGTATCTGCTCTAATGCAAAGAGCATCGATATAAAAGAGATGCTCACCACTGTTGGTCTCTATGAACTTTTTGAAGGTAAAATATTTTCTGCACCTGAAGTTGGAACAAAAAAAACCAAACCTGCCCCTGATATTTTCCTTTTTGCCGCAAAACAATTACAAGTAGAGCCTCAAAACACTATCGTTATAGAAGATTCAATTCATGGTGTACATGCCGCCAAAGCAGCAGGCATGCGTGCCATCGGCTTTACGGGAGGATCACATAGCTATCTTGGCCACTCTAATGCACTTGCAGAAGCTGGTGCAGAAACAGTTATTGCAAAACATGCTCATTTAGGAGAAGTCTTAGAAGCAATGGCAGTATGGCGAGATCTATTATAAGAAATCTCTTGAATATATCAGTTTGTAAACTCTTGTAAGAAGCACTTTTATTCAAATGTCCTTCTCTTCTCGCTGCTCCTTTTATAATAACTTCAATAAATGCGTAATTCACGACATGGGTGAATTGCATCTCAATGTGAAAAAAATATTAAAATTCGCAGAACCTATGGAACACAAGAGTTTATTGAAAAAAACAAAAGTATTCTTGTTAAATTACACGGGCTTATATTTGCTCAATCCAAATCTCGCAAACTTGTTGAAGGCTTATTTACTTTGCTGCTTAAACAGTATTTTAACAGCATCAATCGGCACAACCTCCCTAAGATTACAAAAAACAAAAAGAATACATTCTTATAAAGATTTGCATTTTATAAAAAACATTTCATACCAAGTAATTTACAGACAACGTATTGATTTATAATCAATAATTAATCATTATTCAAATTAAGCAAAATGCAAAAATGTAGCAACATTAGGAGCGAGCAAATTGTATGGCGATGCCATCTTTCTTCTTTATAAACGCCAAAAACTCTGATGCCCTAAGAGTTTTATATTATGGGGCTTTATCATCATATCTATCATTGCACAATAGGCTTGAGTACCTTGAGAACGGTTTCTTTAAAAAAACACATAAATATGAAACATATAATCATGTTAAACAACCTACAGAGATACTAATAGTTGCTTAAAATTTTCCGAAAGCACTTAATAGACTTTTTAAATAAGCAATGAAATCAGATCTTTTTAAAAGTAATCCAACTTTAAGAAAAACACCCTTTCTAAAAATATTAGAAAGGGTGTTTTTCTTAAAGCGGCTTTTCTGTTTGGAAAGAAGAAAGTGTTGAAAAATATTATCTAATACTGATCTTTCGGCACTCATAAATATGTCTAAATTAGATTCTTCTATACACTGCTTTGCATCATAGTAATATGCTGTTCACATTGGCGATAAAAAGATAATATCATTTATCTCTATCCAATTCGAGCTCTACTTTACACTATGAGAGAACTGTACATTTTTTAGTATCTATAACATAAATGTATATAATTAATAGTGAAGTATCATTATGCTATCACGATGCAATTAAATAACCATTGAATAATAACTTAAATAATATCTATATAACACAAATTCTACAATAATAACTACTATAAATAATAAAATTTTAGCGTGTCCATTCATATTTTAATTGTTAAGAATATTTATATAAACATATCATAATTTTCATGTTTTTTATTATACTATCGATAATAAATAATTTTTTATATATTTAATATGTAAAAATTTTGATCATTTTATTATCGATAAATGTATTTATAAAATAATATTAATCTCATTTTATAAAAATTATACGATAACAACGTGTTATTTTATATATAACACATAATAAAATATTTCATAAAGTTTTTTTAAAATATTTTTTGTAATTATTACTGTTACTTTTTTACAATAATGTTTATAAAAAATTATATCTATATTTTTATATGTGTTTTTATTATTGACTAAAAATACATATTGAACTATATATGTGTGATATAAATAAACATATATGTATATTTCTTACATATATAAGTTAAAAATATTTGAGGTAAAGTTATGGTAAAAGTATTTAAAAATTATATCTTAAGCATTTTTATAGCTAGCACTTTTTTTATTTCACAAACTGTAAATGTTAATGCAAACTATTTGAAAAATGATACTCCAAAAGAGGAATTTTCTGTTTTCCCAATGGAACAAGTAAAATATGCGAAATCCGATGTAGTTTCTACGACTGCTTTCTATGTTCCGTCTGTAAATTATCAAACAGAACATGGAACAATAGGTGAAGAAAAATTTGAAAAGGTCTTTGAGCCTATGACTGTAAGAGAGGGACTATTGTACGCTGGATATGCAATAAGTTTTATAGGATCGATAATAAATTGGATAAATGATATAGTATTGATGTTCAAGTAATTCAATATATTGTAGAAATATAGAATATATAGCTTCATTATTTTATTATTAATTATTATAAATTTATTACATAATGAAGCTTCTATTTCTCTTATTATAACTATAAATTATGTAAATTACATCCAAAAATCCAAATTATAAATTTATATACACACATATATATATTGAATACTATAAAGTATTTGAGGTAAATGATGATTAAATTTTTTAACAATCATATGTTAATTATTTCTATGATATCTGTTTTTTACATTTCACAGACTGTAAGTGTACATGCCAACTACTTGCAAAACAATATTCATCGTGAGAATAGTTTTATTTCTTTAACAGAACAGAACAGAAAGGATGCAATCAGTACGGTTTTTCTCTATACACAAAATCTAAATCGTGGTATGAAAAATGAAATTACCATCGAAGGAAAATTTGAAAAAGTCGTTGAACCTCTTACACTCGGGACTTTTGGTATTGGGATGGCTCTTGGTTATGTATCAAGTACGGTAGGTATGTTTTTAGGATGGATAATCAGCAAAATAATATCCTATTTTAAATCTCGTTAAAATTGAAATTTCATCAGATTAAGACCTTCTCATATGAAATATAAACTATTAACACATTCTGTGTTTATCCATTGTTGATGATAAAAACTAATGAATTATCACAATAAGAGTGAAAAAAGCTTTAAATGCTTCTGTTTCTCTCAATGTGCACTAATTCTGCCGATGCATCTATTCAATTCAGATTAAAATAAAAGTATTGGTGGTAAACTATGATTAAAGTATTGAAAACTTACGTATTAAATATTTTTATAGCAGTTGCTTTTTTGCTTTCACAAGTTATAAATGTTCATGCCAATCATTTGAAAAATGATACTCAATGGGAAACTGTCTCTCTAATAGAACAAGGAAAGAAAAAAACTATCGATATAGCTGCTCTTTATGTCCCAAGTTTCACTCATAGAGCAAAAAGTGAATCTGCCTTTGAAGGAAAATTTGAGAAAGTGTTTGAACCAATTACGCTAGGAGTTTTTTCTACAGTAGGAGCTTTGGGTTTTGGATTCTTAACTGGATCTGTTATGGCCATATTTAGCGGGATAATCGGATGGGCAATAGGAAAAATTAAAGGCAAATAATTCAAAGATACTTAGTTATTTTTTTCTATTTAAAATGAAAACACTTTACAGCCTGCTTCCCATCATTTAGCAGGCTGTTGTATGTTTTCTATGGATAAACTTTAGGTTACCATACTGTATAGCACAAATATAATATCTATTATTATACAAAGTGATAAGTTAAGCTAAAAAAGATTATTCAAAGTATGATTTGTGCACGAAATGCCATAAAATTACCTTATAAATCTTCCAATGTGAATTCTGAGATGTATCATTTTAACATTCAGTTCAGCAGATTTAATTGTTACAAAGTATTAAGAGCATAAAATAACTATAAATGATTGAGTTTTATACAAAAGTTCTTCAGTAAATGCCATTCTATCTATTTAATTGTATTATTTAAGAAGGTGCACAAGTGAAGATACGTTGTAAAATTTAAGTGAATGAATAATAGAGAGAAAATTTTCGACTGTAAAAGATTTTCTGTGAACATTTGGCGTTTATATCTCAAAAATAAAAATGCTTAAGGCTATTTCCTTTCATTATTGAGTTAAAAAGAAGAAAAGAAGCTCTATCCATTTAATAATTTAAATATTATGAAAAACGTGAAATAAATAACTTCACCAATTTGCCAGAAATAAAAAAAGGATAAGACTTATGGAATATATCAGCACGAGAGGTGAAGCTCCTGCTTTAAGCTTTACGGAAACAATCATGACAGGGTTGGCAAGTGATGGGGGACTTTATTTGCCAGATAAATTTCCTCAGCTATCATTTGATGCGTTACGAGCACTTCGTGGTCAGTCCTATACAACAATTGCTAAAACTATCCTGTGGCCCTTTGTGAATAACGAAATCGAATATACAGCTTTTGAAAATATGATCGCTGAATCTTATGCAACCTTTCACCATCCAGCAATCTGTCCGTTACGACAAACTGGAGCAGATGAATTTATCCTTGAACTCTTTCATGGTCCTACTTTAGCTTTTAAAGATGTCGCAATGCAGTTTCTTTCTCGACTGATGGATTATGTTTTGACTGAAAAAAATAGATGTGCAACGATTATTGCTGCAACATCAGGTGATACAGGAGGAGCTGCGATACAAGCTTTTGCTGGAAAAGAGCACTCAGATATTTTTATTTTATTTCCTAAAGGACGTGTATCACCTGTTCAACAACGGCAAATGACAACCAATCAATGTTCCAATGTTCATGCCATTGCCATTGAAGGAAATTTTGATGATTGCCAAGCTCTTGTCAAAGCAATGTTTAATGATCATAATTTTCGTAAAAAAACAGCGCTTTCAGGTGTTAATTCTATAAATTGGGCGCGTATCATGGCGCAAATTGTTTACTATTTTTCATCAGCTCTTTCCTTAGGAGCACCTGATAGAGCTGTTTCATTTACTGTTCCTACTGGAAATTTTGGTGATATTTTTGCAGGTTATGTCGCAGCCCGTATGGGATTACCCATTGCTCAACTGGTCATCGCAACGAATGATAACGACATCCTTGTACGTACATTGACCAGTGGTACTTACGAAACAAAACCAATAGTCCATACAACATCACCTTCTATGGATATTCAGGTCTCTTCTAATTTTGAACGTTTGCTCTTTGAAAGTGGCAATCGTGATCCAATGTGGATTCGCAATGCAATGGAAAACTTGAAAAAAACGGGTCTCTTTACTCTTGATGAAAAGCAACTCAAAAATATTCGTTCCCTATTTTCCGCTGGGAAAAGCAACATGGCTGCAACAGCTCAAAAAATTGATAGTGTCTATAAGGAAAGTGGCTATCTTGTTGATCCACATACAGCGGTCGCTCTTCAAGTAGCGCGTGAAAACAAAAAACCGCATATTCCAATGATCGTTCTTGCCACGGCTCATCCAGCTAAATTTCCTGATACTATTAAAAGCGCTTGTGGCCTTCATGCTCCATGGCCATCTCATCTCAATGATGTAATGAAACACGAAGAACATTTTATAAATCTTGCTAATGATGAAAAAATAGTAAAAGATTATATTTCTTTAAAATCGCGTGCATCTTATTAAAGTTAGCTGCATTAATTTAAATCAAGAAGATTCTGATACCCTTACAATGAGGTATTTAGCTTATTTAATGGAGTTGTAAATACATGGATGTAGATATCTGTCGCCTAAATAATGGTTTGACTATCGCCACACATACAATGCAACAAATTGATAGTGTTGCCCTCGGAATATGGGTTAAAGTGGGCTCACGCAATGAAACCTCCACACAGCATGGTATTGCTCATCTTCTTGAGCATATGGCTTTTAAAGGAACCGAAAACCGTACTGCTTTTCAAATTGCAACCGATATTGAAGATGTTGGCGGTGAAATCAATGCTACAACCAGTATTGAAACAACAGCTTACTTTGCACGTGTACTTAAAAGCGATATCCCACTTGCTATAGACATTTTAGCCGATATTTTAATGCATTCAAAATTTGACGACAATGAACTAGAACGAGAAAAACAAGTAATCTTTCAGGAAATTGGTGCTGCCCATGACACTCCTGATGATATTGTTTTTGATCACTTTACAGAAACAGCCTTTCGTCATCAATCCCTTGGACGCTCTATTTTAGGAACAGCTAAAACTATTCAATCATTTACATCTACTGATCTCCATGATTTCATCAATAAACAATATAGTGCAGATCGTATGATTGTCGTTGCTGCAGGAGCTGTAAAGCACGAAAGTTTCTTGCGAGAAGTTGAAAGTCGTCTTGGTACTTTTCGCTCCCATTCAACCGCACCTCTTACTAATCTTGCAAATTATGTCGGTGGCGACTTTCGTGAATATCGCGATTTAATGGATACACAAGTTGTTCTAGGGTTTGAAGGGCGTGCTTATCACGCGCGTGATTTTTATGCGGCTCAAATTCTTTCAATCATTCTTGGTGGTGGTATGTCTTCACGTCTTTTTCAAGAGGTAAGAGAGAAACGTGGATTATGCTATTCTATTTATGCTTTTCATTGGGGATTTTCAGATACTGGGCTTTTTGGTGTTCACGCAGCTACCGGACAAGAAGGGCTCAAAGAACTTATTCCTGTGATTCTTGATGAACTTTCCAAGGTCAGCAAAAATATTCACGCCAACGAACTGCAACGAGCACAAACGCAATATCGTGCAAATCTGACAATGTCACAGGAAAATCCCTCTAGTCAAGCACATCTCATTGCTCGCCAAATACTCCTTTATGGTCGACCAATTCCAATATCGGAAACAATTGAACGCCTCAATCTCATCACTCCTAAAAGATTAACTGATTTAGCACATCGTCTTTTTACAAACTCCACTCCAACACTAACTGCTGTCGGACCTGTAGGCCCCCTCATAAATTTTGATGATTTAACGTCAACTCTTTCATACAAGCTAAAGTAAAAACTTCTTTTCAAAGCAGCATCACAATAACATCACATATTTTATCATAAAATTTACCACAAAAGCTCTCCTCATTAAATAAGTTTTGGAAATATTGGGCAAAGAGGTGTACAAAACTACCCAATTCATACTTCATGTGATAAAGATTCTAATCAGTAAAGATATATCCGTGAAATATGGAAATTCATGGTTTAACTTTGCCCTTTTAAAATATAAAACTTCATTCGCTTCAGGTTCCATTGAAGCAGATGGGTATGTGGTCTATTTGTATATAAAATCACATAACTTAAGAAAAAGTGATAACAATTTATTATGTAAATAAATTATAAAAGGTGGACGTTTTTTCTCAAAAATCGAAATGAAAATTAAACATCCTAAAATATTGAGAGTGGGACATTGTGAAGAGTTTGCGTAAAATAATTGACATCATTTTCATTGTAGTCGTTAGTTCTTTTGTCCATCTTACATCAGCACAAGCAATTGAACCAGTTAAAATTTCTTCTCAGGATGCTGCTCTTGATCTCTCAAAAGCAATTGAAATTCACCATACAAACAATTCTATTTTTCAAACAAGTACAGCACCAGGACCAGATGGTATTGTATGGCGTATTGAAGTGCAGGCAAAAAATGAAAAATTTTCCGGAAATTGGGCCGTTTTTTCTCTTGCAAATCCAACAGATGAACAAGTTGATCGTCTCATCGTTGCCCCCCATTACCGCATGGCACGTTCTGGATTTTTTTGGCCAGACCTTGGATCATCAAGGATTCAATCCATAACGCCAAGCGAAGGTTTTTCCCTCGATCGTCAACTTAGTGCAAACTCTGATATCTTTCGTATTACCCTTAACCCTGGTGCTGTTATTACATTTGTGGCCGAACTTAACTCTGCAAATCTACCGCAAATCTATTTATGGCAACCTGAAGCTTATAAAGATGCAATTAATTCTTATACACTTTATCACGGTATTCTTCTTGGGATATCAGGTCTTTTAGCGCTTTTGTTAACTGTTCTCTTCGTCGTCCGTGGAACAGGGCTGTTTCCTGCAACAGCTGCTGTTGCTTGGGCAGTGCTTTTTTATATTGGTATTGACTTCAATTTTTTAAATAAATTCTTTGCTGTTACACTCACAACCCAACCAATCTGGCGTGCTGGTACAGAAGTAGCACTTACTGCTACACTCTTCATTTTTCTTTTTACCTATCTCAGCCTTAACCGCTGGCATTATCATTTTAGTTACGGGGCTATCGCTTGGACCATTGCCTTTTGCAGTCTAGGAGCCTTTGCTATTTATGATCCCATCAGAGCCGCTGGAATTGCGCGTTTGTCTTTTGGCCTTACCGCTGTGCTTGGTATAATATTAATCATCTATTTCTCAATCAGAAGCTATGACCGCGCCATTATGCTTATTCCAACATGGTTGCTCATTAGCTTTTGGTGTGTTGGAGCCTATGCCTGCATAGCTGGACATTTAAACAATGATATTATCCAGCCAGCATTAGCGGGGGGATTAGTGCTCATTGTTCTTCTCATTAGCTTTACTGTCCTGCAACAAACTTTTTCTAATGACGCTTTCCATGAAGGAATATTTTCCGACCTTGAACAACAAGTACTCGCAGCAAAGGGAGCTGGAAATATTATTTGGGATTGGAATATTGAGCGTGACCGTATTGTTGTACATCCAAACATGGCAACCCTTTTTGGTACTGAAATTCATAACCTCAATGGACCTATGCGCAACTGGATTTCAGCCTTGCACCATGATGATCGTGAACGCTTTCAAGCCGTATTGGATATCATTCTTAAAAATAAAAAAGGGCGCATTGATCAAATTTTTCGGCTTTCTTCCGGTGGTGGTTATTATCATTGGTTTTCTCTTCGTGCACGTCCGGCTATGCAAAAAGATGGAAAAATCACTCGTGTCATTGGAACCATTGTCAATATTACTAACCATAAAAAATCCGAAGAACGCTTATTGCATGATGCAATCCACGACAGCTTAACCGGACTTCCTAACCAACAAATTTTCTTTGATAGACTACAAAATTATACCTCTTTAGCGAAAGCAAATATCAAAATTAGACCAACCGTCTTTATGATTGATTTTGATAATTTTCGCCAAATTAATCGCAAATTAGGTATCGCTGTTGGGGATACTGTACTTCTTATAATTGCACGTCGTTTAAATCGTCTCATTAATTTTCAAGATACCTTATCGCGCCTTTCTGCAGACCGCTTTGCAATTATTTTACTCAGTGAAACAGAACCACAAAAAATTGCAGCATTTGCAGATCATTTGCACAAAACAATTTCAGCACCTATTTCACTTTCAGAAAATAAAATAATCCTTTCAACCTCTATCGGATTGGTTACATGGAGTGAAAGTCGATCAACTGCTAAAGATATTTTTAATGATAGTGAATTAGCAATGATTCGCGCAAAACAAATGGGGGGAAATCATATTGAACCTTTTCGTCCTAATTTTCGCACTCTGGGTCTCGAACATAATACTCTGGAGAAAGATGTTCATTATGCAATAAAACGTAATGAGATGAAAATCCTCTACCATCCTATTCTTAATTTATCAGACGGACATATTATTGGTTTTGAAACAATTGTAGAATGGCATCATCCCACTTATGGAAATTTAAATGTCTCTGATTTCATAAAAATCGTAGAAAATGAACAAATTGTTATGGATTTGTCACAATTTATCATTGATAATGCCATTATCGATCTTATAAATGTACAAGAAAAGTTTTCCCAACAATCTTTCTTTATTTCAATTAATTTACCAAGCGCAGAAATGATTCATCCTCGTTTTATCAGTCAATTGCGTGCCGCTTTGCTTCGGCATCCGCTCCACAAAGGACGCTTAATGATTGAAATATCTGAATTTGTCTTAAGAAATAATCCTGAACAATCAGCGCACTTTCTTGAACAAATTAAAACACTTGGAATGAATCTCGCACTCGATAATTTTGGAACAGGTTATTCGTCTCTGACCTATCTCGTACGTTATCCATTTGATATGGTTAAACTTGATCGTTCACTTATCTCAATCGACTCTCTTAAGAAGAAAATTGTTCTAAAGTCTATCATTAATATGGCAACAGATCTTAATTTGCAAATTATCGCAGAAGGTGTTGAAAATGAAAAAGAAGCAATCTTCCTCCGTCAAGAAGGTTGTAAATATGTTCAAAGTACACTTGTGACGAAACCGATTGCCATAGAAGAATTAATTACGCTCGTTCAGAGCCATTTCCCTTATAAAATAAAAACATAAGGGATAAAATAACGTGTAAAGTTAAAAAGCTTAGAAAAAACTCTACGCGTGTCCCATTTCAGAAGCAAGATAAGTTGGATCGATACCCATGCGTGTTAAACTTTTATCATACTTGCAGCTTAAATCGCTTTCAAAAAGAAAACTAGGTGATGTAGAACTGATTAGCCACCCATTTGTAGAAATTTCTGCCTCAAGTTGCCCCGCTTTCCATCCAGCATAGCCTAATGCGACCAGTGCATGTTGCGGACCTTGTTCGCAACTGATCGCTTTTAATATATCAATTGTCGCAGTAAAACAGATCTTATCTGCAATAAAAACAGTTTCTTCACAAGCATAATCATCTGAATGAAGGACAAAACCACGCGAAGGATCAACAGGACCACCATAGCGAACTGGAAAATTTTTTATCGGTTCAGAAAGACTTTTTTTTTGGCCACTGTCTATGATTCCTAAGTGAAGCAAAAGCTCTGGAAAATCAATATGATGCAATTGATTGAGAATGATGCCCATCGCACCAGCATCAGAATGTGCGCAAATATAAATAACAGAACGAATAAAGCGTTTGTCATTCATTCCAGGCATTGCTATGAGTAATTGACCACCCAAAAAGCCATTACACTGCTTCATTAATCTGCTATTCTCCATAATTTACATGATAAAAGTTTGTTCATTTAGTACACTAGGAAAATAAAACTCCAATGAAAAAAAGTCACATATTTACAAATTTACAAAATATCGCAACTTTCTTTTATAAAAAGCTTTTAGTTACTTTATGCTTAACATTCTTAGTTTTAAAATTACTTAACATTCCTGTAAATGCTCAAACAGAACAAAAACTCCAGCTTTTCGCAACATCTTGGTATGAATCAGAGGGTGGTCGTATCCGATTAGCAATCACTGAACCTTCTCTTTCTGGAATAAGAGAAGGTATTATTGAAATTGTGCTTAAACCAGGATGGAAAACTTACTGGCGTAATCCAGGTAATTCTGGCATGGCACCATTTTTTAATTTCAATCAACAAGTTTCTTATGAAATCTTTTATCCGACGCCACAGCTTTTTGAAACAGAAAATGATTGGTCATTAGGCTATAAAGATAAAGTGACATTGCCCTTCAATCTTTCTAGTTCAAGCAAAAATTTAAGTGGGGCTTTCACTCTCGGACTATGTAATAAAATCTGTCTTCCATTGACTATTAACTTTGATTTTTCGCCATCTGTTCTTAAAAACAAGCATCTTCCCCTTTCCTTCTTAAAAAATGCCCAAGATTCTTTGCCTCGCATGATGCAGAATGCACTCAAAATAAGCGCCGAAAAAAATAACAATACTCTTCTTCTAAAAATAAAAAATAACGACAAAACAACTCCTTCCTCTCTCTTTTTAGATGGAGGAGAAATGCAAATTGGAGCAGCAAAAAAAGTCAGTGATAACGCGAAATATACGCTCTTTAGTGCTCCGATCTATTTCGTACCAAAAGAAATAAACCAAAAAATTTTTTACACTGTTTCTTTTAAAGATCACGCCTTAAGTGGAACATTCATATTTCATACGCAGCCCCCCTCTCTTACAACTCCGTGATAAAAGAGAAAGGCTCTCAAACAGCAATTATGCTGGAAAATGTCCATTGTTGCGATATTGCGTAATTGCTTTGCGAGCAAGTGCATCAGCGCGTTCATTTTCTGGATGTCCCGCATGCCCTTTTACCCAGTGCCACCTGACTGTATGACAAGAACAAACATCCTCAAGAGCTTGCCATAGCTCCATATTTTTAACAGGATTTTTTGATGCGGTGCGCCAATTATTCTTTTTCCAATCCTCAATCCACTTAGATATCCCATTACGCACATAAACTGAGTCTGTATAAAGGTTGACCAAACAGGGCTCTTTAAGCGCCTTTAATGCACAAATTGCCGCCATGAGTTCCATTTGATTGTTTGTCGTATGGACCTTACCGCCATAAAGCTCGCGTTCATGACCATTCCAGCGTAAAATTGCCCCCCACCCTCCAATTCCAGGATTCCCTGAGCAAGCACCATCTGTATAAATTTCAACGACTTTTTGTTGAGTTGCCATAAAATTTAAAAACCTAATTCACTTAGCGAATTTACATTACTGAAAAAACAAAGCTTGTGCCAATATTCCCATGGATCTTTCTTAATAACAAAGCTATGAGGCGGTGTATTAAACCAATCATAAAGGCGTGTGAGTAAGAAACGTAGAGATGCACCACGAGCTAATAAAACCATCTTGTCCAATTCTAAAGGGATCAATGGTCTTATTTTTTGATAATTTTCCAATAACTTACGTGCTTTGGTAAGATTATAGGAATGATCAGGCTCAAAGCACCAAGCATTTAAACAGATCGCTAAATCATAAGCAAAAAAGTCATTACAAGCAAAATAGAAATCTATCATCCCAGAAAGACGATGATTCACAAAAAAGACGTTATCATTAAATAAATCCGCATGAATAATGCCTGTTGGTAAATTTAATGGCCAGTTTTCTTGTAAAAAAACCAATTCCCACTCAATTTTTTGTCCAAATTCTTTTAATAATGCATCTTCTTTTGTTTGACAACGTTGCCACAATAGCTGCCAATCCATAACAGAAAGAGTATTTCTACGACTGAGTGTAAAATCCTGTCCTGCTAAATGCAATTGTGCTAATCCCGTCCCCACTTCACCACAATGATCTATATTGGGCTGGCGGATCCACTCTCCTTCCAGAAAAGTAATAATAGCAGCAGGACGACCTGCTAGTTCACTGATCATCATGCCATCATTTTGAATAACAGGTTGAGGACAAGGAATTCCACGCTGTCCTAAATGCTGCATTAAGCTACAAAAAAAAGGTAAATCATCTTTTGAAATACGCTTTTCATAAAGTGTTAGAATAAATCGTCCTTGTGTTGTCTCTAACATAAAATTAGAATTTTCAATCCCCTCCTCTATACCTTGATAAGACAAAAGTGACCCTATTGCGTAACCTGTTAAAAACGCTTTTAAATCATTTGGATGAATATCTGTATAAACGGCCATTATTCTGCTTTCATTTTAGACATGTCTGTATCTTGATGTTCATTTTTTGTACTATTTTCTTGACCATTAACAAAAGCCATATCTTGAGAGGTTAAAATGACATCACGTAATTCGCGACTCACTAAAAACTTTTCCGTTTCTACCACTGTTTCAGCCAATTCTATTGTGACATCATAACGCTCACGAAATGCTGAAATAATTTCATCAATAATAATTTCAGGAGCGGAAGCCCCTGCTGAAAGACTGACAACAGAAAGAGCTTTTAGGTTTTCAAAATTAATTTCATCAGCGCGCTGAACTAAAATAGCTTGTCGCGCACCAGACTTTTCAGCAACCTCGACTAAACGTCGCGAATTAGAAGAATTTGGTGCTCCAACAATCAAAAACAAATCACTCCCTTTTGCCGCGGCTTTAACCGCATCTTGTCGATTCGTTGTCGCATAGCAAATTGACTCAGCCGCTGGGGCTGCTAATGTAGGAAAACGTTGTTGTAATATATCGATAATTCCTGCAGTATCTTCAACAGAAAGCGTTGTTTGTGTCACAAATCCTAATTTATCTGGATCCCTTGGTTGATAATGCAAAGCATCTTCTATCGTTTCAATGAGCGTCACAGCCCCTTCTTCAAGCTGTCCCATCGTTCCTATCACCTCAGGATGACCAGCATGACCAATCAATATAACATGACGACCGTGACGTTGATGCCGTATCGCTTGTTTGTGAACTTTCGAGACCAACGGACATGTTGCATCAAGATAAAACAAATTATAGCGTTGTGCTTCTTTTGATACAGATTTTGGTACACCATGGGCAGAAAAAACAACCGGTTGAGTGCGATATTCTTCTGGAATCTCATCAAGTTCTTCAACAAAAACAGCTCCCCGTTGCTGCAATCCCTCAACCACATAGCGGTTATGTACAATTTCATGACGAACATACACTGGAACACCATACTTTTTTAATGCAAGAAGAACAATCTGGATAGCACGATCAACCCCTGCACAAAATCCACGTGGACCACAAAGACGTATCGTTAAAGGAGGAAGTCCAGACATAAATCATCCTTAATCTCTATAGCTTTAGTATCATAATCAAACAACTTATCCTTATGCACGAATAATCAATGCAAAAAAACGTGCAATACCATCTTTTACATAAAAACATACTTTATAGTATCTTCTTGTAGGAAAGCTCTTTTAAAATTTGTTTTTTATATTTTCACGCTCCTAAAGAGCGATAAAATACCAAACAAGAGATTCAATCAAAAGAACCCCAAAGATAGCTGCCAAATAAAGTAATGAAAAGAAAAATAGTTTTTTTGCCATCAAAATAGTTTCATTATGTGTATCAGCTTTCCACAAACGATAGGCAAAATAAACAAAGATAATGCTTAAAATTGTTGAAAAAATACCATAAAAAATTCCGCCAAGACCAGTAAAGCAAGGAGCAGCAGCACACAATGCCATCAAAATAGTATAAAATAAAATCTGTTTTTTTGTTGAATGTTCACCTCGTACATTAGGCATCATAGGGATACCTGCAGCCTCATAATCAAGAGATGAAAATAAAGAAAGAGCCCAAAAGTGAGGGGGGGTCCACATAAAAATGATTAAAAATAATAAAAAGCTATCAATACTCACTGTCCCTGTTGTCACGGCCCATCCAATCATTGGTGGAAAAGCCCCAGAAGCACCACCAATAACAATATTTTGTGGTGTGATACGCTTTAACCAAATTGTATAGATAACGACATAAAAGAAAATCGTAAATGCAAGAAAAAATGCCGCAAACCAATTAATGAAGCTTCCCATAACCAATACCGAGAGCATAGAAAGAACCATGCCAAAAATAAATGCCCTTTGAGAGCTGATTTTACCCATAGGAATAGGACGCTTTTTAGTCCGTTCCATCACAGCATCAATGTCAGCATCATACCACATGTTCAGTGCTCCCGCACCACCGCCACCAGCAGCAATACATAAAATTGCTAAAAAACCATACCACGGATTGATAGGAACAGGCGATACAAGCAAACCAACCAGAGCCGTAAAGACCACAAGAGACATAACACGTGGCTTTAATAATGTGATGTAATCACCAATACCGGATTTTGGTGGCGTTGATTTACCATTCACAACCGATAACTCTTCTGAAACTGACATTCCACTCAAAGCTCTTTTCCATTTCTGTCATTCACAAACCCAATATTATCTGACAAATATTATCTAGCGTATGGAAATGACCAATTAAGACCAATCGTATTTTTGAGAAAATATGAAATATCTCTTTCGCACGTATCCCCTAAAAGTAAATGGAAATATTGGCAATAAAAATACATTTTTTCAATCAACGTTCTCTCCACATTACAAATGTATCATAAAAAATATATCATATGAATTAATATATTTGGGTAAATACTGATTTTGTGTTATGGTTTTTTATGGGGAATTCATTTTTTTATGTAAATCTATGCATGGTTTTGGGTGTTGAGTCGGATAGGATTTTCTGTGATACTTTATAAATTACTCAAAAAAACTTTTTTTATTGGTGCTGTTCTTTACACACTTTATAGTAGTTTTATCAGTCATGCATTTGCACAAACACCCTATGCACAAGATGTCCCTGCTCCACAAACCTATGGTGCATGGACAAAGGTTTGTGCTCTACCACCAGGTACCCCTAATATGCAGTGTGAAGTTGTACAAAACGTCCATACACAAGGTCGTCATGATATTACCCTCCGCGTTACCTTTTATAAACTTCCTCAAAAGCAAGGCGCTTTGATGCGTGTTTTTGTTCCGATTCGCGTTGAGTTACGTCCTGGTGTTGGCATTAAAATTGACGATAAAGATATGGGAAGAATGGAATATCGTCGTTGTCTTGGTGATAATTGTGTTGCTGAAGCTTTTCTGAAAGAAGACATATTACAACTCTTTTTAAAAGGAAAAATGGCAACCTATTTTATCTTCACAACTCCAGAGCAAGGAATTGGAGGTCTGGTTGACCTTCAGGGTCTTAGCGATGCCTATGCAACCTTACCAACATGAATAAAATCGACACACATTGGACAATTAAAATCTCATCGTATATTTTGAGAGCTCCTTAATTTAGATCAATAAAAATCTTCTCATCCCCCGTAAAAATAGGATAATTCTTATGAAATCGCTGATTGATCATTTTGATATTGCTTCCTCTAAAGTGCAGTCTCTTGTACAGGAAACGCTTCATCATGCGGATGATGGCGAACTTTACCTTGAGTATACAGAAAGCGAAGCTCTTTTATTTGATAATGGACAGCTTAAAAACGGCTCTTTCCATCAAGATATGGGGTTTGGTCTGCGTGTCGTTGCTGGAGAAGCTACCGGATATGCACATTCTAATGAATTATCAGCTGCTGCACTCAAGCGTGCTTGTGAAGCAGCTAAAGCTGTTACCTATAATAATCATGCTGGACCTTATAGTGTAGCACCTCAACAAACAAACAAGAGACTTTATCAACCGCATAATCCCCTTGATGCTCCGTCATTTGAAGAAAAAAGTGCTCTTTTGCAAAAAATTGATGCCTATTTACGTGCGAAAAATGATAAATTACATCAAGTGACTGTTTCTCTTTCCGGCTCGCTACAACATGTTGAAATTTTACGTGCAGATGGATATTTGGTTCGTGATATTCGTCCACTCGTACGACTTTCTATATCTGTGGTCGCCGCTGAAGGCAATCGACGTGAAAATGGTTTCTATGGATGTGGGGGGCGACAAGCATTTAACCAATTTATTCGTGAAGACAATTGGAAAGAAGCCGCGGATGAAGCCTTACGTATGGCTTTAACAAATTTAGAAGCAGAAGCAGCACCTGCAGGATCTTTTGATGTTGTCTTAGCCAATGGATGGCCTGGCGTTATGCTCCATGAAGCCGTAGGTCATGGTTTGGAAGGTGACTTTAATCGCAAAAAAACATCTGCTTTTGCTGGACTTTTAGGACAACAAGTTGCGGCAAAAGGTGTTACAGTTGTTGATGATGGAACAATTCCACAACGCCGTGGCTCTCTCACTGTCGATGATGAGGGGACGCCTTCAGGATATAACGTTCTCATTGAAGATGGAAAACTCGTTGGTTTTATGCAAGACAGGCTTAATGCACGGCTTATGGGAGGTAAATCAACTGGAAATGGACGGCGTGAATCTTATGCTTATGCACCAATGCCACGAATGACCAATACAATCATGCTAGGAGGAGATAAAACACCTGAAGAAATCCTTTCTTCACTTAAAAGTGGTATCTATGCTGTTTCATTTGGTGGAGGACAAGTTGATATTACTTCTGGAAAATTCGTCTTTGAGTGTACTGAAGCATACCGAGTAGAAAATGGTAAAATTGGTGCACCAATTAAAGGTGCAACTCTTATTGGAAATGGACCGGATGCTATGAAACGTATCACAATGATTGGAAATGATAGTAAACTGGATAATGGTATTGGTATGTGCGGAAAAGCAGGACAAAACGTTCCTGTTGGTGTTGGACAACCTCATCTACGGATTAATAATATGACAATCGGTGGAACTGCGTTGAAGTAAGCTTGCTCATTCCTTCCCAATATTCAATACTGCCCCTTCTCGTTTATCAAGATGGTCTTGTGAAGGATGAATTTTTGCTACAAACATTGATTTATAAAGATAATTGAACGTTATTCATATTTAAATTAGAACCTTGAACACCGTAAGATTCTCTCATTTTAAATTTGTGTCTGTTGAATCAATTAAGATTATTCGTTTGTACGTTACAAGCGGGGGGAAATGCATGGAGTAAAACTGTACAAGAAAGAACTAAAAATACCTATAATGAACCATCTCAAGTGCCAAGAGCTATAGCAACATTAGGAAGTGGCCAATATTACGATGGTATTTGCTTAAATACACCTTCTTTATGATACATTCGTCTTTTGTATGGAGTAGTGGAGCAACTATCTTTTATGTTTCATAATAAAAAAGTTTAAAATAAAAAACACTTTCTACATTCAGTGCTCGTTAACTCAACGAGAAAAAGGTTATTATTGTAGATAAATTTTAGAGAGATTTTATAATAATACTCAAATGAATTATATCAAAAAAACTTTCAGGCTAAAGCTTCCAACTTTTCTTCTTTTTATTTTTGCTCAAAACAGCAACAACTTCGACATGTGGCGACCATAAAAATTGATCAATTGGTATGATTTTTTCTACTGTATATCCCCCTGCAACAAGAAAAGATAAATCACGAGCAAATGTAACGGGATTACACGAAATTGCCACAACACGTGATATTGTTGCCTTTGCCAGTTCATGTACTTGTTCCTCTGCTCCAGCGCGAGGAGGGTCAAAAACAACGCTTTCAAAACACTCAAGTTCCTTTACAGAAAGTGGATGGCGAAAAAGATCACGTTTTTCACAAGTGACTGTTTTTAAACCAGTTGCAAAACGTGCTGCTGTATTTAGATTTCTTAATGCATCTTCATTATTTTCTACTGCATGAACATTCATCTTTTTTGCCATACGCAAGGCAAATGTTCCTACCCCTGAAAACAAATCAAGAGCATTCTTTGCTTTTTTTAAATGAGTCAAAATAATATTGCCCATTATATGTTCAACTTCACAAGTTGCTTGAAGAAAACCACCAGAAGGAAATTCAACACGGACATCTCCAAAATAAACCAATGGTTTTTCTTGCTCAACCAAAACTTCTCCGTCAACAGATAAACGTATAATCCCATATGAAAGAGCAGCACTGATCATTTTCTGACGAACACGCTCATCGTGTATAACACAACCGCTTAAAGCTATATCTAAACCGTTTTCAACAGATGTTATCGTTATATGAAACCGTTTGGCATGATTGCTTACAAGAGCACAAAGTGACCTGATATCATCTAGTTTAGACATAATCTCTAAACGCGTCACTGGACATTCTTCAAGAGCTATAATCTCATGAGAGAGATAACGATTAAAACCAACTTTTTGCCCCTGTGGGGTCATGGATGCTGTTAACGTCATCCGACGTCGGCTATAGGGTTTACATTCTATTAAAGGCGCAACAACATTATTAAGTCCATACTTTTTAAGTGCATCAACAACTAATTGTCGTTTCCATACGCAATAAGCATCAGTATGCCAATGCTGAAGAGCACACCCTCCACATTCTCCAAAATGCTGACAAAGAGCATCAACACGTTCTGGTGATTTTTCTTTTAATGCTATACATGTTGCATATTTTCCATGAACAGTAATTTCAGCACACTCTCCCGGTAAAGTAAAAGGAACATAAATAAAACCGTGGGACGTCTTGGAAGTACCATAACCATTTGCTCCAATATAGTCGATTATCACATTATCGTTCACTCTTGTTTTTCTCCGAATAGTAAATATTCCACATTGCCATCACCACCTGTAATGGGTGAAGGAAGTAAACCTTTTGCACGCCACCCTGTTTGAGTATCTAACCAGATAAAAAGTGCCTCAGCGGTTTTTTTAGCACTTGATGGATTTAATATTCCTCCCTTTCCAAGGTGCTTACGACCAACCTCAAACTGAGGCTTTACCAATAAAACAGCTTGAGCACCCTTCTTGGCTAAAGATAAAACGGGAGGCAATGCAAGTTTAAGAGAAATAAAGCTGACGTCGGAAACGATAAGATCAATTTCCCTACCGCCTAAATGTTCCTGTTGAAAATCTCTAACATTTA
Source organism: Bartonella sp. AC70YNML (assembly GCF_042196545.1). Lineage (NCBI taxonomy): Bacteria > Pseudomonadati > Pseudomonadota > Alphaproteobacteria > Hyphomicrobiales > Bartonellaceae > Bartonella > Bartonella sp. AC70YNML. Next base: position 426,143 of record NZ_JBHIQK010000001.1, read on the forward strand.
AGCCTTCTAATAACGTTATAGCCCTGTTGCCCAATAAACGTGCATCAAATTGATGATGCCCAACATCAACAGCAATGACATGGGCCGCTCCACGCTCTAAGAGAACTTGTGTAAAACCACCTGTTGATGCCCCAACATCAATGGCTGTCACTTTATCGGTTACAATCGGAAATGCATCAAGTGCAGAAATCAATTTCAATGCCGCACGGGACACATAATTTTGCGCTGGATCACAAACAAAAATTTCTGCATCATCAAAAACAATTTGCCCAGCTTTAAAAACTATTTTGCCATTAACTTTAACAGTTTTGCGTATAATTGCATCACGTGCACGTGAACGTGTCGTAAAAAAGTTTCTTTCAACTAAAAGAATATCGAGCCTTTTTCTGGAAGCCATCTCATACTTGAATTTTCTATCCCGTTCGAATCTCGCGTCCCAGAGCAGTAAAAACCGTATTTAAAATACCCATAGCATCAAGTCCGACACGTGAAAGAACTTTTTCTGGTGAACCATGACTCAAATATTCATCAGGAAGTTTTAGTGTACGAACTTTCAAACCATGCTCTAAGAGCCCTTCTTGCGCTAAAAATTGTAATATGTGTGCTCCAAACCCACCGATTGCACCTTCTTCAATTGTCACCAAAACTTCATGCTCACGTGCCAAACGACGCATCAAATCCTTATCTAAAGGTTTTGCAAACCGTGCATCTGCAACTGTTGTAGATAATCCCTCAACCTCCAACGCATCAGCAGCTTGCAACACTTCTGACATCCGCGTTCCAAAACAAACCAAAGCAATCCTATTTCCTTCACGCAGAACGCGCCCTTTTCCAATTTCTAATAACTCACCACGTTGCGGTAAATCTATACCAAGACCTTCACCACGTGGATAACGAAAAGAAATGGGACCCTGATCATAGGCTGCAGCTGTACGTACCATATGCATCAATTCAAGCTCATCTGAAGGTGCCATAACAACAAACTCAGGAAGAGTGGACAAAAAAACAATATCAAAACTTCCAGCATGTGTTGCACCATCTGCCCCCACAAAACCTGCTCGGTCAATAGCAAAACGTACCGGTAATTTTTGAATTGATACATCATGAATAATTTGATCATAAGCACGCTGTAAAAAAGTAGAATAAATTGCAACAAAAGGCTTATACCCTTCACAAGCAAGTCCTGCCGCAAAAGTTACGGCATGTTGCTCAGCAATACCAACATCAAACATTTTTTCAGGAAATTTTTCTGCAAAAGCATCAAGTCCTGTCCCTGTTGGCATCGCTGCTGTTATGCCCACAATCTTATCATCATGGCGCGCTTCTTCTGATAAGGCTTCAGAAAATACCTTGGTATAGGGTAGAGTATTACTTGATGCTTTAACCTGTTTTCCTGTCGTAACATCAAAACGATTAACACCATGATATTTATCAGAAGATGCTTCTGCAGGTGGATATCCCTTTCCCTTATGGGTGACGACATGCACCAAAACTGGACCATTAGGACATTCACGAATATTTTTTAAAACGGGTAATAAATGCCCTAAATTGTGCCCATCTATGGGTCCCACGTAATAAAAGCCAAGCTCATCAAATAACGTTCCCCCAACCAAAAAACTACGCGCAAATTCCTCTGAACGACGTGCCTTATCCAAAAAAAACTTTGGCAATTTTTCGCTCAACATCTTTACGCGTTCACGCAAATGACGATAAGCAGGACGAGAAACTAGTCGTGCAAGATGTGCACTCATAGCACCTGTAGGCGGTGCAATAGACATATCGTTATCATTAAGAACAACAATCAAGCGCGCATCCAAAGCACCAGCGTTATTCATTGCTTCATAAGCCATGCCCGCAGACATTGCACCATCACCAATAACAGCGATAATATTGCGTCTTGTCTCTGCCTTCAAAGCACTCGCTACCGCCATGCCAAGCCCCGCCGAAATAGAAGTAGACGAATGACCCGCTCCAAATGGATCATACACACTTTCTGAACGTTTTGTGAAACCTGATAATCCTCCCTCTTGACGTAATGTACGTATTTTTTCTCTACGCCCCGTTAAAATCTTATGTGGATAGGTTTGATGACCAACATCCCAAATAATCCTATCCTCTGGTGTATTAAAAACATAATGTAATGCAACAGTGAGCTCAACAACACCAAGTCCTGCCCCAAGATGACCACCTGTTACAGAAACCGCATCAATTGTTTCTGCCCGCAACTCATTAGCCAACTGTACCAAATCAGACTCAGGCAAAGCCCGCAAATCTTGCGGGAAACAAATACGGTCAAGCAATGGTGTTAAGATATGAGACAAAAAAACTCCCTCCTATCACCTTAACTTAAGAGAACGCAACGATAAAAATACATCTTCTCTACTCTTTCATTGACAGTTTTGCATCTTTTTTACTGAAAAATCTCTATTTGAGATGATTTATGATTTTTCTCATTTTTAACTTATTTTATAAAAAAGAAACCAATAAAATTTGCTTTCTATAAATAAGGTTATTGCACTGCTTAATCCCGCAATAAATATCCAAAAATAGTTTAATACTATTGAGCATCAAGTGGTTCTACTCCTTCTGGAGAACCTCCTTCTGAAAGTTGAATTTTTTCAACTTTAGCTTCAGCAACTTTCAAGAGTTTTTCACAATGTTTTTTAAGCGCTTCACCACGTTCATAAATATCTATGGATTGTTCCAAAGGCACATCGCCACGTTCCAAATTTTCAACAATAACTTCAAGTTGCTTCAGCGCTTGCTCAAAACTTAAGGTCGTAATATCCCCCTCTTGTATTTCTTTTTTCATATGAACCTCACAAAATATCTATTCTGGATATACGAATTCCAAAACCTTCTAAATCTAAATAATGACGTTCTTTAGAAGTGTAAACAATAACAGAACTGATTCCTAAATGTTTCAAAATTTGTGATCCTAAACCAATTTGTCGCCATTCTTCTTCACGTTCAATTGCCTGTATATGGTTTTCTGAACCGTCTTTTGCCATTTCCTGAATGCTCATAGCTGATTTTTCATCAATACCAACTGATCCTTCACGTAAATAAACAAAAACACCCCGTTTTTCTTTTTCCATCATACGCTGCATGATAGCGGTAACATCTGACGCTTGACCAAAAACATCATTCATAATGTTTTCACGATGCAAACGTACAGGAATATCTTCACCATCACCAAGATCACCAAAAACGATTGCAACATGCTGAACTGTTTCCCAAGGGAGTTGATAACTCTGAACAATAGCAGGTCCTACTGGTGTTTCAATAGCCATTTCTCCAACATGCCTGATCAACATTTCTTTGCGCTGACGATAAGCGATTAAATCCGCAACCGTTATCATATGCAATCGATGTTCCTGTGCAAATTTTGTAACTTCATCTCCATGTTTAACACTGCCATCATCATTGACCAACTCACCAATAACACCAACTGGCGGTAAACCAGCTAATTTACATAAATCAACAGCCGCTTCCGTGTGACCTGAACGCATAAGAACACCCCCTTCATGCGCAATCAAAGGGAAAATATGTCCTGGACGAATAAAATCGTGAGCACCAGCATTTGGATTAGCAAGATTGCGAACCGCTAATGTGCGGTCGTGTGCGGAGATACCCGTCGTTATCCCATGTTTAAAATCCACAGTAACAGTAAACTGAGTCCGATGTGCTGAATTATTATCTGGCACCATAGGAGCAAGATGAAACCGTTGTGCTTCTTCTTTTGGCATAGGTGCACAAACAATCCCTGTTGTGTGGCGAATGATGAATGCCATCTTTTCTTCTGTACAATGGACAGCAGCAACAGTTAAATCACCTTCGTTTTCACGGTCATCATCATCTGTCACCACAACAATTTCACCGCGTTCAAAAGCTTTAAGTGCAGAAACAATTTTTTCTTCATCATACACCATTATTCACCTTCTCACTCACCCAACTTGACCGCGATGTCTTAGATAATGGTCCGCAATAGCACAAGCAACCATCGCTTCACCAATGGGAACAGCGCGAATCCCAACACATGGATCATGACGTCCCTTCGTTATAACATCTACATCATGACCATCAACATCAATAGAGCGACGAGGCGTTAAAATTGATGAAGTAGGCTTGACAGCAAAACGTGCAACAATTGGCTGTCCACTCGATATTCCCCCTAAAATACCACCAGCATGATTGGATAAAAAAAGTGGTTTTCCATCATTTCCCATCCGCATTTCATCGGCATTTTCTTCTCCCTTCATGCGGGCTGCCGCAAAACCATCCCCAATTTCAACTCCTTTTACTGCATTAATCGACATAAGGAAGGATGCAATATCTTGATCCAGTTTTGCGTAAATAGGTGCTCCTAAACCTGCCGGAACATTTTCTGCAACGATCTCAACAACCGCACCAACAGATGTCCCCTCTTTACGGAGTTTACTGATATAATCACTAAAAATGTGAACCATCTCTGCGTCAGGTGTAAAAAAAGGATTATTATCAACCTCTGACCAATCCCAACGATCACGATTAATATTATGAGGACCAATTGCTATCACTGCTCCTCGAACCACCAAACCAGGAACAATTTTACGTGCAAATGCACCCGCTGCAACACGTGCTGCTGTCTCCCTTGCCGAAGAACGCCCTCCTCCTCGAAAATCACGAATGCCATATTTAATATCATAAGTATAATCCGCATGTCCTGGACGATATTGATGGGCAATCGAGCTATAATCCTTCGAACGCTGATCTGTATTTCTAATCAACAGAGAAATTGGTGTACCTGTTGTAACCAATGCCGTCCCATTGTCCTGAGCGATAGCTCCTGAAAGAATTTCTACTTGATCCAATTCGCGTCGCTGCGTTGTATATACGGATTGTCCTGGTCTCCGTTTGTCAAGATAAGCTTGAACTTCTGCAAGAGTAAAAATAATTCCAGGCGGACAACCATCAATGACACAACCAAGAGCAGCACCATGACTTTCACCCCATGTGGTTACACGAAACAAATGACCAAATGTATTATGCGACATGAAAAAAGATCCGTTTCTCTGTCAAATATACGCCAACGACAACATATGTTGAGTTATACACAAGACAGCTCTTTGTTCCAAAATACTCTCAGCCGCTTTTAATTTGGTCAAATTACCGCTGTTCAATAAAACCCTATAAACCAAACTTTATTCTTTAACGACAGAAATGTCTGGTGCATCAACTGCTTTCATACCTATGATATTATAACCCGAATCGACATGATGAACTTCACCAGTAACAGAACGAGACAAATCTGAAAGAAAATAAAGAGCAGAATCACCAACCTCTTCAATTGTTACTGTACGGCGTAATGGAGCATTATATTCATTCCATTTTAAAATATAACGGAAATCACCAATACCTGAAGCTGCTAACGTTTTAATCGGTCCAGCAGATATCGCATTAACACGAATATTTTTGGGACCTAAATCTACCGCTAAATACTTCACGCTCGCTTCAAGAGCTGCTTTAGCAACCCCCATGACATTATAATTGGGAACAACCTTTTCTGCACCATAATAGGTCAGTGTCAAGATTGAACCGCCATCCGGCATCAACTTTTCTGCACGCTTTGTTAGAGCTGTTAGGGAATAAACGGAAATATTCATGGTCATCATAAAATTTGATTCGCTGATATCAACATAACGACCACTTAATTCATCTTTATTAGAAAAACCAATAGCATGAACTAAAAAATCGAGTTTGCCCCATTTCTTCTCTATGGCTCTAAAGACTGAATCAATAGAAGCACCGTCAGAAACATCACAATGTCCACAAACAAATCCCTTTAATTCTTCAGCCAAAGGCTCAACACGCTTTTTCATGGCTTCACCCTGATAGGTAAAAGCAAGCTCTGCCCCTGCGCTACTCGCCGCTTTAGCAATTCCCCAAGCGATGGAGCGATTATTGGCCAACCCTAAAATTAAGCCACGCTTACCGTACAATAAACCATTACCCTTAGCCATTAGCACTGCCCCATTGTTACTTAAAATTAATATTATTCATTTGCCTATGACACAGGTCAACTTTTTCTTCAAGTAATTGGTTTAAAATCAAGCAAAAACTATGCTTTATATATAAAAAAAATTAAAATTTAATCTTTTTGCATTTGCAAAAACTGTTCTAGCGCAACATTTTTACCTTCCGGCAACATAATACGAACATGCACATAAAGATCATCTCTTGTACCACTTTTTAAACGAAGTCCTTTTCCTTTCAACCGTAAAACGCGATCAGAACTTGACCAAGCAGGAATCGTTAAAACCACACGTCCCTCCAATGTCTCAACTTCTTCTTTTGCTCCCAAAACAGCATGTTTAAGAGAAACTGGTAAATCAAGATGAAGTGCCCTTCCTTCAACCCGAAAACGAGGATGTTTTTGAATCTGAATGGTTATTAATGCATCTCCTGCTTGCCCATGAGGAACCTCTTCTCCCTGACCTTTTAAACGAATAGTTTGCCCGTCTTCAATATAATCTGGAAGTTTAATTTTTAACTTTTTTCCATTAGGAAAAACGGCTTCCACCTTTTCTGCGCCAACCATCTGCTCTAATGTTATGGCAAGATTAGCACGAATATGTGCTCCTTGTTGAGGGCGATTATAGTGTGTGGAATTCGAAAAGCTACCGCCTCCCCCAAACAGATCGCGAAAAATATCACTCGCATCAAAACCTGCACCACCTGAAGAGGAAAAATCAAATCCTCTCGCTCTTCCTGAAAAAGGATTTTGTTTATTGTTAAAATTCTCACCAGCACCATAGGCTTGATAAAGTGGTTTTCCTTCCATATCAATTTCACCGCGGTCAAATTGTGCTTTTTTATCTTTATCACCTATAATTTCATAAGCTTGATTAATTTCAGCAAACTTTTCTTTAGCCTTTGCATCATCTTTATTGTGATCTGGATGATACTTCTTTGCTAATTTTCTAAATGCTGATTTAATCTCTTGCGATTTTGCGGTACGTGCCACACCCAGAATCGTGTAGGGATCACGCATATTGCCCTCTTTTCAATTTTTTGGTTTTCAAAATATCAACGGATATGTTTTCAATATCCCTCATAACTTTATCAATCTATTCTAGAGAATAATTTCTTCTTTCTTTATATGTCTATCAATAAACTAAAATACCAGATAAAATGAGATATTTATTTAATATAGCTCATTATCGTCTATGCTAAAGACAAAAATAATGGAACCACTATAAAAATACACGATAGCATTGACTTTTTGAAAATAGGAAAAAATGCTACTTTACTTCGAGATGACAAAGTAAATAAGAAAATGCCTTACCCATGCTCGCTGACATTTGGAGACACTATGAGCAATAAAATCCCAACAGATGATCATTTTATGCAAATGCAAAAACCTTTTGAACTTTTTGCAAAATGGCTTGAAGAGGCAACAATAAGCGAAATAAATGATCCGAATGCTATGGCACTCGCAACAGTAGACGAAACAGGACTTCCTAATGTTCGTATGGTTCTCCTCAAAGACTACAGTCCCCAAGGATTCGTCTTCTATACCAATTATGAAAGCTGTAAAGGACAAGAAATTTTAAAATCAATGAAGGCATCCTTAGGTTTTCATTGGAAATCGCTCCGTCGTCAGGTCAGAATTAGAGGCATTGTTGAAAAAGTAAGTCAACAGGAAGCGGATGCCTATTTCCAATCGCGACCACGTGGGAGTCGAATTGGGGCATGGGCATCTAAACAATCTCAACCATTAGACAATCGTTTTGTGCTCGAAAAAGCAATTGCTCAATATACTGCACGTTATGCAGTAGGCAATATTCCACGACCACCTTATTGGTCTGGTTTTCGTGTTAAACCCCTTTCTATAGAATTCTGGTGTGATCGCCCATTTCGTTTACATGATCGTCTGCTTTTTACGCGTGATTGTGTTGAACACAGCAATTGGAAAAAACAAAAACTTTATCCCTAATCCTTCAAGCTTTATCGTTATGAAGACTTTGTCTTCCTAAGGGTTCAATGACTATTTTCTATTTGCAAATTTCTAAAACAAAATGATTAGTTTCCTTTCAATAGAAAAGTTTTATTTTCACTATAAAAGTTGGTTGATAATATCTCCTACTGCATTGCTTGAAGACAATAGATGCGCAACAAGCTTTTTTAAGAGAAAACACGGTATTCAGCAAAAATTATGATTTTACTTTTGTAATTTCTGATAAGAGAAAGTGCACTTTCAATTAAAAAAGTTGTTCATTCCTCCTAAAGTCTATTTTTATTTCAATAAAATTTGAAAAAATCGTTATTTCAAACCAGAAAGATCTGGAATAAAACTAATCATAAAATACAAAAAGCTTTGAACATGAAAAAATAATACACTTTAAAATTAATGAAAGTATCTTTGTATTTTCATTCCTCTCCTCATCATCAGAATATATGATTTTATCTAATTTGTTGTTAAGCTGCAGGATAAAACATCATCCATATACCACCACATACTAAACCAGCAAAAATCACAAGACCAATAAGCGAATTAGATTTGAAAAGCCTGAGGCATTGCGCACTGTCATCTATATCAATAACTTTAATTTGAATAAACATATGGATACTTGCCACAAAAACCCCAAAAAAACTAAGAACAGGGACTTCAGCTAAATAAAATGCTAAACTCACAAACAGTACAAAACCACCATACAAAAATACTAAAGCACGCTTGGTTTCTTTACCGAAGAGAAGTGCTGTAGAACGCACACCAACCGTAGCGTCATCTTCTTTATCTTGATGGGCGTAGATTGTATCATATCCTATGGTCCACAAGATTGATCCCACATAAAGCAAAATCGGTGACCAGCTTAAACTTCCAAAGACAACAGCCCACCCCATTAATGCCCCCCAATTAAATGCAACGCCTAAAAAAAACTGCGGCCAATATGTTACGCGTTTCATAAAAGGATAAAATGCAACAGCTATCAATGACGAAATACCGAAAAAAAAACTAAACCTATTAAATTGTGATAAAACGCCTAAACCAACCAAACATTGCACAAGTATAAAAACTTTTGCTTGAAACCGACTCACATGACCTGTCGGCAATGGGCGAGAACGTGTTCTTTCTACCTGAGAATCGATTTTATGGTCAATAAGATCATTCCAAGTACATCCTGCCCCTCGCATAGCGATGGATCCTAGAAAAAAAAGAAAAAGATACCAAACCCAATGAAGCAACATTGATGAAAGAGTATCATAATGCATTTCATAAGAGAGAAAAGCCATTGTTGTTGACCAAAAACAAGGCCACATCAACAATTGCCATCCGATAGGCCGATCCCAACGCGCCAATTGCGCATAAAACCATAAAGAACAGGGAAGTAAACTATAGACCCATTGTTTGGAAGATGCATCCATAACCCGTCCTTGGCTATTATAGGACTGAACAGGTGCGATATTTTTATTTTTTTTCATCAAATGATTTACCTTTAGTCTTGCGATAGAGACATTTCATTCTTATGAGAAGGAGATGAAATTAATCATCTTCTATGAGAGGAGCAAGCAATGAATATTCTTCTTATTGGCTCAGGTGGACGAGAACATGCTTTAGCATGGAAAATAGCAGCATCACCACTGCTAACAAAGTTATATTGTGCTCCTGGAAATCCTGCAACAACAGAATTTGGTGAAAATATTAATTTAGACATTGATGATCACCCCCTTATTATTGATTTTTGTAAAGCACATTCTATTGATCTTGTGATTGTAGGACCAGAAGCACCATTGGTTGCAGGTATAACAGATTCTCTTAATAGCGCTAACATCTGTGTATTTGGTCCTACTCAAAAAGCTGCTCAACTAGAAGGTTCAAAAGCTTTTACAAAAGATTTATGTCATAAGAATAACATTCCTACAGCAAGTTACCAATGCTTTAATGATGCCGCTAGAGCCAAAGCCTACATTCATCAACAAGGTGTTCCCATTGTTATTAAAGCTGATGGCTTAGCTGCCGGCAAAGGTGTCGTGGTTGCAACAACTATAGAAGAAGCATTTAACGCTGTTGATGCCTGCTTCAAAAGTGCATTTGGGGATGCAGGAAACAAAATTGTTGTAGAATCTTTTCTGGAAGGTGAAGAAGCAAGCTTCTTCTGCCTTTGTGATGGTAAAGTTGCTCTTCCCTTTGGATCTGCTCAAGATCATAAGCGTGTAGGAGATGGAGATACTGGAGCAAACACCGGTGGTATGGGTGCTTATTCACCAGCACCCATCATGACCCAAGAAATAGTGAATCGTACCCTTAAAGAAATTGTTGAACCAGCTTTAAAAAGCATGAACGAAATGGGCGCCCCCTTTAGAGGTATTCTCTTCGTCGGCTTGATGATAACGCAAAAAGGACCCGAATTAATTGAATTTAACGTACGATTCGGTGATCCTGAATGTCAAGTTTTAATGATGCGCCTTAAAGATGATATTCTACCAATTTTTCTTGCCGCAGCTCAAGGAAATCTTGAAAATAAACCTCTTCAGTGGTCTGAAAAGACTGCTCTCACCGTTGTTATGGCTGCTAATGGTTATCCAGGCTCTCCCCAAAAAGGGACTGTTATTCGTAACGTTGATAAAATAGATACTCTTCCCGATGTGAAAGTTTTTCAAGCTGGTACAGCATTACGAAATGGACAACTCATTGCAAATGGTGGACGTGTTCTCAATATAACAGCAACAGGAAAAACGATTACGCAAGCACAAAAACGTGCTTATGAAGCCGTTGATTATATTGATTGGCCAGAGGGTTTTGTTCGTCGCGATATCGGATGGCGAGCTATTGCGCGAAAAAACTAAATCCTTTGACTATTCTTTTTTACAATTTGATGATTTCACGTAAGAGCATGATACACAAATTTTCTCACTGTTTTACGTTGACCATAATTTTGAAAAAATGAGTGTGCTTTCCTTTGAACAATCAAATATTGTAAATAGGATACCTACTCATGATGAAATAGGAAAAATTTCTGAATCTGAGAATATAATATAAAATGATCATTTTACTGTTATCTTTACTTTAAACGTATTTTCTCATCATTTTTATAAACACTTTCTTTTTTATAAAATCCTGAAGAAAAACATATATACTATCATTTCTTTTATCTATCGCGTTTTTTAATGAAATTCCGCTTTTACGAAAAATAAAATGCCCAAAAAAGATAGTTATGTTATTCACATACAAATTCTTAAACAATATCTCTCATGCTCATCACTCCCATTTTACGACACTACCTGCAAATAGTATAAATCCATTCTGCCATCTTTCTGGAATAAAGATAAAAACCGATACCATCTTTGTATTTTCCAACTCTCAATATTACGATAACCCTTTCTATCTAAATGATTTTGATTATAAAAGAGAGATGAAATAAGAATGTTCTGCAATATTCAAAGCTCTCATTCAAAATGGAGAAATGATTTATTAAAAAAAATTTAAAAACACTTCCAGTAATTTTCTGATGTTTTAATAATGTGGCAAAAACCCAAAATTATACCGCAAAAAACAGTTTCTATTGTTACAAAAGCCGTTTTCACCTCTCCGAAAAAAGCGTTTTACATAATAGATTTCTGCTGCCAATGTATGGTGTCAAAAAACTCTCATTTACAATCATTGACTTCCTCTTTGTTTTCAAGAACCAAAAGTCACACCAAATCCCGTCTGTAAAAGTCTGGATTCTCATTGAGCGGGGTCCTCTTGCTTCCCACTCATATGCTGCACTTACACAAAGACCTACAAGCAAACTTAAGAATATTCGCCATATCTTCTAAAAACACTTCATGTGTGAAGTTTACACCCCTTATGTTACCGCCCCAAACAACGATGTTTTACGGCACAACAAGATAAATGCTGATAGTAGTACAACAATGAATGCATATTAATATCACTGGAGTGCGATTCGATTCGCAATCACCAAACGCAAGCCTAACGGATTGCTATAACGAAGTAAAAAACGCTTTTGTCTAGAATACGATGTTGTACCAAAAAATCGATGTAAATCAGAACGATCTTTTACAACCAGAATGCGATTATCTTCATTGATCATAAGCATGGGAAGGCCATAAGTATCCGCCCATAACCGCCAATCCAGAAGAACATTATTCAAATCTCTGGAAACCAAAAGCGGTATACAAGCTTCCTCATCTGCATGAAGTAATTCTAATGCAACAGCTCTTTCTCCTGAACGCGTTTTTACGGTACGTGCTGCAATTCCTTGAAAATGATAAGGAGGTATTAAATGCGATAAGCTTGAAGGCATATCCGTTTTAAAAGAAACACCACGCTCATTTAACGAACAAATTACCTTATTGCCCGTTTTGGATGAAAAATATGTCGTAGTTTGTGGCAAATGGCACGGATCTAACCGAAATTCAAGCACCGCTTTTGCCTGATTAAAGCATTGATTAGCCATATACATTATCCCAATTTATCTTAAATAACATACACCCTTTAGCAGCTTTTTCTCATTGGATTATTAAAAGTTTGAATAAAAAACAACTGGTTTCTTTTTTGGTTATTAAAATCTAAACAAAAATGCATGATCACCATTCTTGAATTATAATACTTTTCCAGGATTCATTATCCCTAAAGGATCGAGCGTTTTTTTAATCCCTTGCATAATATCCAATGCGACAGGCGATTTAAAAGAACGAAGTTCTTCGCGCTTAAGCTGACCAATTCCATGCTCAGCAGAAAATGCACCTTTATAATTCATCACTAAACTATGAATGCGATGGTTCATTGTTGACCATAACTGCAAAAATACTGTCGTATCAGCCCCTACAGGTTGTGTAACATTATAATGCAAATTTCCATCACCCATGTGTCCAAAACAAACCACCCGTGCTCCTGGAGAAATATCTTCAACAATAAGTGCAGCTTCAGCAATAAAATCAGGAATGGAAGCAAGCGGTACTGCAATATCGTGCTTAATAGATCCTCCCGCCAACTTTTGTGCCGATGATATACTTTCTCGCAATTGCCAAAAAAAATCTTGCTGTTTTAAAGATTGCGCAATAACTGCATCTTCTATCACCGCATTCTTTAAAGCTTCTTCTAAAATACTACTCAATACCGATAACGCCTCATCATTGCCTTGCAACGATGAAATGTTCATTAATACATACCATTCATGTTTCTGCTGGAGAGGAGGCTTCTCACACATCTTATAATCTAAAGCCATTTGCAAACTGAGCTTTGACATAAGCTCAAAACCTGTCAACATCCCTCCTCCATATTCTTGAGCCAGAGATAAAAACTCTAAAGCCTTCGCCGGACTATATAATCCCACCAAGGCAACTGCTTTTCCTTTTATTTTTGGAAAAATCTTCAAAACGGCTGCGGTTATAACACCCAATGTGCCTTCTGCACCAATAAAAAGATTTTTTAAATCGTAACCGCTATTGTCTTTTTTAACAAAACGCAAATCATCTAAAATACGCCCGTCCGATAAAACAACTTCCAAACCAAGACAAAGATCACGCATATTGCCATAAGCCAAAACAGCTGTCCCTCCAGCGTTTGACGAAAGATTTCCCCCTACTTGGCAAGAACCTTCAGATGCCAAAGAAAGAGGGAAAAAACGACCTGATTCATCCACTTTTTTCTGCAAATCCTGTAAAATAACACCAGCCTCTACAACAACAAAATTTCCTTCAAGATTTATAGCTCTAATCTTATTTAATCGCTCCATGGATAAAAGAACGCCCTCTCCTCTTTCATCTGGTTGCTGTCCCCCCACAAGCCCTGTATTCCCCCCCTGTGGTACAATCGGTGTGTGCGTTTTGCTCGCTAACTGCATAATCGATGAGACCTCTGCGCAAGAAGATGGACGTAAAAGTAAAGGTGTTTTTCCATGAAAAAGCCCACGCTCTTCAAGCAAATACGGTGCAATCAACGTCTGATCTGTTATAGCATACTTGGCTCCAACAATTTCCCTAAACCCCTCAATTAATTCCTGCTCCATATTCATTTCTCCTTTGGAGCCGCAGCCCGTATAAGACGATCATTGATAGCCTCCCCTAATCCGTATGATGGAATAGGTTCTACTGCGATACATCTCACTTTAAATGAATCTAATTCCTTCATATATTGAAATAAATGAGAGGCTGCCTCTTCCAATTTTCCATCTTCGCTAAGGTTTAAAATAGAAACAGCATTTTCAGCCCCCATAACACGCTTTGAACCAAATGCTAAAAGCGCTTCACCACTTTCCACCTTTTCTACATTCAAACGAACCGTGGCATTGGGAGCATAATGCGACTTTAACATCCCAGGAGCTTCAATTGCCGCCCTTTGATCTATCCGTTTTAAAGGCTTCCCCACAACTTCTTCAATTTCATCAGCCGCAAGCCCCCCTGGACGCAAAAGATAAATATTTTCACCACAAATCTTAATAATCGTTGATTCAAGCCCTATTCTAGAAAATCCTCCATCCAATATCAAAGAAACAGATTCCCCCAAAGATGCAAAAACAGCCTCAGCGGAAGTAGGACTAAGACGTCCTGATTGATTCGCACTAGGAGCAGCAAGTGGGCGTCCAAAATATTGTACAACTTCCGCAAAACGACTGTCTGGAAAACGAATAGCCAATGTATTCAAACCGGCAGTCGTTAAAGGATGGATATTATGCTGTTCCTTTAAAGGCAAAACCAATGTCAAAGGTCCTGGCCAAAATTCCTCCATTAATTGGCGTGAAAGAAAGTCGATTTTAACATAACGTTCCGCCATTTCGATGCCGCTGACATGCGCAATAAGAGGATTAATTTGCGGACGACCCTTTGTAGAATAAATAGAAGAAATTGCCCTCCCATTGGTCGCATCGCCTGCTAATCCATAAACAGTTTCCGTTGGTAACGCTACTAACTTTCCTTGTTCAAGAAGCGCTATTGCCTCTTTTATTGAAGCGCTATTGAGTGGTAGAATCGTCATGATACATCATTCCTATAACGTTCTTTTAGTGGTGCAAAACTATAACGATGTAATCCTACGATTGGACCATATTTATTAAGAGCCGTACGATGAACTAACGTTGCATATCCTACATGCTTCTCTAAACCATAGCCTTTATAAACTTGTCCTGCACATTCCATCATCCGGTCACGCGTTACCTTCGCAATAATAGATGCGGCTGCAATTGAAACCGAACGCTGATCGCCCTTAATCAACGCAATTGCGGGACAAGACAACCCAGAGGGAATATCACGTCCATCAACAAGTACATAGTGGGCTGAAACAGCTAATCCTTTAATACAGCGACGCATTGCTTCTAAAGTTGCTTGTCTAATATTAGATTGATCAATTGTACGAGCGCAAACACTAGCAACTGAAACCGCCAATGCACTTTGCAAAATTTCATGATAAAGTCTACTTCGTTGAAGAAAAGAAAGTTTTTTTGAATCATTTAATCCATCAGGAATATGACCTTTATCCAAGATAACTGCTGCCGTTACCACCGGTCCAGCGAGAGGTCCTCGTCCTACTTCATCAACACCAGCTATATGAAAAAAACCCTGTTTCTGCAAATTCAATTCACACAAGAAATTTGGCTGAAGCGGCAAATTAAACATCTTTGATAAATCACAAATACAACAAATATACACTTATTTCTGTAACCTACTTATTTTTTGCAAGCATTACAGTTTTAAATGGCTTTTCAAACATTCTGCGAATTCTTACACAAAAGATAAAAACAAACCATGAGATAAAGAGTATCCTATTGTCCATTTTTCTTCTAAAAAATTATTCTAGCATGTATTCATTTTGTTTAAAAAACAAAAAGTAGATTTCTTTAGTTACCCTTTTCATTATGTATAGTAGAATCAAGACAAAATAAAAGTTTTTATTTCTCAAATAGTTCCTAAAGTCATGATCGGTTTTACAAACCAATTTGGGTACATTGATTTGATAAAAAGAGCTGCCTTTTGCGCTGCTTGTTGATTTTTAAAAATGCCAAAACAAGTTGCCCCCGTTCCAGACATACGAGAAAAAAGAGACCCACATTCATCTAATACAGATAACACTTCGGCTAACTGAGGTGCCATTTTTAATGCCGGAGAAAAAAGATCATTACGCGTTTCTTGTAAAACCTCAACCAATGAATCAACAGTCTTTAAAGCGACTGAATCAATTTTTAAAGAAGGATGATGACGCTTCTCTAACGCTTTAAAAACAGCTTGTGTTGAAATTTCTTGTCCATGATTAACCAATACCATTGCCAGTGAACAAGCCTCTTGTAATCGTATAATCTTTTGACCAATCCCTTTAACCAAAAGGGGCTGCTGATATTCTAATGCAAAAAGACACATGGGTACATCAGCACCAAGAACTAAACTCATTTTTGCTAATTTTTCATAAGGGCAATCAAGATTCCACTGTTGATACAACATGCTTACAACCCCAGCAGCATCACCTGAGCCACCACCAATACCTGAGGCAACAGGTAATGTTTTTACAAGTCGAAAAAACGCAGGTTGAGCACTTTCAGGAAAAGTCTTATGCATAAAATCTCGTGCACGAATAACCAAATTATCTGAATGAGAAACAAGCCCTTTTGCAAATGGCCCCGTTAAAACAAACTGGTCACTTTCACAAGACGCATAGTGTAAGCAATCACCGCTAAGACTAAAATAAACCAAACTTTCTATTAAATGATAACCATCAGCACGTTGCCCCACAACATGCAAAGCCAAATTCAATTTAATGGGTGTAAATACATAAGAATGTCTTTGGATCGAAGCTTTTACATGTGATATCATATGACGTAATATTAACCTATACAGAGTTCTTTTATAAATATGCCCCTTTCATTCATACCTGTAGCATAAACCCTATAAACAGCTTGAAATATTCTTAACTGTTTTCTAAATAAGTAATAAATATGGAGAATGCTTATACAAAATAAACTTTCGTATCATTTCAAGCTTTTTTTCTATCATCTGTTTTTAGATAAAATCTCCTCTCGAATGATTTTTGGCCTCACAAACCGTAACGCCGCCAAAGTGCCCGCTCTTCTGCTGCCATCAACGCACTGTCAACTGCTGTATAAACTGTATGAGCAGTCACTCCTGAAGGCGTTTTAGGGCTTAAAAAACTTTTTGGAGGCATAATAAGTCGAAGTTTTGCATCATTACCAAAGCGCTCCTTAATAACAGAACGTACATCATTCAATCCGTCAATCAAACCAAGTTCAACGCCTTTTTTTCCACTCCAAAACATTCCTGTAAAGAGATTCAAATCATTTGATAATTTTGTAGAACGCCGCTCTTTAACTAAATCGATAAAAGTTTGATGTACTTCCAGTTGGAGAGATTTCAAATGCTCAATATCCGCCTTTTTTTCAGGCTGAAATGGATCTAGTGTAACCTTGTTCTTTCCTGCTGTGTAAACGCGCCGTTCCACACCAATTTTCTTTAAAAGTTCCGGAAAACCAAAGGAAGCTGAAACCACCCCAATGGAACCAACAATCGAAGAAGGATCTGCAAAAATTTCATCTCCTGCACAAGCAATCATATAACCACCGGATGCTGCTATATCTTCAATAAATACAAGAACCTTTTTATTTTTTTCTTCTGCCAAATCACGAATACGCTTGAAGATTAAACGCGATTGTACAGGTGAACCTCCAGGAGAATTGATAATAAGGGCAATAGCCGGTGCTTTTTTGTACGCAAAAGCCTTCTCTAAAAGACTAGCACATCTACTAAGGGAAAGCGTACGAGATATAGATGCTGATGAATCCATAATCGCCCCTTGAAGGCGAACCACAGGAATTTCTAATTTATTGGAAGAAAAACGATGGGGAACAAGTTTCTTGATAACGTCAATCAAAACAAAATCTCCTTATAAGTTAAGAAAAATTAAAGAGGACAGGACAACAAAAAGGAACAACGCGATACCATCCAAAAGCGCCAATCAATCCCCACATTACAACCAGAAATATAATTTCATACAAAAGCTAAACCTCCCTAGTAACAAAGTGTAGACTTTAAAGAATAAACTGAAAAACACAAGATACCATTACAAAAGTTCCCACAAGCTTATATATCCATTATTAATTGCATCAATCCGTGGTGAAAAAGTATGACCATTATCTTCATGTATCACCAGTGCCGGTAAAATAGATAAAGCTGCTCTGCTTCCTCGTTTTGCGTAAAATAAAAGACGAATTGCTGCTGTCTTTGCACGTGCATGCACAGGAACGATGCAAATACCACCAAAGCGCCCTTCTAAAGCACGCAAAATATCTACTAGTGATTGTGGTCGTGCAATGAGCCCTAAGTATCCACCTGGCTTGACAATCGCTGCTGCACTCCGCAACCAATTATCAAACATCGCTTCAGGCATAACGTGTGCTTCAGATTTTTGTTGATCAGGTGTCTTGCGATCAGTAGGATTATTAAAAGGTGGATTCATAATCGCAAAATCAAAGCTATTATCTATCAAACCTGCTTTTATACGTTCATTCCCCTTGAAAGTAACATCTGCTTCTAGCAAACAAATGCGGCCAGCAAATTGTTTATTTTGTTTTAGCATAAGCGTTTTTTGAGCATAAGATATCATAAAAGCCGAACGTTCAACTAAGGTAACATGAACTTTCAGACAACGCGAAGCAACAGCTAACCCTGCAGCTCCAGCACCAGCACCTAAATCAACAACCTTGCCCTTTAAATCACTTGGAACCAAACTAGCTAATAACATCGCATCCATTCCAGAACGATGACCATATTTATGGGGTTGAACCAAATAAAATTTCCCGCGGTGAAAACTGTCAATTGTTTCACCACTCTGATTCGCTGCTTTATCCATTTAAAAGCCTAATGCTCACCTTTATAAACTGCATTTTTGCCATTCAGCTGCTATTTTAAATTTTTTATTATTTTATAACAATAAGATTACACTCGCTAAAGAACATTTCTTGCCAATAACATTCCAAGCTAACACTTTTAAACGACATCAAAAGCTTGAGTCAAAACCAAACCCCCTTTATGCTAATGAATAAAGTAAATTTTATATATGTCCATTGCAATACTCTAGGAGTAAACACATTGAGTGCAGCTATCAAACCAAAACAAATAAGAAATAATCAAATTTCTCTTCAATCTCTTGTCAATCTTACTCAAAAAGATATGGATTGCGTAAATCAATTTATTCTCTCTATGGCAAAATCAGAGGTTGAGATGATCCCTGAAATTTCTAACCATCTTATTTCATCAGGTGGAAAGCGATTACGCCCAATGATTACGCTCGCTTCTGCTCATATGTTCGGTTATCAAAGTGACGGGCATATAAAACTCGCAACAGCTGTTGAATTTATGCATACAGCAACATTACTACACGATGATGTGATTGATGAAAGTAATTTACGACGTGGAAAATCTACAGCACGTATGATTTGGGGGAATCAAGCAAGTGTACTTGTTGGTGATTTCCTATTGGGGCAGGCCTTTAAAATGATGGTCGATGTCGGTTCCATAGAAGCGCTCTCTGTCCTAGCCAACGCTGCTGCAATTATTGCTGAAGGAGAAGTTATGCAACTTTCTGCCGCAAAAAATATAAAAACCAGCCCTTCAGAATATCTCAAAATCATCGATGCAAAAACAGCAGCACTTTTTTCAGCAGCCGCTGAAGTAGGACCCATTATTGCTGGCTATGGAAATAAAGAGCGTTCTTCATTACGTGAATATGGAACATCCTTAGGTTTAGCTTTCCAATTAATTGATGATGCACTTGACTATAGCGGTAGTGCTCAAAACTTAGGAAAAAATATAGGGGATGATTTTAGAGAAGGAAAAATCACAATGCCTGTTATTCTCGCCTATGAGCGTGGGAATATGCTAGAAAAAGATTTCTGGAAAAAGGCACTTGAAGATGGCAATAATAATGATGAATCCTTCGCACACGCACAACACTTAATGGAAAAGTATGATAGTATCACAGATACAATAGAACAAGCACGCATCTATGGAAAATATGCAATTGATGCTCTTGTTCCCATGAATGAAAATCTTGCTTATAATGCTCTCGTTGAGACTGTTGAATTTTGTATTGCGCGCGTAAACTGAATTCTTTGCAAGAATCGCAGTATTTCTCAACAAAGTAATGAGATATGATCTATAAACAACACCATCAATTGATTATCTTGAAAAGGATTAACTCCATGTGCTCTGCAACGGTATCTCGACTTTTTGCCCTCTTTATCGTGGGTATCATGCTGATGCCATCCCTCACCTACAGTAAAATAAGTGCAGCAACTCATACAAGCTCATTTACAGGTGCTTATTTAGCTGGAAGGGTTGCAAATCATGAAAATAAAACAGAACTTGCTATCAATTATTTTAAACAAGCACTGGTTTATCAACCTGATAACATTGAAACACAAAAAGAGCTCCTTGAAGCTATGCTCTCGGTCGGAAACTTTAAAGAAGCTGTCCAACAAGCCCAAAAACTCAAAGAGAACGATGTTATAACTCCCTTTGTTTCCTTAACTTTGTCAGTAGAAAGTCTCATCAAAAAAGATTATAAGAATGCCAAGGCTCTTCTGAAATTAAAGGAACTTCCTACGTCCAATAATCCAATACCTGAATTAATTAGTGCTTGGATTACATTTGGATCTGGACACAAATCTCAGGCAATCGATGATCTTAAGAAACTCAAAGGTCCTGTCTGGTATGATCTTTTTATATCTTATCATCTAGCACTTATGAGCGACCTTGCAGAACGGCCAAAGGATGCAAAAAAATATTTCATTAAAGCACTGAGTAACAAACAGGGAACTCTTATCGCTCCTAATACTTATGAGCGTATTATCATAGCCTATGCCTCATTCCAATTGCGCCATAATATGCGCAACCAAGCCCTTCAAACAATCCAGCATGGCGAACAAATGTTGTCAGGTCGAGAAGTCCTTAAAAACTTTCAAGAAAAAATTGAAAAAAATTCTTTCTTAGAGAGAGTTATTAAAACACCTCAACAAGGAGCAGCCGAGGTATTATATAATTTTGGAACAGCCCTCAACTACAAAAACTCAGGGCGAATTGCACGTATTTTTAAGCAATTATCTTTCGCCTTATACCCTCAAAATGACGCAACACTGTTTCAGCTCGCACACATTTCTGCTAAATTGAACGATCCACATCAAGCAATTAAACTTTATCGCGCTTTATCCCCTAAATCTCCTTATTATAAAGATGGACAACTTCATCTTGCATTCCTTCTTGCCAATAACAACAATTACAAAGAAGCAATAAAATTACTCACATTGTTAAATAAAAAATTTCCCAATGATCGTAATATTTTGATAACGCTCGTTGCTTTTTATATGCAGGACAATAAATTTCTTGAGGCTATTAAAACTCTAGACTACGCTATTACAAAGATAAAAAACTTTCAGCAGGACGATTGGAAACTCTTTTATCAGCGTGGTATTGCTTTTGAACGTTTAAAGCAATGGCCAAAAGCAGAACTTGACTTGCGAAAATCACTTGAATTTTTCCCAAATCAACCGCAGGTTCTTAATTATTTAGCCTATTCCCTTGTGGAACGTGGTGAGAAGCTTGAAGAATCGCTCCGTATGCTACAAAAAGCCTCTGCTTTGCAAGCTCACAACAGTCATATTCTCGATTCTTTAGGGTGGGCTTATTATAAACTAAAAGAATATAATAAAGCAGTGCAAATATTAGAAAATGCTGTCAGATTACAACCTGAAGACCCAACACTGAATGATCATTTAGGGGATGCCTATTGGAAAGTTGGACGTAAACGTGAAGCAATCTTTCAATGGAACCACGCAATTGACGGAAAACCAGAAAATTCTGAACAAATTCAAGAAAAGTTGAAATTTGGTTTGCAATAAACGATGCTTAACCATAAACCACATGAATAATAAATAGAGAAACTAAAATTACTTTGTTTTTTTGTTTAGTCCAATATAAAGAGTATAAAGCGTGAAACTGCCTGAACATCTTAACCCCAAACGTTCTTTTCAGGGACTAATCTTAACTTTGCAAAATTAT
The DNA here is from genome assembly GCF_042196545.1 of Bartonella sp. AC70YNML. NCBI lineage: Bacteria > Pseudomonadati > Pseudomonadota > Alphaproteobacteria > Hyphomicrobiales > Bartonellaceae > Bartonella > Bartonella sp. AC70YNML. Next base: position 448,187 of record NZ_JBHIQK010000001.1, read on the forward strand.
TGGGCACACTATGGATGTGCAATTTTGCAACCTTACGATATGGAAGTCGGAGCTGGGACTTTTCATCCAGCAACAACATTACGCTCTCTAGGGCCACGCCCTTGGAAAGTTGCTTATGTCCAACCCTCTCGACGTCCAACAGATGGCCGATATGGTAAGAATCCAAATCGTTTACAACACTATTATCAATTCCAAGTGCTTCTCAAACCCTCTCCGCTCAATCTACAAGAACTTTATATAAAGTCGCTACAAGCTATCGGGCTTGATACAAAACTGCATGATATTCGCTTTGTTGAAGATGATTGGGAAAGTCCCACTCTTGGTGCTTGGGGGCTTGGATGGGAATGTTGGTGCGATGGAATGGAAGTCTCTCAATTTACTTATTTTCAACAAGTGTGCGGCATTGAATGCGCTCCAGTTTCAGGGGAACTCACATACGGTCTTGAGCGTCTAGCGATGTATATCCAAGGGGTTGATAACGTCTATGACCTTAACTTTAATGGTTTAGAGGGAGAAAACAAAATAAGTTATAGAGATATTTTTTTACAGGCAGAACAGGAATACTCATATTACAACTTCGAATTTGCTGATACAAAACTGCTCCATCAGCACTTTATCGATGCAGAACGCGAATGCAGCGCACTTCTTGATGCTGGAAAACCAAATAAAGAAAATGTATTCCATCGCTGTGTTTTTCCTGCCTATGATCAATGTATTAAAGCGAGCCATATCTTTAATCTTTTGCAAGCACGTGGCGTTATTTCTGTAACCGAACGACAAAATTACATTCTTCGCGTTCGTAATCTCGCGCGCCGTTGTGGGGAAGCCTTCTTACTCACAGAAGCTGGACAAATATATACTGGAGAGGCCTAATGTCTGATCTTCTTCTTGAACTTTTCAGTGAAGAAATACCCGCACGTATGCAACGAAAAGCTGCTGCTGATCTTAAAAAAGCTGTTACGGATCAACTTGTGAATGCTGGATTAACCTATAAAGCCGCTCGTGAATATTGGACACCTCGTCGGTTAACATTGGACGTACGCGGACTTTCTATACGCTCCAAAGATGTCCATGAAGAACGCAAAGGTCCCAGTATAAAATCACCACAGCATGTAATTGATGGTTTTCTACGTGCAACAGGATTAAATGATGTTTCTGAAGCGCATATTGGACATGATGATAAAAAAGGTCATTTTTATATTGCTAAAATTGTTAAAAAAGGTCGAGCTGCAGAAGAAATTATTGCCGATATTTTACCGGATATTATCCGCAACTTTCCATGGCCTAAATCTATGCGTTGGGGAAAAGATTCAGCACAAAGTGGTACTTTGAAGTGGATTAGACCTTTACAAAATATTCTTTGCATCTTCGGACCAGAAATTGGCGAAACACATGTTGTTCCGTTTACAATTGGTTCTCTTAAGAGCAATAATCTAACTTATGGTCATCGTTTCTTAAGTGACGGAAAGCCATTCCAGGTGCGTCGCTTTGATGACTATGTTACTCAACTTGAAACACACAAAGTCATTCTGGATGCAGAAAGACGAAAGAATATTATTTTAGCTGATGCTCAAAATCTTTGCTTTGCAAACGGTTTAGAACTGGTTCAAGATAATGCCCTCCTAGAAGAAGTTTCTGGCCTTGTTGAATGGCCTGTTATCCTTATGGGTGATTTTGACAAATCATTCCTTGATATTCCTCCAGAAATTATTCGCTTGACCATTCGAGCTAATCAAAAATGTTTTGTCACCCGTAAACAAGGGGAAAAGATAAAACTTTCTCATCATTTTATTCTCGTTTCTAATATTCTCGCCAATGATGAAGGCAAAGAAATTTCTAAAGGAAATAGTAAGGTTGTCCATGCTCGTCTTTCTGATGCACTCTATTTTTGGAAAACAGATCAGCGTGATTTGCCCGATATTAAACAATTGGAATCTTCTGTAAAAAAATTTGATCTTGATATAAAAAAACCTCTTGATCAAAGAATGGCGCGACTTGATCATTTGAATGTAACTTTTCACGCCAAATTAGGTACACAAGGTGCAAGAGTAGAACGCATCGCTACACTCGCACAAAAAATTGCACCTTTGATACAAGCAGATCCTCTCTTAGCGAAACGTGCAGCCATCCTTGCAAAAGCTGATTTGCAAACAGAAATTGTCGGAGAATTTCCTGAACTACAAGGTGTTATGGGGCAAAAATACGCCCTTCTTCAAGGGGAAGATCCTCACGTCGCTGTAGCAATCGAAGACCATTATAAACCTCAAGGACCAACAGATCGTCTTCCACAAGAACCACTTGCTATAACCGTTATGCTCTCCGACAAAATTGACATGCTCGTTGGCTTTTGGCTCATTAATGAAAAACCAACGGGCTCAAAAGATCCCTATGCGTTAAGACGAGCAGCATTGGGAATTATTAGGCTTGTACTTTCGCGAGATTGGAAAATCAATCTTATGCCACTGTTCCAGTTAGCAACGAATCTTTTCTTACAACAAAAAAATAAATATGAAATCTCTCAAAGAGAAAATCCACAATTGCAGAATCTGCTTCCAGAAAAAACAGAATATATTTTATCAGATCTGTTATTCTTTTTTCATGACCGTTTGAAAATCTATCTAAAAGAGGAAGGCGCTCGTTACGACGCCCTTGAAGCCGTTTTAAATAAAGATTCTGATGATTTTTTATTGGTTGCACGTCGTGTCGAATCGCTTATCGCTTTTATCAACACCCATGATGGAATGAACTTTGTAGCCTCTGTAAAACGTACTGCCAATATTCTTGAAAATGAATTTCAAAAAAGCACAAAAATAGCGAATGAAATTAATTTTGAGCTCTTTGTCGAGAAAGAAGAAAAACAGCTCTATCATGCAATCTGTGAAGTAGAAAAAAAAGTTCTTGCTCCCATCAATACAACAAATTTATCATTTGCCCTCAGTGTGCTAGCGCCACTTGGAAAATTGATTGATATATTTTTTGAAAAAGTATTGGTGAATGATAAAAAACCTGATGTTCGTGCTAACCGTCTTGCTCTTCTCAAACGCACTCACATTGTTACACAATCGGTTGCAGACTTCTCAAAACTTGTCATTTAAAATCAAAGAGCCTATTAACTGATAAAAACAATGAAGATAAATTTTTCTTTTTTATGACTTTTATTAATTAATATTGATACTAATTAATATTGAGAAAATTATGCAACCAAAGAGACTGTTCTTTATCTCTCAAATATCATTAATTAAGATATGTTTTCATTTTGATAAATGATTCTTTCTCAAGAGACTCTTTAATAAGTTCATCTACCTTGTTAGCATCTATTTCTCTTGTAATAAGGGTACGTGCTGTAGAAATTGCCAAATCAATAGCCGATGAAGAAACCATGCGCATAGCATCGGCTTCTGCTTGGGAAATTTTTTGTTCTGCCAATTTATTGCGGTTTTTTACATATTCTTCTGCTTTTGCACGGGCTTCAGCAATAACAGATTCAACTTCATGCTTTGCTGCTGCAATAATTTCTTGCGCATCTTTTTCTGCTTCTGCATGTTTGCGTTGATATTCAGCCAATATTTCCTGTGCCTCTTCACGAAGACGCAGAGCCTCATCCAGTTCATCTTTGATACGTTTCGCGCGCGCATCAAGATGGTGTATAACCCTCTGTGGAATTTGGAAATAGACTAAAAGAGCCAAAAAAAGAACTAACCCAACAAATGCCCAAAAAGTATCAGTCATCTTTTTCTTCCTCAATAATCTGCAGTTTTAACAACTGAACGAACAGCCTCTTTGTTGATATCAACGTCAATCAATTTTTTCACAATTTCAAGAGCTACTTCTTCAGCGATAGAACCAACATTTTGCATGGCTTTATCCCGAATTTTTGCTATCTGTTTTTCAGCATCTGCGAGTTTTTTCTCTAAACTCTCTTCAATTTCTTTCCGTTCAAGCTCTGCCTTTTCTTTTAATTCTTCACTAGCTACCTGCGCTATAGCCTGCGCGTTCAAACGCGCTTCTGCTAATTTCCGCTCATAAGTTTCAACAACAATGTCTGCTTCTTGCTTCATGCGCATTGCCTGATCTAAATCAGATGCGATTCGATCTCGCCGTGTTTCAATAACACCGCCAATACGTGGTACAATTACACGGGAGATAAAAAGATAAAACAGTCCGAAAGAAATTGCCAACCAGAAAAAATGCGAACCAAAATGCACAAAATCAAAAGGCGGAAACACACGATTTGCATGCTCTGCCACCTTTTTAATATGTTCTATCGACGTTTCAGTGTTCTGTGCATAAGCGCTTGAAACAAACATCTTCTTTCATCCTTTAAATAGCTTATTAAAGCCCTCTATAACCGATGATAACTGACAAACATCTCTCTGGCATCTCTCTGGTTAAGAGCCTAAAAGGGTAAATCTTTCCTCATGCAAGAACAGATATACCCTTTTGATGATGATTAAACCCCAAAAAGAAGTAATAAAGCAATGAGCAATGAAAAAATTCCCAAAGCCTCTGTTACAGCAAAACCAAAGACGAGACGTCCAAACTGACTATCTGCTGCTGATGGATTTCGTAATGCACCAGAAAGATAGCTACCAAAAATATTACCAAGTCCTAAAGCTGTTCCAGCCATACCAAAGCAAGCAAGACCAGCGCCAATATATTTTGCTGCAAGCACCATTTCCATGTTATTCTCCTTTAAAGCGAAATTGCATTATTCGACGGAAAACCGCCAGTTTTATTAATGTCCTGGATGAATTGCATCATTAAGATACATACAAGTTAAAACCGTAAAGACGTAAGCCTGAAGAAATGCGACCAAAAACTCAAGAGCAGTAATTGCTACAGTCATAATAAGCGGTAAAATCGAACCACCCACACCTACGAGCCCTACCCCAATCATTGAAACAACAAACCCAGAAAACACTTTAAGCGTAATATGACCAGCAAGCATATTCGCAAAAAGACGAAGAGAAAGACTAATTGGACGGGAGAGAAAAGAAATAACCTCAATCATTGTCACCAGAGGTAAAACCACAACAGGAACTCCACTGGGAACGAACAGTTTCAAAAAACTGACCCCATGCTTATAAAAGCCATACCCAATCACCGTCAAAATTACCACCATTGCTAATGAAAACGTGATCATGATTTGAGACGTAACCGTATAAAAATAAGGAAAGAGACCAATAAAGTTAGCAACCAAAATAAAAGTAAACAGAGAAAAAACTAAAGGAAAAAACTGCATTCCCTGCACACCAGATGATTCCCGCAGAGTCGATGCTACAAACTCATAGGCCATTTCCGAAAGAGACTGCATCCGCGTTGGAACCAATCCACGACTCGATGATGAAATAAAGAGAAAAATAGAAGTTACAACAACCGTGAGGACTGTAAACAATGATACATTTGTAAACGATAAATCCATATTTCCTATGGAAATCTTAATCAGCCTTAAAACCTCAAACTGATGAATAGGATCTGGAGCGTGCGCTGTCACTTCAACCTCATTTATCGGACCTCTCATTGGCCCCTTTATTTTGTTTATCTTGGCGCAATACGCCTTCTTTTCCTAATTGACTGGAGGAAACATACCCCACAGACCGAAGAATACTCAATACACCAGCAGCAAATCCAAAGAAGAGAAAAAATACCAATCCCCAAGGCCATGAATCTGCTAACTTATCAAACCCCAACCCCAAAACAATACCAACTATAACACTTGCCAGAAACTCACTGGAAAGCTTAATTGCACCTGCCATCCTTCCTTGTGATTTTTCCCGCTTATTCCTATGCTCCCGCTTCTTTAATGCTTGCTTGCGTACTAAAGCTACGCTTAAGTTCCTACTACGGCATTCCAAATCCTCTGAATGAAGACACTCTCCTTGCTTTTCCTCTTCAGCCTCCTTACAGCTCATAACGGGTTTCTCGCCCATCGCCATCATTGGCTCCTTAATTAAAAAGCAACGTAAGAATACATTTCATAAAACCGTGTGCATCATATTGTTCCCGAATTTATTCGTCAAGATACTAAAAGAAATCTATCACAAGTTATCGTATAAATTTTATTGCAGAAATAACGTATTTTTCAATTTACATGCTTTCTTAAAAAGATATTCCAAGCACCTAAACCGATTTCACGACAGCACCCGTGAATGTATAACGAAAAGTTCACGTGAATAATATAAAACTCATAGAACAACCATTTTTACGTTTAACAAAAGGTGTAAACTAATACCATCTTATTTTCCGACTCCCAATGTTATATCAGTCCTAGTTTTGAAAGAGAACATAGAAAGCTAAAAACAGTATGAGAGCGTTGGTTTTCTCCTTTTATTCGAATAAACTTGCACTTTTTATTTTATGAAAATAATAATAATCAATTGTTTCTATATGATCCTATTCGCAAAGTATTTTACATACGCCATTAAAGGCCCCACCACGAAATGAGCTTGAGGATATTAAGAGAAGTTCCTTTAAATACAAGATATTAATAAATCTAAAATTTCAAATAGATTAAGCCAATAGAACATAATAAATTTTAAACACGATTACCATACCACTTTATACAATTTTAATCCACTTTTATGAACTTCGCTTTTTACAATTGAATATCCGTAGATTCAGCAAATATTTTTGCTTTTTATTCAAACAAACTATCGTAAGCAAAAGCGCTTATTCATAAGCTTTATTTTTATGAAACGATAATCTAATGCTGCTTTTCAAACAAGCATCATAATTATATTCCCCTACCCTCATATTGCATCTATTCTTGCACTTATAATAACCCATTAAGAGGATTATGTACTCTTTCTTAAATACTCCCTATTAAACTCTTCTCATGACATGCAAATAAATGACCTTTATCAAGATGAGAGAGCTCTATTCAATAGCGCTCATGATAAATGATTATCAATAAAATTAAAGAGTTATCATTTCTTCTTGGAACGTGTCGCAAAAGGATTATCAGAGGCTCGTAATGATATGCGAACTGGTATACCAAACATATCAAATGTTTCACGCAACCCATTGACAAGGTAACGCAAATACGACTGGGGCATACTTTTGGGGCGCGAGCAAGAAATCATAAATCCAGGAGGACGTGTCTTAACCTGTGTGATGTATTTAACCTTAAGTCGACGTCCAGAAACCGCAGGAGGTGGATGATGTGCCACAACAGTTTCAAGCCATTGGTTCAATTTAGCTGTCGAAATGCGACGATTCCATACACGGTGCATCATCATCACATTTTCCATAAGTTTATCAATTCCTTGACCATATTGTCCCGATAAAGGAACAGCTCTCAAACCACGAACTTGAGGAAGAAATCGTGCACATTTTTCATGCAAATCAATCAATGTAGCCTGACTATTTTCAATAAGGTCCCACTTATTAAAAGCAATAACTGGAACACGCCCTTCACGAATCACAAGATCAGCAATTTGTAAATCCTGCTTTTCAAAAGGCATCGTTGCATCAAAAACAATGATCACCACTTCTGCAAAACAAATAGCACGCAAAGTGTCAGCAACGGATAATTTTTCTAACTTTTCTTGAATTTTCGATTTTCGACGCAAACCCGCAGTATCAAACAGTTTAACATGACGACCACGCCATTCCCAATCTACAGAAATAGAATCACGCGTAAGTCCTGCTTCTGGTCCTGTTAATAACCGCTCTTGTTTCAGCATACTATTGATAAGAGTAGATTTTCCTGTATTGGGGCGCCCCGCAATTGCAATCCGAATAGGCTTATTTTCATCGTACATAAGCCCCTCTTCTTCCAAATTGTTTATATCATCACCAACAGATGCAGGCTGTATCGTAATATCTTCTTCTTTGTTATTGTCAAAAGCGCGTTCTGCCCCAACAGCCCCTATAATTGCATCACGAAGATCACTAATTCCCAAACCATGTTCAGCCGATATTGGGCACGGCTCCCCCAAACCTAATGACCACGCCTCATACTCTCCTCCCGTTGCCGCTCTTGACTCAGACTTATTAGCAACAAGGACTATTGGTTTTCCTGATTTGCGAACCAATGAAGCAAAGTTTAAATCACTTGGTGTTATTCCACTCTTTGCATCAAATACGAATAAAATAAGATCAGCTTCATCAATTGCAACTTTTGTATGAGAACGCATACGCCCCTCAAGTGTATGATCACCTGCTTCTTCCAGCCCAGCCGTATCAATCACATCAAAACGTAGATCTTGAAGTTTTGCCGCATGCATACGCCGATCACGTGTTACACCTGGCTTATCATCAACCAAAGCCAACCTTTGCCCAACCAAACGATTAAAAAGTGTTGATTTCCCAACATTGGGACGACCAACAATAGCAATGGTAAGGCTCATCAATTTATTCCTTATTTGTCTTGCCCTCGGCTTGTATGAGCTCAAGCATCATTCGAGCCCGATCTGCTATTTTTAAACCCAAAGCACCTTCTTCAGAAATTTTCTTAAAATAATAAACCGCCTCATCCATTTTATCCGACTTATAAGCAGCTAAGCCTAAAGCTTCTCTTGCAGACATACGCATAGGATCGGTATCACTTGCCATCTCTTTGACGCGCTTTTTGACATCCTCCAAAGTTCCTGTATCAACTAAAATATAGGCTGCTCGAATTTTTGCAACTTTCCGCAAAATCTGTGGTGCTTTCCCATCCGCTGCAACAGAATCAAAGATCTCCACTGATTTAATCATATCACCTTGCTCCATGAGTAAAGAAGCCTCCCGCAAACGAGCAAGAAAAGGATATCCTCCAAAGTTAGAGTCTTTAACATTCTCCAATTGCTTTATCGCTTTATCAAAATGACGTGTATCCGCAAAATTAAGGCTTTTTATAAATGCGTCACCAATATAACCAGCTTTCTTTATTTGTGCATGATAATAAATTTGATAAATAATTATCATGATGATGAAAAGAAGGACTGCTCCAATAATTGAAAAACCATAACGTCTCCAAAAAGCAAGCGCCTTTTCCTGACGAAATTCAGCATTAACTTCAGCAATAAAACTATCATACGACATATATCATACCTTGTAAAAATTTACTCTCTGCGCTTTTACGCATAAATGGACAAAGATGGTAGCCTAAATCAACTAAAATCTTTAAATTACTGATTTATTTATTTCAAATTGACATGTAACCAAATCAATTGGATTTTTGCAACTGTCTTAGTCAAAAACGATGTAAATGTTCTTTAAGCTTACATCACAACTTTTGAATCTTATAAAAAAATCACTGCTTTAATATTATCCATGATTGCCTACCATCTTCAGCACCCTTCCCTCTCTATTATATGAAAGATATCTTTTAAAGTCTTTAACACAATCATTGTATTGTATTCGATTATAGGATTTTAATACCATTCTTTATTCATCTAGCTTACTGTATTTATATATCTTTTTTAATATGAGGGATGCGTAAATAAAAGTTGGGGAATAGAATTTCGCAATAGCCTCTACAAAAAGCATACTTCATGGAGTGTTTCTAACATTTCTTTGAAATCTGCTAACGCCCCTTAAAATAAGACATCTAAAAGTAGCATAAATGCAACAACAGTTTCATGTTGCAACGGATTAGAAGGTTTGATTGTAAAATTCTTTCGACAAAGATAGGCTTCTTTTTTAACAGAGAAGCTTTTTCTTGATCTAAAGCATAGAGTTCTATGATTTTCTCTTCCATGCCTACTGGAACAGATTTTCTACCAATTTCTACAGAAGATAAAAATGACACAGATAAACCTAATTTATCAACTATATTTGAAAGACGTTCTGAATGATCAATGCGAAGTTTTCATAAAATTTTGCCAAAGAAAGTGTATCCCTTCAATTTATCTTTATACAATTAATAACCTTTTGTAATAGATACTCAAAGCTTCTGAAAATATCTTATTGTAATGGCCAAACCCACATAAGCATTGGAACAGCAATAATAACGATCAACACCGCCAATGGAGCACCCAAACGTGGATAATCACTAAAACGGTATCCTCCTGGCGCCATCACGAGCATATTGCTTTGATGTCCGATAGGTGTAAGGAATTCACAACCTGCACCGATTGCAACAGCCATTAAAAAAGCTTCAGGCTTATAATGGAGAGAATGAGCAAAACTTGACGCAATTGGTGCTACCATCATCACTGTTGCTGCATTATTCAAAAATGGCGTAACCAACATAGCTGTCACCAACATAAGCGCTAAAGCACCGGATGGCGGGAAAAATATTGCCAATTGGCTCAGCCATTGACCAATGAGCTCCGTACATCCTGTTTTCTCTAACGCTTCACTCACTGGAATAAGAGCCGCTAATAGTACTAATATTGGACCATCTAATGCCTGATACAAATCACGCGCTGGCAAAACACGAAAGATCACCATTGCAGCAGCAGCAGAAAAGAAAGAAAAAGCAACTGGAACAATATGAAAAGCTGTAAAAATAATTGCTATAAATAAAATAGCCAAAGATATAAAACCATGTCGTAAATTTCCAAACACAATATTTCGTTTTGCTAGGGGTAAGCATTTCAATTCCCTTAACAAATTTGGAATAACTGCATCCTGTCCTTGCAAAACAATCACATCTCCAAGATGGAAAATAATATCATCAAGTCTTCCCCGCACCCTTTCATGCTGACGACTTAACGCAAGCAAATTTACATTATAGCGATCAAATAAGGAAAACTCTTTCGCACTAATACCGATAAGAGGTGAATTATGGGTAATGACGGCTTCAATAATATCAATATCACTGTCCTTATCACCTGCAGCAATAGTTCGCCCTTTAGAAAACTCTAAACGAGCAGAGTTCATCACGCTATCTAACCCTGTATGTGATCCTTCCAGCAAAATAATATCATTTTCAGACAAAACAAAATCTGGTAATGGTGAAATAGATACTTTGTTTCTGATGATTTGAATCACCATAACATCACCACTTGATGGCTTAACCAAATCAACAATATTTTTTCCCACAATCGGTGAATTTATTGGAATATGCACTTCTGCAACATAATTACGAATATCAATGGCATCATCAAACGATACACCTGAACGCACACGCACAGGCAAAAGCCAATAAAAAAGAACCAAATATAAAACACCAGCCGTCGCAATAACCGCACCAACTGGTGTAAAATCAAACATCGTAAAAGGTGTTCCTGCTAAGCGTTCTTGCATCGCTGAAATAACAACATTGGGAGATGTTCCTATCTGTGTCATAAGCCCCCCCAATAAAGAACCAAAGGCCATGGGCATCAAAAAGACAGAAGGAGAAACCTGAGAACGACGAGCAAACTGAAAAGCTATCGGAAGCATAATAGCCAAAGCACCAATGTTTTTAACGAACATTGATAACACGACAACAGAAATAACCAAAAAAGCTAATTGAAGACGCACCGATTTCACATCTGGCCATACCCGTTGAATAATAAATTCCATTATACCAGAGCGCGATACGGCCGTACTGACAACAAACACACTCCCCACGATAATAACGATATCATTACTAAAACCGCTAAAAGCTTCCTTCGGACTGACAAGACCAAGAGCACAAGCTATTAATAACGTACAAATAGCAACAAGATCATAACGAAATCGATCCCAAATAAAAACAACCATCATGAGACCAATGATCGAAAAAGCCATTATTTGATTTTCTGTCATAACACTTACCTCTCCCCATTAAATTATAATGAACAAGAACATATTTTTTATGTTTTAAATATTCCTATAAACAGCAGCAAGATAAAAGCAGACATCGAAATATTTTAGGATAATTTTAAAGTGATAAAAAATTATGATGCGCATAAACTTGCCTCTCCTTATTATGCGTGCTTTTCTATAAAGTGCTGAACCCAAAGAAAATTGATAAAAGTTGATAAAGCTATATTGCAAAAAAGATGAGAATAACTCTAATATAGAGCGTAGATAATTGTTGAAACTGGTACACGCTATATTTAAACCTTTGTCGTTGCTTAAAAGAATTTATCTTCACTCTCAATTCAAAGAGTGATAAAAATGAAAGAAGAAAGAATGGTCAATCTTAATAGTGGGTATCAAAGTAACCTCAGATATTGGCTCACTTGCATTATTGGATTTGTTGCTATCTTGGCAATTATAATGGTTGGTGGATTTTATATTGCAAAACCCTATCTTGACAGTTTTGTAAGAAAAGAAATAGCCCGTCATTCCATAAAAGCCGAAACATCTGAAGTAAGCATTCTAGGTAAAATCAATTTGAAGAATGTGACAATACCTGTTCCAGCTGGTACATCACTTAAAATTGGTGCCATTTCTGCCCGTCCTCCTCTTTCCTTTATTCCTGGAACTTTCACACTCTATAATGTTGATTTAAAGCATAATAATATTCATGTGCAAATTCCCCAAATTTCTCTTCGAAGTGTATCTTTAAAAGAAAAAGATAGAACGATAACATCACGTCTTTTACAATCAATGATGCGTATTGAGCTTTCCTCAATTATTGCTCCCAATATACAACTTTCTATAGAAAATAAAAATAAGCAAATAGAAACGGTTGAAGTCAATAATTTCCAGCTTTCTGATTTTAGAAATGGCCATATCCGTTCAGTTAGTATCAAAAGTATGGATCTTAAAACAGTTGCAGTCAATGGTGCCAAACAGATGCAGATTATGGCTAAAAGTGATACAATAAAAGCCCATGATATCGACATCAACTACGCCTATTCTATCATCTTTGGAAAAAACAATACTCTCAATCAAGGTAAAACCGTTACTGGTCCCATTGCTCTGAATAATATAAGCGTTGATATTTTTGAAGAAGCAGAAAAAAACAGCTCTTTCTTTCTCCAACAGTTTAAAACATCTGGTTTAAAGATGAAGCCACTTGAACAAACTCCTGAAAAATTGATCAAAGCTTATCTTAATGCAAAAAAAGAGAATAATAAAACCGCTGAAAAAATAGCACAAAATGGTCTACTTCTAAACATATTGCTCGCCATTACCTCAGCCGATGCCAAAGTTGATAACGTCACCGTTGATATACCACAGTTGAAAGCAACACTCGAATCATTCCAATTCAAACCAAGCTTGTGGAAACAACCTATCCCTAAAAAACTTTTTCTTTCCCTCAATAACCTTTCCGTTTTACCTAAAAAAATGAATGAAAAAGACTTAGAACTCTTCAAAAATTTGAACTTTGAGCGCTTTAACATTTCAGGAAAAATTGATATTTCTTATGATGAAAAAAAACGTATGCTCTTTCTTGATGCAATGTCTTTCGATATGAAAGACGTCGGATCTGGGTACATATCAGCCAAGGTTATTGATGTTGATGAAAAGCTTTTTTCTGGTCAGAAAAATGTAATGATTTCTGCTTCTCAAGACCTTGGCATCAATGAAATTGATATACAATATAAGGATGCAGGTTTCATTGATAAGCTTTTTTCTTATCTTGCGCAAACTCTTAATGACAGCAAACATGATCTTAAAAAGGAACTCTATGACGATTTCTATCTAATGATGACGCAGACCCCTAACATTCTGTTAAAAAATCATGACGAAGCAGAAAAAATTTCAAAATCCTTAGGTGAATTTGCTAAAAATCCGCAAACATTGAGCGTTAAAATTAAAGCAAAAGATAATAAAGGGCTCACAATAATTGATCTCGAATCTGCTTTACAAAATGATCTATCCAAGGCTTTAAGCAAAGTAGATCTCACTATTAAAAATGAAGCATCGCCTTGAACATTTTGTGCTTTAAACATGATGATCTTGTCTATAAATTAAGAACTTTATTCCTCTTTTTGCTTTTATATGATACAGAAGGCTTCACATAGAGTCATTTACATAAGAGAATATAGAATTATAAAATTGTCGATACTTGGAGTTGTTCATGTCTGATTTATCTTCAAATCGCTTGCCTAATCGCGCTTCTCGTGTCACCAATCAAGCGCTTTCTGCTATCGAGCGTTTTCTCCATATTGAAGCTCTTAGTGGTATTGTTCTTTTATTAGCTGCTGCTTCTGCACTCATTTTTGCCAATTCTAAATATGCTGATCTCTATGAATCTTTTTGGCATACACCTCTTGGTTTTAATTTGGGGCATTTCACTCTTTCATGGGATTTGCATTTTTGGGTTAATGATGCTCTTATGACTATTTTTTTTCTCGTTGCTGGAATGGAAATCCGACGCGAGATTCATGAAGGTGCTCTTGCCGATTTTAAACAAGCAATCTTACCAATTGTTGCTGCAATAGGGGGTGTTTGTTTCCCTGCAATTATTTATTTTATCTTCAACTTTAATGATGGGCATATACATGGTTGGGCCGTACCAACAGCAACAGATATTGCCTTTGCTCTCGGTATTCTTGCTCTTCTTGGAAAAAAAATTCCTTCTAATCTTCATATCATTCTTCTATCACTCGCGATTATTGATGATATTATAGCTGTTCTTATTATTGCTTTTTTCTACTCAACAAACATTGATCTTAGTGGTTTAATGATTGCAGGAGCAGGTATTGCTCTAGTGCTATTCTTTCAATGGATTGGGCTTGCATCAGCATGGCTTTACATTTTACCTGGTGCAATCATCTGGTGGGGTTTAATGGTAACAGGCGTTCATCCATCACTTGCTGGTGTAATTTTAGGGATGATGACTCCCGTTTTTCCTACTCGGACTCTTGTAGCGCCACTCACCACGCTCAGCAATGCTATGCAAATTCTTCAAGAAAAAAATATTAAAACAGATCTCCATCATATTTCAACCGCATTGAAAAAAATGCGCAAAGGACAGCGTGCCATAATTGCTCCAGTAACCCGTGTTCAGAAAGCATTGCATCCATGGGTTGCATACGGTGTAATGCCGATTTTTGCCTTTGCAAATGCAGGAGTAAGTTTTGCAAACTTTGACCTTTCTTCCGATAAATCATTCTTGATTGTTCTTGGTGTTGTTATTGGGCTTTTCATCGGTAAGCCGCTTGGCATTATCACTGCCAGTTATCTAGCTGTAAAATCAGGTCTATGCCGCCTCCCTCCTCATATGACATGGACAGGTATTTTACTCATTGGTTTTTTAGCAGGAATTGGCTTTACAATGTCTATCTTTGTTTCAATGCTTGCTTTTAAAAATATTATCCTTCTTGATGCTGCAAAAATTGGAGTACTTTGTGGCTCTGGTTTATCTGCTCTTATCGGTCTAGGATATGGATTTATTTATATTAAGCGCAATAAAGACGTTGCTCATAGTTCCCAATAAACTAATTAAAAATAGACTTTTATACGAGCTTTTTAAAAAGTGATTCTATTCATTTGTTGGATTTGGACAATATTGAACGTAAAAGCCGTTGTTTTACCTCATCTTTACATCTATGAAGATGTAAACTGACATCATCATATTATTTGCCAACCTCTCATGTTGCAACAACTTTTGACACTTGAGAGAATTCGTAAGAGACGTTTTTACTCCTTTCTTCAATAAAGTTTACTCACATACCAGTCCCACTTGTAGCGTATACAGAAATAATTTTAATTGATTTAATATAAAGGGATTTGTGATAGGAGAAGCGATCTTTCGTCAAAGCTATTATCCACTATGAAGAAACAATGAATTCCTATTATAAATCAATATGTTATATTTAATTATAACGAAAAAATAAGAAACAATAATTAATAGTAATGTAAATAATATATCTTCATTTGAAGCTATCATTAAGATCTTGGCTACTCAATGCACATGAATAAGGTATATTGAGTTAATCAACACAAAATAACTTTCTCACCATAACTGTGTGTATAAAAATCATAGAGAGTTGTTTCAAACACCTTAACTCCATCATCACAATTCTTACAAGCTTCTGTTTTTATAATAAAGTATATAGACGTTAATTTATTGAAATAATATAAGTTTTTTACTGCCCTTTATAGCCACAACAGTTCTTCCAACCTCACCTATCACTTATAACGTCAACATAGCAAGCAGACCCAATAATTAGTTAAGTAATCCCGTAGCTCATTTTTCCAACAAATCCATCTTTTCGTTACTGACTTTATTGTCAGTATTATCAACAGCTTTAATCCTAGCCTTCTTTAAAAAACATATTATTTTTTGAGCAAATATATTTTTAAGGATCATTTGTCGTCTTATCACTCGGGTAAGAAAGCAAAATACCGGAAGGTTTCCTTATTTCAAAGCAAAAGTTGCACAATATTGGAAACTGAAAATAGCCTTAGTGCGGCTCACTTTCTCCTTTATAAGCGTAAAGATGAGTATTGATTTTTACCTTTACAACTTCATAGTCTCCCAGTGTTAAACTGTCTTCCCGTTTTCAAGATCACGAATAAGTTTAAAATGAGAGCATTTTGCTGTATTGAATAGTTCTCATTTAAGTTCAAAATATAAGTTATCCTTAATAAAAATTATTAATATATATTAAAGCTTTACGTTATTGAAACTTTAT
Organism: Bartonella sp. AC70YNML; assembly: GCF_042196545.1. Taxonomy (NCBI): domain Bacteria; kingdom Pseudomonadati; phylum Pseudomonadota; class Alphaproteobacteria; order Hyphomicrobiales; family Bartonellaceae; genus Bartonella; species Bartonella sp. AC70YNML. The sequence continues at coordinate 464,623 of NZ_JBHIQK010000001.1, forward strand.
TGGAGCTAAAAAATGCTCACCCCTTATCAAGAGCATAAACAGCATGTAATGTTCTAACCGCAAGTTCAGTGTAAGCACTATCAATCAAAATAGAAATTTTAATTTCTGAGGTGGTGATTGCTTGAATATTAATACCCTTTTCAGCCAAAGCCTTAAAAGCTGTAGCAGCAACACCTGCATGGCTGCGCATTCCAATACCAATCACAGATACCTTGGCAAGATCGCTTTCAAATTGGAGAACATCAAATCCAATTTCTTTACGATTTTTCTCAAGAAGTGCAACAGCTTTTTCTACATCTGCTGATGGTACCGTAAAAGTCATATCAGTTTTTGAGCCATCTTCAGAAATATTTTGCACAATCATATCAACATTAATGCGCTCTTCAGCCAAGGGGCCAAAAATTGCTGCCGAAATCCCTGGACGATCGGCAAGCCGACGAAGGGAAATTTGTGCTTCATCCTTAGCAAAAGCAATACCAGTAACATTTTGTTGTTCCACAATTTCATCCTCATCGCAAATAAGTGTTCCAGAAGAACTCATTGGATCCTCCATGCCTAAAGCATCAGGATCCTCAAAACTTGAACGCACAAAGGTACGAACCTTATGAACCATTGCCAATTCAACAGAACGAACCTGTAAAACTTTTGCACCAAGAGAAGCCATTTCCAGCATCTCTTCAAAAGCTACCTTTGGTAAACGACGCGCTTTCGGTTCTATACGTGGATCCGTTGTATAAACACCATCCACATCCGTATAAATATCACAGCGATCAGCTTGTACAGCCGCTGCTATAGCAACAGCACTTGTATCTGATCCCCCACGTCCTAAGGTAGAAATTCGATTATCCGGAGTTACCCCCTGAAAACCAGCAATAACAGCAACCTGACCTTCCTGAAAACGCTCTATTAAAAAAGATCCGTCAATATCAGTAATACGTGCACGGCCATGCGCATTGTCTGTATGAATAGGAATTTGCCAACCAAGCCATGAACGTGCATTCACGCCCATTGTTTGAAGTGTTAAAGCCAACAAACCAGAAGTAACCTGTTCACCAGCAGCAACCACAACATCATATTCACGAACATCTCTATGTATAGGCGAAGCATCACACGTCCACTGAACAAGTTCATTGGTTTTACCAGCCATCGCAGATACGACAACGGCAACCTCATTACCTGCATCAACCTCTCTTTTGACATGCCTTGCAACATTATGAATACATTCAATGTTTGCTACAGATGTTCCACCAAATTTCATGACAATGCGCGCCATTAATAATACTCTATCTTTACATCTCTTATCTCAAACGGTAACGAGAATAAGATGTTCTATCAACTAATCATTTACTCGACATAGCGAATATCTATCATTTGTGCAAGTTTCATTATGATTATATTAATTTCTCTTGACTTTTTATAAAAAAACTTGACGTGATCATTAAAAAATAAAAGGAAAGCAAAATGATAGATAAAATGCGGACAACTATTGATCAAAGTGAAATTGATCACTTTTCACGTATTGCTACAGAATGGTGGAATCCACAAGGAAAATTTCGACCTCTTCACCAATTTAACCCAACACGCCTTGCTTACATCAGAGAAAAAATCTGTTTAGAGTTTAATCGTGACCCTGTTTCACTTACACCCTTTGAGAATTTGAAAATTCTTGATATTGGCTGTGGAGGAGGCTTGTTATGTGAACCAATGGCACGTCTTGGCGCTATGGTCGTAGGCGTTGATGCTTCACAAACGAATATTGAAGTCGCAAAAATTCATGCAACCCAAAATGATCTTTTAATTGATTACCGTACCACTACGGCAGAAGCACTCGCCAACGAAGGAGAGAAATTTGATATCATCCTTAATATGGAAGTTGTTGAACATGTCGCTGACGTTAATCTCTTCATAGAAGCTACAGCAAAAATGCTGAAACCACAAGGGTTGATGTTTGTCTCGACACTCAACCGTACATGGAAAGCATGGGGGCTTGCTATTGTAGGCGCTGAATATATCCTACGTTGGCTTCCTAAAGGAACACATGATTATAAAAAATTCCTAAAACCTCTAGAACTTAAAAATTTCTTATCACAAAATGCTCTAGCTGTCATTGATGAGATAGGTATTACTTATAACCCATTAAACGACAGCTGGAATCGCTCAAAAGACATGGACGTTAACTACCTCCTTCTCGCAAAACGGTCTTAAGAATATCTCATTTACAACTATTGTATGCCTTGTAATAAAGAATTGAGCTTTCCCTCAGCCTCTAAAGCATAAAGATCATCACAACCGCCCACGTGATAATCACCTATAAAAATTTGCGGAAATGTATTACGTCCATTTGCGCGCTGTACCATTTCTTGGCGACGGGATGTAGAAGCATCAATATCTGTATATTTTACGCCTTTTTTATCAAGTAAATCACGAGCTTTTATGCAATAAGGACAACCGGGACGTGTATAAATTATTATCTCTTTCATAATAGTTTCCTCCAATATTTTTTATAATATTCACTTCAAGTTTCTCTTAAGAAGAGGGATAAATAGAATCTTCTTTGAGGACACGCGAAAATGTTAGCACATCAACCTGTCGTGCACCTGCATCTTTTAATGCAGAGGCTGCTGCCGTAACTGTTGCACCCGTTGTAAAAACATCATCAATCAGTAAAACAGAACATCCTTTAAGGTATTTTTTAACCTTATGCGAAACCTTAAAAGCATTTTTTACGTTAAGTTTTCTCTCTCTTGAAGAAAGACTAACCTGCGGACGGGTATGCCGACAACGAACAAGCCACCCCGGTTTTAAAAGCTTTTTTTGTGATTCTGCAATATAACGTGCAAGCTCAGCAGATTGATTATAACGCCTCTCCCAAAAACGACGAAAATGCAATGGAATGGGGATAATAACATCACAATCATCAATAACCTCGCGTCCAGCAAACATCATCCACTTGGCCATAAATGATGCCAATTCTATATGATCACCATATTTTAAACGCGTTACTAAAGTTCGTGCAAGCCCCTTATGAACAATGACCGAGCGAACACGTGAAAAAGGATAAGAATTACGAAGTGCTTCACCACTGAGAAACCCCTCCCCCATATCACAAACAAAAGGAGTCCCCATAACAGGACAATAAGGTTTTGTGATAAATTGAAGTTCTTTCCAACATTCGGAGCAAATCGTACCATAAGTAGAAACATTTTGCTTACATCCAGGACAAATTGGGGGATAAAGCATTGTTTTCAAGCGTTCAATGCATCTACTTAGTATATCGTTGCTATTTAACGCCGCTTCTCGAAAGTACAACATTATAAATCTAGGCTTTTACAAGTTCCCCGTAGAACAAAAGTTCCTTTGTATTTCCTCAATTTATAATTTTAATTCCTTTAAAAACTCTTACCTTCTATAAATTTATTTTCTTTCATATTATAAACTTGACAGAGCTTGCACAAATAATGAACCTTTTCAAAATATATTCTTTCATAGAGAGAAAGTGTTCTACAATATGTCGCATCCTTTAATTTTTGATCATAACCGCATTGAACAATTCCGCAAACGCGCTTTCCAAAAAGCAAAAAAAGGATATGACTTTTTACTCTCTCACATAGCAGAAGATCTCTATAAACGTCTTAGTACTGTTGATCGCCTCTTTACATTAGCTCTCGATTTACACAGCCATACAGACCTTGCTGCGCAAGCTTTAATGAAGTCTGGAAAAGTTTGTTCCATAGAACGTATTGAAACCGATACGCTTTATCAAAGCCATGATAAAAAATTTCATTTACGTCATCGAGAATTTCTTGATTTACCTCAAAGTTACTGTGACCTTATTGTTTCACTTCTTTCATTACAATTGACCAATGATACCCCTGGTGTTCTAAGCCAGATAAAAAATACTCTTAAACCAGATGGCTTATTTCTTGCTGTTATGGCAGGAGCTGGTACATTAAGAGAATTGCGCGAAAGCCTACTGCAAGCTGAAAGTGAAATTTATGATGGAGCAAGCCCTAGGGTCTACCCTTTTGCCGACATTCGTGATGCAGGCGCTCTTTTACAGCGTGTTGGCTTTGCCCTTCCTGTAGCAGACGTTGAAGATATCACAATACGTTATAATACAATGTTTGATCTTATGCACGATCTTAAAGCTATGGGAATGCAAAATGCACACATAAATCGTTCACGACGCCCTGTATCCAAACGTTTTTTTCTCCGCGCAGCTGAAATCTATGCACAACGATTTAGTGATCCTGATGGACGTATTCGTGCACATTTTTCTTTCATCTGGCTCTCTGGTTGGGCCCCTCACCCCAATCAACAAAAACCCCTACAACCTGGTTCAGCGCAAATATCTCTTACAGATGTTTTACAATCTAAAAAAACATAACCTAAAATCATTTTTTTAAAATACTTTTATCCGTTGTTCGTAACATTTGACTGGTAATTGTTCCAGCTACCATTGAATCGCTCACGTTTAGAGCAGTACGTCCCATATCAATTAGCGGTTCAATAGAGATGAGTACAGCAACCAAAGTAACAGGAAATCCCATAATTGGTAAAACAATCAATGCAGCAAAGATAGCCCCTCCCCCCACACCAGCAACACCAATAGAACTCAACGTTACAATCCCAACAAGCGTAGCAATCCAAGTAGGATCAAGAGGATTAATACCCATAGAGGGTGCAATCATGGTCGCAAGCATCGCTGGATAAAGACCGGCACAACCATTTTGTCCAATTGTTGCCCCAAAAGAAGCTGCAAAACTCGCAATGGATTGCGGAACTCCTATCCACTGCGTTTGCGCTTCAATATTCAAAGGAATACTTGCAGCACTTGAACGACTGCTAAAAGCAAATGTTAAAACCGGTAAAACCTTTTTGAAAAAACGAAAGGGATTAATCCCAGAAATGCCAAGCAGTACACCATGAATACCAAAAATTAAGATAATACCGACATAAGAGGCAATAATAAAAACCAGTAAATTTAAAATATCTGAAATACGTGATATCGCTCCTACTTTCGTCATAAGAGCAAAAATACCATAAGGCGTCAAAGCAATCACTATACGGACCAACCGCATAATCCAAGCTTGTGCCACTTGAATAAATAAAAGCGCGTTTTCTCCTTTTTCTGGCTCATCTTTCTTTAAAAGAAGAACCGCTGCACCTAAAAATGACGCAAAAATCACAACACTGATAATTGACGTACGTTTAGCTCCACTCAATTCAGCAAATGGATTTTTAGGAATCATAGACAAAATCATCTTTGGTATATTCATATCTCCAAGTTGAGAAATATGACCTTCAAGAATAGCAGAAACATTTTGCCCTTCATGCACCAAACCATTTGCTGTTAATCCAAAGAAATTAACCACAAGCACGCCAACCAATGCTGAAAGAGCCGTTGTAAAAAGCAATATTGAAATTGTTATTATACTCATCTTTCCAACAGCATAAACAGAATGTAAATGAGCAACCGCTGAAACGATAGAGACAAAAACCAGTGGCATAACAATCATTTGTAACAATAAAATATAGCCTTCACCAACAATGTTAAACCATTCAACGGATTTCAATAAAGTGCCTTCACCCTCTCCATAAACAAACTGTAAAATACTACCAAAAATCAAGCCAAGGATAAGCCCTAGCATAACACGGAGTGAAAGACTCCATTGCATTCTCTTACTCTGAGCAATCCACAATAAAAAAATAACAAATAGAAATAAATTGATAAAAAAATTAAATGTCATTGTCTATGCCCAGTCTATATCCACTATTGTTTATGATTGATGTAAATAACATACATACCTCAAAATCAATGCATGATATTTGAAAGTTAAAGTATAAAACTTACAAGGTTTTTACAAAACCATTATTTTTCAATTTATAGATTAAAAGAGAATTTTTTATCTACTAATAAATGTTTAAAGAAAATAAATAAAATTATTTTCCTATTATTTAAATTTATACTCTCATTAAATAATTTAAAAAGAGAAATATAAACAGCACTCATAGCATCTTAATACTGAATAACTCCAACATATCTTATCACTCTAAATGCCCTTATCACTCTCTTTTGCTCTTTGAATTGAAAAGAGCTTTCCAAACAATGGTTAATTAATAATCGAACATTCATAACTTTTCTGAAAATACAAGATCAAGCCACTCTTGCCAATTTTATGGACGGCACTCTCAACAATTTTGATCAGCACTTCAAATATAATTATTTTATGGATAACACCTTTTACACATTCTTTCTCTGCTCTCAATGGAAGCTTTTTTGTTTTTCGAAATTCTCTTTATAGACATAAAAATATGCCCTCTCAATAACAAAAAAATCTCAAATGTGAAGACTTCGAAAACCACAATACCTATAAAATGCAATACAACTAATAATATAAAACATTACTCAACACACCCTAAAACACAATACCAACAAAAATACCATATATCCTGTTGATATAACAAAACTAAATGATATCAATCGTCATCATAGACGTATTTAATATCGGTCTATTTATTGAAGATAAGGAGTTAAATTACTCATGAAGCGTACCATAACATTTATTGTTGTATCTTCTCTATTGATACTTTTGTTTGCTGTATTAATATCATTTGGATATACTAAAGTGAACGATTTGAATCCGTACAATGAACTTTATCAGTCAAAACCATAAAGACTTAGAATATCGTGAAAAAAAGGAAATAGCAAAAGAAGTTATAAAAGTCTTTCAAAGTAAGACAAAACCTGTTACATCTGTAGAATATGATAAGGTATGATTTTAAAAATATTTAATAGAACTACAAATTGAACCTCCACAATTGGATATTTTAAAGCATTATCACACAATACTTGCCTTTTGTGGACGTTTTGCTGTTGTTTGGCAAATAATCCAAAGATGAAGATCTGCTCACTAATCAAATACAATACTCATTTGATTCATTGAAAAAAGATGTTTTTCTCGCAAAACTTGCAGAAGACTTTCATGATCTGATGGCTGAATATGGAAAAAAATTTCTAGATTCTCCAACTCCCATTAACCGAAAAGAACAAATTATGCGTCCAGAGAAAATAATAACATGTAATTTCCTTACCCGTTTTAAAAATACAGCTATTGTCTGCATAATGACAGCGTAATTATATCGTATAATGATAAAAAAAGGGATAAGAATCCTTATAAGATCTGGCTAATAAAAAATGGAAGCAACAAAAAGTTAAGCAGCCCACTCTATGTTTAGCAAACAAAATAAGTATTTGCAGCTTGCCTGTACAACAACTAAATTTTTGTATTTTGTTCCACATAAAAAATACTTCATATTCATATAAACATCGTATATTGAATGATAATAATTTAATATTGGATAAGATTATTAAACACAAATAATATTTTTATTCCTTTATTAAAAAGTGAAAAATATTGTTTTCAGACTTATTCATAAGCGTGATGAGCCAAGTGGATAAAAATATTTGATAACAAGCTAAATATATCTCTTATGATCCATCTCTAAGATAAAGATACAAGATTGAGGTTACGGAAATATCGTGACAGTATTAATCTGGATATAAAAATAATAGGGACTAAGAGATCTTTGTATTGTATCATTTACGAGACAATGTTGAAAGCAAGGGGAAATATTCTTTCTAAGATAAGTGAGTGAATGAGCCACCACAGTGATATGCATTTTTAAAAAAGTACAAAATGTCTTTGCCTCAAATTTAATAAGCACATTCTAAAAATACAGGTTCTACAGACTCATTCCAAATAGAATAGTAATAGGACAACAATTTTTCAGCATCTGTTTGCCCCATTGCAACAACCTCTTCTAAAGGATTAAGAAAATTTGTTTCATCAAAACCATTCGCATCATACTGTTTGCGATTTTTTAGGCCCTTGCGTGCAATAGCAAGGGCTTGACGAGCTAATTCTAACAGAATGGTTTGACGAAAAGGAGTTTTTAACCCCTCTTTTGGAACGCGTTGGCGCAACTCTAAAACTTCTTCAAAACACCAATCTTTTGTCAAAGCCTCCGCCTCATTAAGTGCTTCTCTATCATAAAGAAGCCCAACCCAAAAAGCTGACAACGCACAAATACGCTTCCAAGAACCACAATCCGCTCCTCTCATTTCTAAAAATCTTTTTAAGCGGACTTCAGGAAATAACGTTGATAGGTGATTAATCCAATCTCCCATATTTGGAATTGAATTTGCAACTTGTCCTTTTAATGCTCCATTCATAAACTGACGAAACGTTATGTGTGTACAATCATAATAACGACCATCACGAACAACAAAATACATTGGAACATCAAGGGCCCATTCAACATAATCAGCAAAACCAAAGCGCTCAGAAAATATAAAAGGGAGAACCCCTGTCCTCTGATTATCCGTATTACGCCAAATTTCAGAACGCCAAGATAAAAAGCCATTCGGACGTCCTTCTGTAAAAGGTGAACTTGCAAATAATGCGGTCGCAATAGACTGTAACTTCATAGATACTTGCATTTTTTGCCGCATATCACTTTCAGATGAAAAATCAAGATTAACCTGAACCGTTGATGTGCGATACATCATATTAAGACCATTATGCCCCACTTTCGGCATATAATCAGTCATAATCTGATAACGTGACTTAGGCATTTTCGGCGTTTCAGCCAAAGTCCACTTTGGACTAGCACCAAGACCTAAAAAACCAATCCCTAATGGTTCTGAAATTTTCTTGAGAAGAGCTAAATGCTGCATCAACTCGTTATAAGTATGACCTATTGTTTTTAATGGTGCACCCGATAATTCAAATTGTCCCCCAGGTTCCAAAGAAATAGCCCCCTGATCACCTGATCCTACGAGCCCAATAATATTCCCTTCATCTAAAATAGGTTCCCATCCTAAAACGCTTTGCATCCCCTTTAAAAGCGCTCGGATTCCTCTCTCACCTTCATAAGGAACAGGAAGAAAACCATCTCTATAAAACGGAAATTTTTCATGTTCTGTACCAATACGCCAATCATCTTCTGGTTTATACCCCCCTTGGAAATAGCTAACCAAGGAATCTAAGTTATAAATTTCACTTTCATCGGTTATATCAAGCGCCATAACTTATCATATCCTATCATCGTCTTAAATGAATTGTTTAGAATGATTTTACAGACTTCTCAATCCATTGCCCAATCCCCCACGGTAGCATTAAGAAGAGCCAAAGCAGCGACAGCGGCAGTGTCAGCGCGTAAAATACGCGGACCTAATGATATTGGAACCACAAAAGGATGTTTTTTTAAAAAGCTCCGCTCTTCTTCACTAAACCCACCTTCTGGTCCAATGAGAACACCAGGTGTTGTAACGTCACGCTTTTTAAAAGAAGGTAATGGATTATGCGATTTATGCTCTTCATCACAAAAGAATAAAGGCTGTGTCTCATCCCACTGTGCTAAAAGTTCTGCTAATGATAGAGCAGATACGCATTCAGGCAGAGATAAAATGCCACACTGTTCAGAAGCTTCGATAACATTGGCTTCCATACGCGCCATATTGATACGCGTAACCTGCGTATGATGCGTTATAACAGGCTGCAAAATCGATACCCCCATTTCAACAGCTTTCTGCACCATATAATCCAACCGCGCGTTTTTAAGTGGAGCAAAGCAATAAATAAGATTAGAATGCCTCGTTTGTAATCTTTCTTGATGGATAAGCTGAACCACAACAAATTTTTTTTTTACAATGATAAGTTTAGCAAGCCATTCACCATCCTGTCCATTAAAAAGTAAAATTTCTGCTCCTTCTTTCATCCGCAAAACATGCACAAGATAAAAAGCTTGCGCCCCCTCTATCTTTATTTCTTCATTCAAAGCCAATGTCTGTCTAATAAATAATCTTTTAAGTTTATAATTTATGCGCATAAAAATTTTGCCAAAGCTCACTATCATCATCGAGAAAATGAAGAAAAATATATAACAAAAAGAAAAAAATATATCTATAGAACTATAATATATGAAAAATTTATAGAGTTTTTTTAGCTTTATGAGATGATAATAGGAACCTATCGGTCTTTAAGTGATTCTGCTTTCATAAAAGTTTAGATAATACACCGTTCATCTTTGAATTGGGTCATTGATGCATCCGTGGAGGAAAAAGATATGTCTGCTAAAAAAGCTACAATTATTACGATTACAACCCTCTTAGCCTTTATTTTGATTACAGTGGGAATTGGTTCTGTTGGAGCCGACGGGAAGCATACAGTTACCAAAGATGGCTATGGTATTTCTTCTGAGATTCAATAAGCACTGACCGACATCCCTTAAAAATTTAGTGTAACAAAATATTGCTAGCAACCTTCTAAGACTTGCATCAATATTATGAATCTCTTGTATTTAAAAGATTTTATAAGAAGCGTTGTTCTTCCTCTCTTCACTCATTTATCGACATACCAACCACGCTTATAACGTAGAGGACGATTTTTATGACTTTATCACGAATAGATTTAAAATGAGAGAATCTTACGATAGTGGAATTTCTTATTTAAGTTTAAAAACAACTTTAAATTGTAAACGGATGAGTTATAATTATAAAATAAAATGTTGTATAGACGAAAAACAATACTCAATCTGTATCAGTGGCTTTTGTAATTAAAAAATTACCATGATCTTGTCCTTTAGAGCTCAGAGAAAATGTAAAAGGCCATGCAAGGCTGTTAGCAAGGCATTGAACATCTTTACATAAAGTGTCTGATCTATAATTTTTTCGTAATTGTGCCTGTAGTATCAATTCATTCTGCTTCCCTTGAGAAATAGCAGTTGCAATAGCTCCCTGAATGGATAAACTCAAGTCTGCTGTATGCATCAATGACTCTGTCACTTTCATCACACCTTCTGAAAAGCTTGTCTGGATATCCCAGTGATCAAAAGTTGTGGAAAGAGAATCATCATTTGTTAAAAGAAATTGTTGTTTGTTTGAAAGTCTTGTTTGTAATTCATTCAAATCATACCCTAATAGCCGACCAGAAGACATCTTTAATGTTAATTCACTCTGCATTTTTGTAAAAACTTCCATCCAAGAATCAGCCAGTGTCTGTATCGTTGCAGTAAAATTCGTTTTGCTTTGTATAAATGGAATAAATCCTAAAGCTTCTAGAGCTTCCTGCATATCAATAGAAGCACCTGAAATATTTCCTCCAATACGCACTTTCTGTCCAACTGGCGTAACTTCAATATTACTTTGAATGGATCCACCCCAAATATTCGCATGCCCAAGATCAAAAATACCATGCCCATTTTTTATTTGTATTGCAGCAGCTAAATTTGTGAGTGAAATATTCCCTATTTTAGTTTGTGGTGCAGAAAGTCGTACATCCACCCCAATACAATCAAAATTTGTCATATCAAAAAATGAATTTTTCTTTTTGCTTGAAAAAAACATTGAGCCCAAAGTGCTAGAATCTAAGTTATCAAATGCTAAAGAGCCCATAATATCTGGTACAGAATCTTGGAAATCAAGTTCTAAAGCCCCACGCGCACTAGTTTGCCCCATCGTAAAGGTAACATTATTCATTTGGATATGCATTGGTTGCGCTAAAAAATGAGATTCCCATACAATGGGTATTTTTAATTTATGTCCCCAAAACTGATTCCCACCAATCCAAGACAATGTCTGATTCCATCCCGGAGAACGCATCGATACCTTTCCATCAAAAATATAATATTCAGATAACCGAGCCTGTCCTGTAAACGTTATTCCCCCACGCACAGAATTGAGACTTGCCTTAATCTGGCTTTTTCCTCCTGCAAGAAGCAGCAATGCTTGAGAAGCATCAATTGATAACTTTGTAAATTCTCCGCGCCAACGAGCATCTGCACGCAAGCGTACTTCCTCAGTCGATTCAGCCCAATCTAAAGTCGCATTTAATCCTGTTATTTTTTCTGCTACTCCCGAAAAACTATCGTGATACACAAGAACACCATTTTCAATAACAATCCTCCCAAAAGGTTGTTTCAAAAGATGCTCTAGCTCTGGATGTTCAGGATTATTTTTTAATATTTCACGCGCATTGCGTATTGCCAATCCTAATGCACCTTGTGAGCGAGAAAATCTATCAAAAAAATCTGCCATTGTTTCAACGGGCTTTTCCATAACAAATTGAGGACGCACAATCCGCGTCTCGGAAAAAGAAACATGCCCCCAAAGAAGATCTATTAAAGAAAGATCAACTTCTATTGATTCAGCTTCCAATAATGGCGTAACATCATCCATTTTTGATGTTAAAGTAACGCCGGAAAGAAATGCTTTAGGATAAGGGAAAAGATGTAACCGCGGTGGATCACGCAGTTGTACATTATAACCCGTCCATGCACTCAAATCCTGTGCTAAATGAATACGAATCGCATCTGTAGAGACAAGATAAGGTAAAACGAGAATCCCCACTCCAAATAAAAAGATAATTGTAATAAAAATTCCGCTCAAAAATTTTATTATTCTGATGTGCACAACATCCCTCTGCAGTTATCCCCCTATAACAGATTAAATACAAAATTAAATGATCGTTAAAAGATTTTTTATATCCTTATAATTCGCCTTATATCTTCATTATTTTTATTCTTTATCCAAAGTTTATTCAAACAGCAATGTTGCTGCTTCTTTATAAAGCAATTATTTAAAAGTCTTCTAAAACTATAAATCCACAACCTTATCAAACCATTCTTACCGTTATTGCTATAAAACTCTATCGTATCATTAGAAAATGCTTTACAAAAAAACAAACAGCCTTACCGAAAGGATCTCTGAATGAATAATATTATCGACGGGAAAAAACTTGCTGAAGAGATTATCGTAAAAGTTAAGGCCGAAACAACAAAGCTCCGCCGTCACTATAATATACAACCTAGTATCGCCGTTATTATTGTTGGAGATGATCCCGCAAGTCAAGTATATGTCGCCTCAAAAAATAAAAAAGCCGAAGAATGTGGGTTTCTTTCAATCAAACATGTCGTTTCCAAAGAAACCCAAGAAAAAGAACTACTTCAACTTATTGCAACATTAAACTCTGATCCAAAAATTCATGGTATTTTGGTACAGCTGCCTCTCCCTGCTCATATGAATACAAACCGCGTAACACAAGCCATTGCTTTTCAAAAAGATGTTGATGGTTTTCATTATATTAATGTAGGAAAACTCGCGGCAAATGCACTTGAAGATGCTATTATTCCCTGCACACCAGCTGGTGCCATGATGATGATTGAACAACAATGTGGGCAAGATTTATCTGGACTTGATGCTGTCGTTGTTGGACGCTCTAATATTGTTGGAAAACCTATGGCTGCCCTTTTAACAGCAGCCAATGCCACTGTGACAATTGCCCATAGTCGTACCCGTGACCTTGATGATGTGTGTCGAAGCGCTGATATTCTCGTAGCTGCTGTAGGCCGCCCACAAATGATTAAAAAAGACTGGGTGAAAAATGGTGCAATTGTTATTGATGTCGGTATTAATCGCGTTGCTGCACCAGAAAAAGGTATAGGGAAAACACGTCTTGTTGGTGATGTCGATTTTGAAAATGTAAAAGAAAAAGCTGCTGCGATCACCCCTGTTCCAGGAGGCGTTGGACCAATGACAATTGCCATGCTTATGGTTAATACACTCAAAGCCGCTGCGCGATCACACAATCTTCCTATACCAAAATTCTAAGAATTGTAACAATTCATTTTGCATGGTTTCATTGCACATGATTTACCATTTTTACATTCGTCATGTCATAAAAACAGATGCCCCTTGATCTGCACGATTAACGGATTGACGAAACACATGAAAAAGTTCGCGTCCAACACCATGTTCATTTTTTGAAAGATCAGGAGGCGTGGTTGTTCGCGCGTTAAATTTTGCTAAATCTTCCAAAAGAGTTAATTTACCCCCATGAACATCAAGGAAAACAATGTCACCATCCTGCAAACGTGCAATGGGGCCATTATCCACTGCTTCTGGTGTCACATGGAGAGCAGCAGGAATTTTTCCTGATGCCCCTGACATACGACCATCGGTTATCAATGCTACCTTTTGACCGCGATCTTGTAAAACGCCTAAAATGGTCGTTAACTTATGAAGCTCTGGCATACCATTGGCTTTTGGTCCTTGATAGCGAATAACAGCGATAAAATCTTTATCATGCAACGCTCCAGATTTAAAAGATTTTTGTAGTTCTTCTTGATCATTAAAAACAAAGACTGGTGCTTTAATCTGCCAATACTCTGGTTTAACAGAGGAAACTTTTATAATAGCTGTTCCCAAATCTCCCGATAAAACACGAATACCCCCTTCAGGCTGGAATGGTTTTCTCCATCCTGCTAACACCTTATGATCACCACTTTCCTTGAGAGCAGCTTCACGCACCACACGTCCATCAGCAGAAAGCTTCACTTCAATTGCATAAGCATTGAGATCTTGACCACAAACCGTAGAAACATCTTCATGCACTAAACCTGCCTCGATAAGCTCGCGGATAATAAATCCTATCCCCCCTGCTGCATAAAAATGATTGATATCAGCCAAACCATTCGGATAAATTCGCGCTAAAAGAGGCACAACGGATGAAATTTCTGCAATATCATGCCATGTCAACTGAATACCGCAAGCCGCAGCTATAGCAATCAAATGAATCGTATGATTGGTAGATCCCCCTGTTGCATTTAACCCTACAATGGCATTCACAAAAGAACGCTCATCAATGATCATACCAAGTGGACTATAATGATCACCAAGATCTGTCATTTCAAGTACACGTTCCGTGGCTTCTTTTGTTAAAGCATCACGCAACGGTGTATTCGCATTAATAAAAGAAGCTCCCGGCATATGAAGCCCCATCATCTCCAGTATCACCTGATTAGAGTTAGCTGTTCCATAAAATGTACATGTTCCTGGTCCATGATAAGAACGTGCTTCTGATGCTAGAAGTGTTTGACGATCTATTTTATTTTCGGCGTAAAGTTGACGTATCTTCGCTTTTTCATCATTACCTTGACCACTTGTCATAGGACCAGCAGCTATAAAAATTCCTGGTAAATGACCAAATGTTAGGGCACCAATCAATAAACCTGGCACAATTTTATCACACACCCCAAGATACAATGCTGCATCAAAGACATCGTGTGATAAGCTTATAGCTGTTGCCATTGCAATTACTTCACGCGAAAAAAGGGAAAGCTCCATCCCCGCATTTCCCTGCGTAACACCATCGCACATCGCGGGAACACCCCCTGCAACTTGTGCAACACCACCAACCGTACGGGCCGACTCTTTAATTAAGTGAGGAAATTTTTCAAAAGGTTGATGTGCTGAAAGTATATCATTATATGCCGTGATAATGCCAATATTCCCAACGATATTTCCCTTCAAACGCTCTTTATCTATTGCACCACAAGCAGCAAAGCCATGAGCCTGATTGGCACATCCTAAAAAACTCCGTTTGGGGCGATGAACTTGTGCTTTTGCAATACGATCTAAGTAAATTTCTCGTGTTGATCGAGAACGTTCATAAATCCTTCGTGTAACTGTGGCAATTGTCTTGGAAAGTGCCATATTTCTCTCCCCCTTTCATTGTTTCTTCCCCTCATTCATTGAGAGAGATTACGTTTTATTCACCTTGTGTCGCATATTTTGATTCACTTATTTCATTTTCTGCAGGCGACCAATAAACCTGAACGAGATGAGGGGAATTACGCAAAATTGCCCGAATAGGCATTTCTGTTTCAGCCCCATCTTGACAAGCTTCCTCAAAACAATCGCGTTTCTGAAGACCCTCGAAATGGAGAATAATGCAACGAGATTGCATAATAACTGGCAAAGTTAGTGAGAGTCTTGGTTCAACAGCACTCTTAGCATGAAGGGGTAAAACAAGTGCTTGTGTTCGTAAATCAAGCGCTTGCTTTAAACGATCAGCATCAGGAAAAAAAGAAGCCGTATGTCCATCCTCCCCCATTCCTAAAACAACAACATCAAAGGGTTTAGGCAAAGTATTAACACGACTCGCCGCTGAAAAAGCAGCAAGTTCAGCAGTAATTGCTTTATGATAAAGCCCTACAAAACGTGCTTTTTCTGCAAAATTTTGTAACAAATGACACCGTACCATATGTTCATTTGAACGTTCATCGTGTGTAGGGACAAAACGTTCATCGACCAAAGTGATAATGATCTTTTGCCAATCAATATCCGCTTTTGACAAATAATGAAAAAACAATTCTGGTGTTTTACCACCAGACACCGCTAAAACTGCTCTATTACGCTCAAGAACAGATATACTAAGCTCTGCGGCTACTCGATCTGCTAATGCCAAAGCTAAAGTCTGAGGGGTTTCAAAGTCTAAACGATCAATATTCATTCTATACATACTTATTGCTCTAAACTAAATTGTTCCATATACGTCCATCACGTTCTATGAGGCTCATCGAAGCAGACGGCCCCCACGAACCAGCGTTATAACTGTGAACAGGCTGTTTTATTGTTTCCCATCCCTCAATGATTGGATCAATCCAACGCCAAGCAGCCTCAACTTCATCACGACGCATAAACAGTGTTTGATCTCCACGAATAACATCCATTAATAAACGTTCATAAGCATCAGGATTACGTTCAGAAAATGTGGAAGCAAAACTCATGTCTAATGGAATGTGACGAAACCGCATACCGCCATAACTTGGATCCTTAATCATCAACCATTGTTTTACACCTTCATCAGGTTGGAGACGAATTACAAGCCGATTAGAAAAAATTTCATCTAAATCCACATTAAAAATATTATGAGGAATAGGTTTAAAAACGACAACAATTTCAGACATTCGCGTGAACATACGCTTACCTGTTCGTAAATAAAAAGGCGTATTGGCCCAGCGCCAGTTATCAATCTTAACCTTAAGCGCAACAAATGTTTCGCTCTCACTCGCTCTTCCCAGATCATCAAAATAAGACTCTACAGATATACCATTTGATAGACCAGAAAGATACTGCCCACGTACAGTATGCTGCCCTACATTATGGACATCAAGCGGTGTCAAAGAATGTAAAACTTTAAGTTTTTCATCGCGCACAGCATTAGCACTGTTGGTAAATGGTATTTCCATCGCAACCAAACAAAGTAACTGTAGCATATGGTTTTGAACCATATCGCGTAGAGCACCAGTGCTTTCATAGTATTCTGTACGCCCCTCTAACCCTAAAGATTCAGCAACGGTTATTTGAACATGATCAATATAATTGGAGTTCCATAGCGGTTCATAAAGTGTATTAACAAACCGCAATGCCATTAAATTTTGAACAGTTTCCTTCCCAAGATAATGATCAATGCGAAAGATCTGCTCTTCATTAAAGGCGCTTGCAAATACATTATTAAGTGAAATAGCTGTTTTTACATCGCAACCAATTGGTTTTTCAATGATAATCCGTGTTTGTGCTGTCACCAAATTATTTTTTCCCAACTTCATCGCAATATCAGTAAAAAGTGACGAACCAACAGCCAAATAAAAAGCTCGAATATCCGCTGAATCTTGTGACAGAAGGAGGGCTAAATCCTCCCATCCTCGGTTCGAGGAAACATCAACAGAAACATAGCTTAAACGTGCAAGAAAACGATTGAGTTCTGTTGAATTTAGATCTTTTGGATGGATATGTTTTTCTAAAGAAATGCGGACAAAATTTTGATATTCTTCACGACTTAGGGAAGTGCGCGAAACCCCAATAATACGTGTTGGCTCATTGAATTGCCCAGCACACTGACAATGATACAAAGCCGGCAAAAGCTTGCGCGACGCCAGATCACCATTGCCACCAAAAACAATACAATCAAAGGAAGAAACTGGAATAATTTTACGCACCATGAACTTGTTTATTTTCCATTCGATTATGAAATCCCATATCACTTATAAAAGCTTTCATCATTAAAGCAGACAGATACTAAATAAGCCATTAATTTTCTTCATTTCAAGCAATGTTTCCATTAAAGGCGATCCATTAAAGAAAACCAATGCATTGCTAAAAATATAAGCGGATAACGCAAAACGCGTCCCCCCGGAAAAGATGAAATCTTTAAGTCTTGGAAATAGGAAAAACGTTCATATTTTCCAGTTAACCATTCTGCATATAATTTTCCCACGAAAGGAGCCAACATAACGCCATGCCCTGAATAACCACCACAATAAGTTATCCTTGAGAAAAGTTGGCGAACATAGGGCATGCGCTCAACTGTAATCGCTACCGTTGCTCCCCACCGATGGCTTAAATTGATAGAATGTAATTGAGGATAAATTTCAACAATTTGCCGTTTTATACGTTCATCTAAATTTAGAGGATGCTTATTATCATAACTTTCTACACCACCAAATAAGAGACGATTATCAATGCTTTTGCGAAAATAGCGAACCATAAAACGGGAATCATCAACCGATTCCCCCCCTATAAGAATTGAACTATGCTTTGGTAATGGATCCGTTGCTCCAATATAAGAGCGAATAGAAACAATATTTTTTTCAATAAAACGCTCCAGACCAAGTTTATACCCATTTGTTGCAAGTAAAACATGTTCTGCTGTTACACTGCCTTTTTCTGTTATCACTTTCCAATGGGCTTGCTTGCGCCTTATGGTCGTTACTTGTGATTTCTCATAAAGCTTAGCACCAGCATCTTGGGCTTTTTTTGCCAATCCAACAACCAATTTTAAGGGATTTATATGGCCGGTATCCGCATCATAAATACCACCACAATAAAAAAGCGATCCAAGTCGCCTAGATGTTTCAGCCCTATCCATAAAAGTAAGAGCCTGATAACCGTAACGTTGCATCACCTCAATATGCCGTTGATAAGAGAGAAGATCACGCCTTTTATGGGTCACAGAAAGTTGTCCTACTATCAAATCACACTGACAATCAGGCATCGCGCATAACGATAAAATATCTTTTTTAGCTTCTTCTGCTAAATCAAACAGAACCTTACTGCGCTCAAAACCATATTTTTTCTCTAATGTTTCTACCCACTGCCGTTGCCCCGTTCCTAATTGACCACCATTGCGCCCTGAAGCGCCATCACCAAAACGTGATGCTTCAAACAAAACAACATCCACTCCAGCTTTGGCTAAATGATAAGCAGCTGAAAGTCCCGTAAATCCACCTCCGATAATGACCACATCACACTGTCTGTATTCATCAAAACATGGATAAGAGGGGCGCTCTTTTAAAGTATCTTCATACCAAGAAATTCCTGGAGAAATTGGATTATCATCAATCGTTGTCATAAAATTTAAACATTCAGCAGGAGATATTCACGCTCCCACGGACTAATTACTTCCATAAAAGTTTCAAACTCTTGTCGTTTGATTGCAGCATAAGTACTGACAAACACATCCCCTAAAATAGCATGTATTGCTGTATCTTGTTCAAACAAATTAACTGCCTCAATGAGTCCACGCGGTAACTCAATATTATCAGCATTCACATTATTTGTCGTTGGCTCATCTGGCTCAATTTTTTGCTGTAAACCAATGAGACCACACGCTAAAGAAGCTGCAAGAGCTAAATAAGGATTCGCATCTGATGAAGGAAGCCTATTCTCGACACGCCGCGCTTGAGGAGCAGAACGAGGAACACGAAAAGCTGTCGTCCGATTATCATATCCCCACCGCAAATTAACAGGAGCCGAATTATCAGGTACAAGACGTCGATAAGAATTCACGTAAGGCGCAAGCATCACAAGAACCCCTGGCATATGTTTTTGCAATCCACCAATAAAATGCCGAAAACAGACACTTTCTTCACCATTCTCCTGTGTAAAAATGTTCATACCCGTTTTCTTATCAACGACCGATTGGTGAATATGCATCGCAGAACCTGGCTGCCCCTGAATGGGTTTTGCCATAAATGTCGCATACATATTATGTTTCAGTGCTGCTTCACGAATTGTTCGTTTAAACATAAAAACTTGATCCGCTAATTCAATAGGATCACCATGACGTAAATTGATTTCAAACTGACCTGCTCCTTCTTCATGAATGAGTGTATCAATTTCCAATCCTTGTGCCTCTGAAAAATGATAAATATCATCAATCAAATCATCAAATTCATTCACACCAGCAATTGAATAGCCTTGCCCTCCACCAATTGAACGCCCAGAACGACCAACCGGTGAAACTAAAGGGTAATCAGGATCGGGATTTTTTTGTACCAAATAAAACTCAATTTCTGGTGAAACAACTGGTTTTAAACCCATTTTTGTGTAAAAATGAACCACCGTTCGTAAAACATTGCGTGGTGTATAATCCACAACCTGACCATTTTGATACACAAGATCACAAATCACCTGTGCCGTAGGAGCATCTTCCCATGGCACAATGCTTAACGTAGAAAGATCAGGCTCAAGGCGTAAATCACCATCTGCTTTAGGATATTCAAAACCATGACCATCTTCAGGATAATCCCCTGAAATTGTTGCCATAAAAACTGCTGAAGGCAATGCCAATGATGTTTCCGATGTAAATTTTTTAGAAAGCATCATCTTACCCCGTGGAACTCCTGCTTGATCAGGCGTAATACATTCAATATCCTCTACCTTACGAAAAGAAAGCCATTGTGAAACCTGTTCCCAATTATTCACACCACGTAAACTTTTGAGAAAACGAGAGACAGGTTTAAAATTCTTACTTTTCGTTTGTTTAACATTTTTTACAGCCATAACATACCAACTTTAAAAACAATTAAGTCCTATTTTTATTGTATCAGCCCATGCATAAACGACACAAAAAAAATTTATCAACTGATATTTTTGAAGAATACTATAAGATTCATCAAGGTAAAAGAATTTTACGCTCAACAAGCTATCCTATCACCATCAAGCTATCCTATCACCATAGTGAAAATTGGTACTGCAC
Source organism: Bartonella sp. AC70YNML (assembly GCF_042196545.1). Taxonomy (NCBI): domain Bacteria; kingdom Pseudomonadati; phylum Pseudomonadota; class Alphaproteobacteria; order Hyphomicrobiales; family Bartonellaceae; genus Bartonella; species Bartonella sp. AC70YNML. The sequence goes on from NZ_JBHIQK010000001.1 coordinate 485,508, forward strand.
GCGATACATCGGTCGAACCTTCTCCTTATATAAAACAGTGCGAAATACCATAGGGAACATAACCTAATTCCGATTCAAATAATCATATACAAGCAAACATTGGCGAGAATAATAAAGACGAGATATTTAATTTCCTTTTGGTTGTAGCAATGCTTAATTAAAAGAAAAGAAACTTTTTTAATATGAAGCAAGTTTTGTAACTCTATTGTTATCCACATAGAAGTAAACACCCTAGGATGGTGAGTAGCCTTTACAGCTAGTGCTTACAAACACTCACCCCGCCATAATATGCGTAAATGTATTTTCAGGATAAGTCATACGCTCAACATTTCCGACATAAAACTTAACCATCGCCTGCATAACAGAGCTATCAACCTTGTTCTGAGCGGATGGTACGACTCTGCACTTATATCAATTCCCACCGCTTGACATTGCACTTCGCACACAATATTTAGAGCTAAGAATCCAGTAGAGCATACCAAATCCAATAGATAGGATTTTTTGCTAATTGCGCCATGCGTGATTCAACATTTGATAATCTCCAGCCCACTAAGAGGTGTGTTATTTATATCTCAAAAGCCCAAAAATCAGGATATGAAAACACAATAATATCAATTTTCTTTGAACTAACGTCCTTCATCGTCGATCTTCCACCATCGTAAAATCTTTTTTGTATCAGTTGCTTTCACATACTTTGACTTATGATCTCGTGATACTGTGCAGACCGAGCACACGCCCCCATGCAAATGCACCCTATTAAGCCTAATCCTATTGGATTCTAGCAAAGACAATGCAGCACGTAACTTCGTCGCAGTCATACCAAAACGCGATCTATCCCCGTTTGCCAGTACATGACACAATCTCAATGAGATTTTAGGTAATATGTCAAAATGGCGAGCAAGAGCGATGATGTCATGTCATTCGATAATATTATCACACTGGACATTTATATGTTTTCTAATAGATAATTCTATCTCTTCTCGAAGTTTTACAGAGATATTAAAATCTCTACCTTTAAAACCATCTTTTTGCGCTAATGATATTTCATAACCAGACGCAAATTCCAAGACCCAGCAACATAACAATGATGTCCCGCACGTCCATTAAAATACCCTGCTTTTTCTCGCTCTAGGCATTCATAGCCCGACCACGTAAAACAGGGTACCAATTACAATATCAGACCATAAGACTGCAAGAGAAAGTTCTTTTATAAATAGACATTTTTTATCTTTCCATTGCCTCTTAAACAAGCTATCCTGTTCATATAACAAGTTATATGTATAATACATATAACTTCTACAAAAGGAGGATTCATTATGTTCCGTGAAAATCTTTGGTAATACACTCGAGCGATTGGATAACCAGTCGCCCGTCAATAATATAGTGCGAGTTAAGAAATTGGGGGAGATAAGCTATGCAACTCGTGGATCATCCTTTTGTGAAATTCAATCAACCCAAGCCGATTTACAACTTCACATATCCGCTATTTCGCACTATTTCAAATGAATTTTACAATTACCTAGACTTTAATAAGCTAGCGCAAAGTAAGCAGATTCCACAAGCGCGTACCATTTCTCTTTATTTGCATATTCCCTTTTGTGAAACCATCTGTTCCTTCTGTCCCTTTCAGAAAGGGGCCTACAAGCACGTTAAGCAAATCGAATCTTATATGTCAGCGCTTACCACAGAGATCAGAAACAAAGGAAATTTCATTCGCTCGCTTAAAGGGCCCATCCGCAGCATCTATATAGGGGGCGGCACACCGTCGCTTTTGTCTGCAGATAATATCCGCCACATCGGAAAAGTATTGCATGCCGAATTTGAGCTCTCTTCCTTAGCCGAGTTTACACTGGAAAGCGAACCGAAGAGCGTCACACGTGATAAACTTTATGCTGCCCGTGAGATCGGCGTTAACCGGATCAGCTTCGGTATACAGAGTTTCATTGAGCGTTTCCGATCATTGTTTAACCTCACCTCAACACGTGAACAAATCAACAATACCGTAGCTTGGTCACAAGAGATAATTGGACATGTCGGTTTAGACCTACTATATGGCATGCACAGCCAACAAGCCGAAGAACTATTATACGATTTGAAGCAAGCAAGCGAGCTTCACCCTGAAACCATCAACCTCTATGCAATCAACAATCTGGCTATCACGTCGCAACTGCATAAGTCTTACGCACAAAAAGGGTTGAAACCGTCCAGCCTACAGCATCGACAGATGCTTCGATTATTTAGCGACATCGTTATGCGCAGCTGCGGCTATGCGCCGTGTAATGGGCATTCCTATATCAAAATTTCCAATAACACTCCTCTAACGCTCGCTAAAACGAGTTCAGCTAATTATTTCCGCTATCACAAATATTTGCATGGTTATCATGATGATTATGTGGTTGGCTTTGGGGCGTCAGCACTGTCGATTCTCGGCTCACTCGTCACACGAGCCAATCCCAGTCGAAGCGAATACATTACCGACATACAACTTAAAGGCAAATCCAAAGTATACTACAATTGGGTATCAGCGGAGCAACAAGCCTCCAAGGCTTTGTGTATGCGGCTACCTTATAACGGCTATGCAAAAAAAGAAAGAATTGACTGGACCGCACTCCCCTCTTTTGTATACAATAACCTACAACAGCTCATAGATGCAGCTCTCATCGCAGAAAGTGATAACGATCTCCAGCTCACTCAGCGTGGTTGGCAATGGTATTCCAACCTTATGTATTTTCTTCTCCCTCAGGAAGACAGGAATATCTTGGACGACTATGTCGCAAACATGCTGAATACAACCGCCGTACTTGATGGAACAGCGGAAACCTGTGTGGCATCTTAAGGAGAACAGAATGTTCACGCTTTTTGCCAACAAGAACATACGCTATTTTTGCCTAACCGTTAGTCTGCTCGCCTTACTCAGCGGTGCTTTGCGCACTGCCATCCCGCTATTAGCAAGACAATCTGGATATGGCGTAGTCGGAGTAAGTTGGGCGCAAGGTCTCTTCTCATTAGCGTGGCCAATTTTCGGCATCCTTGCAGGCGTTTTACTTGATCGCTGCGACAAAATAAAACTTGCCACCTCAGCTCTCTTCATCTTCATGCTACTGCATATTGTCCTGTTCATACTGCTCATGATACAGATTACTCCAGCTGAACAAATTTTCTTCTATGCAACCATTGCTGGATTCATCGTCGTTTCTGCCGAAGCTTATATAATGACGATTCCACCACTTATCATGGAGGGAGAGCGATTGATGACCTTCTACTCTATTGTCTTGTTTTTAGATTTCGGGGTCTCCTATTTTCTTGCCCCTGTCATAACAAGCAGCATTTTAGCGCATAGCACACTGCTATTTCTCGGCCTGTTAATCGTGCTTTTTATCGCATTGATTTTTACCGCTCGCCATGCTGTTCCGACATCGCCAACACCTGATAAAGAAAACATCACTTTCCGTTATATCATTGCCGGCTTTCGTTTCATTTTTTCAAATCGGCATCTTACCTCCCTTACATTACTCACATTCTTTCTATCGGTGGTATTTGGAGCATTCCTAACCTCATTCATCTTCTTCGTTACCGACAGTCGGTATCTGGGCCTACATAGCAGCCAATATGGCGTGATGTTTGCAGCCTACGCACTTGGAACAATGGCAGGTGCCCTATTTGCGCCGCGTATACGCTATGCACCGGTGCGCCTAGCTGTTCTCACTGACGGTTTAGGAACGGTTGTCTTGCTGCTGATTCCAGCCTTTTCAAAAAGTGCTGTCGTCGTATGGGGCGTCACCTTTATCGCTGGCATTGGAGCAAGCTTATGGTTTATTGGTGTTACCGCCTTCAGGCAGCGCCTCACACCAAAGCAACTTCTCGGGCGAGCTAATTCTGCTTTTCGGGTGATAGGCTATGCTGGAACGCCGGTCGGAAGCTTTTTGGTCGGCGTCCTTGGTTCTTTTATATCATTGCAGTTTGCTGCCACCTTTATCGCTGGACTACTATTGGTGGCTATCGCGATAACGCTTCCATTTCTTTGGCAAGCTGATCATATAAACACCCCCAACCCTGCCACGAGGTAACAGCTGCTTTTAAAAAAAGACACGGTCAAAAAAGGCACACATACCCTATTACGCAATCGATTGATTTATTCTTTGGACGAGAAAATTATCACCATAATGGCTGATAGAGCCAGCGGCACTATAGAAGCAGCCAAACAAACGCTAAAGACAAAACAGCCCCTTTACGTTGCATTGGGCGATGATCCAACGCCTATATGAAGGATGCAGAGAGCTTATAGCGTACGAAGTGCAATTCTTAACTAAAAACTCCGCCCTAGCAATGCCTACTTATACTCCAGTTAATCCGTCACCCGCTGGACATCAAATGCCTCACCCCTTTACTGCTCCTCAAAATACATTTTGCTTCACTTACGCGCCGTATTCTTCCTTTGTAATTAAAAGAGCAGCCCTCCTTTCCTAATTTATGATCTCTGCCTACACAACGCAGCAACAGATACGACCATATATGCAATCACGCCTTAGGACCTGCATAGTAGAAAGCTTAGTTCGAGAGATTCATAAAGCCTATATCCCAATAAATTTGCCGCCCAATCCATCTTTTAAAAGGGCGGTTTTATATAAACCGTTAGAGCAAGCTATGAAATCCTTAGGTGTATTAGAAATAATTGGCGGTTTTTACCTCAGACCAATGTTGATTGACTTTTACTCGTACATATACGCAAGCGGTGCTACTCTTTTCTCAGATAAAAAGGACATAATCGTTACCATCTGACCTATTATTGTTTGAAAATAAAAAAAAAGTATCAGTACGACTGATGATATTGAAGAGCTATCTCATTATGTGGCTGTACTTAATTACGGCATTGGGAAGCTAGACACGCAATCACCCGTTTCTGCGCGCCTTCTGCATGATATTCATAAGATTTTATTACGCGATAAACGCGGTACGTCCAAAAGCCTTGGCGAATTTCGCAAAGCACAAAATTAGCTTGTCGGTACGCAACTAAAGACAGCCTCATTCGTACCGCCCACTCCTACCACAGCCCCCCTACTCTCTCTACTACCATCCCCCGCTTAGAATCGCGCCAACTCATCACCGGTGCCTCGTTAAACGCCACACCAGTCTCAAGGGCGGTAAAATGCGCCTTGCCGCATTTAATCTTCAGCATTTCTTTAAGACGCAAATCAAACTCGCTATTCGTTCCTTTTGTTTCCAGCACAAAGTAAAGCTTTTGTTCGCCATCCCGCTCTAAAAAAAACGTCCAATCAGGCGTGTAAGAGCCAATGGGAGTAGCTATTTTAAAACTTCTTTGCAGTTTAAAAAACAATCTTACATCAGAGTCGTTATCGAGATTTTGCGCAAACTCTTTCTCAATACGGCTCTCACAAATCACATGATCATAAAGACTTTTCTCATTGATCACCGCCGGCCATATGATCGCCTTTTCTGACCTAATTTTACAGATGTGGAATCAATCTTATTGTGATGCGCACATCCAGAGATTATTTTATCCTCTGCATTAGAACCAAAAACATAAACAATACGCAAGCGGCTTCGGTAAGAAGGCCAAAAGCTCAATCTCAACCTACACGAAAATGCATGTGCAGGCGAATGCCCCCATAATATGCAATATTTCAAGCACGTCCATAGTGGTACCCCTTTTAAAAATTGTGCCTATGGCTTATAATAATCTCCAAGATACACATTTAGCCCTTATCTGAAATAACTCGATTTTGGATTGATGAGAACGAAAACGCGCTGCAATAATCACGTTATTTAGCCCTAATGACCGGTACACGGAAGCCAACAGTCCTGCACCACCAACGACTAAATAACGGTATTTCCTATCATTTTTGATCATATCCTCCACCCTTATTGTTTAAAAATATATATTTCATCAACAAGATGTGCGCAGCGAGCCCGTACATTTACGCTGCTAAGTCTCCATGTACGGTTTTCATTCTCAAACGCAAAACCATCTTTAGCTGAAGCAACTTGATATTGCAGTGCCTGTCCATAAAGCATATGCACAACTAGTACCAAATATACACAGGGCAGTGCGCATTTTTGGTTGTATTGTCATGAGAGAGAAGACCAAAAGCTTTATCCAAAAAGCACCATAATCTAAATTATCAAGAGCATTCTTCAAAGTCTCTGAATAAGACCTGTAATAAACAGGATTTGCAAAAATAACACCGTTAGCGACTGCAATTGTTTTAACAAATGCATGCACTTCAGCACCGCTGATTGTATTGTAATAACTTATAAAAACAACAACTTTTTTAAATGCCTCCTCAACGGCGTATGAATATAAGCACATTTTTTCTCGTCATTTTTTAAGGTATTAAACTCTTCCAATCTACCGAACTTACTCTTAAATTGAAGCCGAATGATTTTAATAAATCCATATTATTTTAAAATTCAATAAAGAATATTGAGGCTACAATCAAAGGCACTTCTTTTCAATATTAAGCAAGTTTTGTAACCTATATTGTTATCTCCATAGAAGTAAAACATCCTCTATGGACGGTGAATAGCTATGCCTTCACAGCTAGTGCTTTACAAGCGCTTTTATAACACTCACTCTACCCCAAACATAGGATTGCATTTTATTAAATAACCCACGCGCATATAATTAAAGATAGAAACGATTAAGCTTGCACCAATCATGCCAAGCCAATAGCCAATAAAGTCATATTCAAAAAAATGCGCCATTAGCGCTCCCCCCAATAGGCCTAACCCCCAATAACTTATTGCTACAACAATTGTTGACCAAAACGTATCAAGCAAACCCACAAGTATGCCATTGAGCATAGCTCCTAAAGTGCCAAAAGCAAAAGACAATAAGATGAATGGAAGCAACTCCCAAGAGAAAACAATAACGCGTTCTGAAGAAATATTAAAGATAGTTGTAAGGATAAATTCATAAGAGAGATAAACAACCACTGATAAAAATAAGACATAAGCTACAGCAAAAACTGTGACACTTATACGCAACTGTTTTAGAGCCATATTATTCCTATCTGCTCTATACCACGCTGCTATTGTCGCAGCTGCGCTGGAAATTCCCAAAGCCACCACAGAAATAAGCATATCGAGACGCATCCCTATCGTATGTGCAGCCAAAGATTCGACCCCATAAGCCGTAATCATAAATGCAATGACCGAAGGAAAGCCTTCCGCAATAAGAATACGTATACCAATGGGTAGCCCTACTCGCAGCAATTTTATTATTCGTGAAATCTCTAACTTTGGTCTCAAATAATTAAAGCGAAAAGAATGAAAAGCAGAATTGCGGGACAAAATTATTGCCGCAGCGATAACAATTAAAATACGGATCAAACTGCTCGCAACTCCAGCACCAAAGACACCTAATCCGCTCGCAGAACCTATACCAAAAATAAGCGGCCAAGAGATAAAAAAATTCACGATGATAGCTGCAAGCATAACCCAGGTTAAAGGCTGTGGATTACCAATTGCTGACAGCAATCCCCGGCTATTCACATAAAGATAAAAAAACACCCCTCCTATAGCAGCACCACTATTATATTCCTGCGCTATATTGGCAATTGTCCCATCTTGGCCGAGAAAACACAAAATATTCCTCGTGTTGAGTAAAATGATCGCACTCACCGTTCCAATCAAAAGGGAAAGCCCTATTCCTTGATCAAACCATGCCTTTAATGCATATCTATCTTGTCTACGAAAACTTTCCGCAAGTTTTGGTGCAACCGCGGTAATAATACCTAGCCCAAACAACATAACAAAACTAAATATACTCAGAGCTAACATTGTACCACTCAAGGCTTGCACGCCTAAATGCGCTACAAGCGCTGCTTCTGTGAAGGAAATCATCATCTGAGAGATAAACCCAACAGCCAGTGGCATGCCAAGAGATAGCAATTGCTTCATCACAACAAACATTGTGAATACCCTTCCATATTGAAAAGTGTATGAAGCTCGGATCTTTTAAACAAAACAATTGATTTGTTCCGTAAAATCTTTCCATCGCAAGTCTTGTGTAAAAGATGCATAATGAGAACGCATTAAGGTAAAAGGAGAAGCGCAATGCGCCTTATTGTTTTTTTTGGAATGCCATGCGTTTTTTGTACAACATTACACCCCCAAGCAGTTACAGTCGTTGATACAATACTCTTAGCAAGCGTTTGTTCGTCTTGCACATCCATTTTCAGTATTTCCAATAAAATTTTTTGGTACTGCAAGTAATACACCTGTGCTAACCTTTGCTTACTCGCTGCTTACATACGTAAAAAACAAAGCCGACCAAGTTGTCAAAAAACACAGGCATTAGCATTTTTACAATCCATTGTGCCTATACACCAATTAAAAAAGAGCGGTTATGATACATAAGACACCTCGATGCCCCACCGCTACGATCTAAAATTATGAAACTTTAGTTCAACAACCAACGCACAACATTTTACGGACGCAAAAGCACCATCTAGCACTCACTAGGAGAGCATTCTATAACTATACGCACCATGTCCACATCACAAAACCTATAGAGGCTTCATATGAATGATTGCCCTTCCCCAAAATAATAATTTTGGCCGCCTCCGAATCCAATCTGAAGTATTCATTTAACAACGCATCAATATCATATCCTCTTGATATGCTCATTCGCGATATTTCTAGCTAATAGCAGCACAATCATTTGGCGCATGCAAATCGATAAGCATCTCTACTAAAAAATCCATATAAGATGACCCACACACTATTTTTTCCTGTGTCTTTATGTAAGTCATAGGCAAAGTCCTATTCAACTGTATCTTCACTCTCAAACCTCCTCGTCTTTATTAACTTTTTATCAGTATAAAGCCAAGCCAAATTAAGCGGGATAATTAAACATATACAAATCAAGGCAAAACAAAAAGCTGCTTCTATACAAATATTATTTGCTAACCAACTAATCAGTACAAGCGCTAAAATACCAAAAATACGCGCAAAAAAACTAACAACGGATAAAACCGTATTTGCATTATTTTGTTGAATATGTTTAAAAAATTCTGCTTCAAACTGCGTCATAGGAACAGAAAAAAACTGTGAAATACGGTGAATAAAATAATAGGGGCCCTGCTGTTTGCAACGAGAAGCAGAGCAAGCATAACAACAGCACTCAGGACGAGTGAGCACAAAATTATCACCATAGGAGCATATTTTTGCATAAGATATTTAATTACAAAGCGATTAAATAAGTATTTTACGAGAGTATAAGACACAAAGCACAGGCCAAGAATAAGAATTTTAGTCTTTCCTGTCGCATTGTCTAATACTCCTGTCTGTCCCAAAATAAAAGGTTGCCAAAAATGAAATATTGGCTGCAATGCAGCAACAATAAAACCACATATCAATATATAATATAACCCGATTTTTGAGGTAACTAAATAAGTAAAAGCTTCTGTTGCATGCAACAAAGAACCCGAGTCTATTGACTGACTATCCGAAGCGGATGCAATACCTATCCCCGTCACCCGACTAAACAAGAATACAAGCATGAGAAACCCGAAAGAACAAAAATAATATGCCGACTGATAATTATCCATACACAAAACAATAAGAACACCTAGTACACCAGCAATCATATTCATGAATGCCGTTAGTTCCCGCTTATAGGCATTTACTTGGTGGTCGATCAAACTACTCTTGTAACCACCGCTGTCGATTAAGCCTTTAATCCATGTGCTATCAGAACCAGAAAATAAAACAAAGCCTAAAGCATAAATAATTTCTGCCGGAATTAAGACAGAAAGATTAGGCGCGTAGATACATAAAAAGAAGAAGAGCGAAAAAAAGAAACATGAAAAGATAACATTTTGTTTAACGCCGATTTTATATCCTAAAATCCCACAAGGCACTTCAAAAATACAAATAACCGCGCTAAACACAATTTGCAATAAGGCTAACTGTGCTATATTAACGCCCATAAACAAGAAAAAAAGCATGGAAGGGACCTATAATCAGCTGGACCCCGCTCATTGCCCCACAGCCATAGAGCAATTTTTTAACTTCATAATCTATTGTCATTAATATATCCAAAACCTATAAAGCTGGCGGTTTTTTTGCCGCCAGCTTTATATATTTTAAAACCTCAATTCAGAAGGGCACATCGAGCAGCCATTTTCTGCTCACTTACTCGAGCTTTGAGCGCAGCAACATCAACACGCTTAATTTTAATTTTTTTCAGTGGATTATACATATTTTAGTTTTCACAACTTTACCCCCGTATTAAATGAAAACAATTAAATTTAACATGAAGTGTACATTATAGCTACCTTTTGTCAATTTATTATCTTGATATAAAAAGCTTTGCTCTCCCCCTCACCCACGTTAAGTATTTCATGCACCAATCATTCTGCAACAACCACCGCAGCACTTGGAAACTCATGCGCCCCTTCGGGCAAAGTACGCTTATATTCACGCCAATTTATCACCGGCTGGTCGTTAAACGCAACGCTCGTTTGCAGTGCAGCAAAATGCGCTTTGCCGCATTTAATCTTCAGTAATTCTTTAAGGCGCAAATCAAACTCGCTATTTGCCCCTTTTGTCTCCAGCACAAAGTAAAGCTTTTGTTCGCCATCCCGCTCTAAAAAAACCGCCCAATCAGGCGTATAAGAACCAATAGGAGTGGCTATTTTAAAACTTCTTGGCAGTTTAAAAAACAATCTGACTTCAGGATCATTTTCAAGACTTTGTGCAAACTCTTTCTCCACACTACTTTCATAAACCACATGATCATACACACTCTTCTCACTTATAACAGCTGTACGCTCTAAATTTTCCACAAGCTCTTCACTGGTAAAAAGCTCTTGCACACTATATTCTTGCCCGACCAGCTTTAAATATTTAATGCCATCAATTGTAAGATTAACATAGATTTTATTGAGTATTTCTTCTATGCGCTCTAAAAAAGCTTGTGGATTTTTCACAAACTCATGCTCACGACCACTCTTTGTCAAAATACCAATAATTGTCTTTGCGGTTAATTTTAGCTTTAAGGTCAAATAATGTACAATGTTCGGCAGTGCACAAAAACTATAATCAAGCGCACTTTGCTTTAATAACTGCTCTTCATAGGTTACACCAGCACTATCCAGTTCTATCTCTGCTGTCTGATAAACCAAATGCGCGGGCGCAACTGGTGCCATTTTTTCCACTGCATCCACTGCTTTGGCAAAAAACTCTGTGCGATCAAGCTTTGCACGATAAGTGGTCTTTTTATTGATCTTCTCCCACAAGGACAAAAACTCTGGCGAAGCCACTGTTTGCTTTTTAAGCTTAACCCGCACTTCGCGCGTAGCATTACGAATAATCGGCATAGCTTGGCTCGCTTCTAATGCCTGCAGCACAGCCCGCTTTTGCCCTTTACTAAAACGTTCACTTAAATCTAACGTCCCAGTCGCCCATTGCGCTTTTAATGTATCTGTGATTTTTCCTGCTGATGTAAGCAAGGCCTTTTCACGCAACTCAACCAATATATCAGCAGCCTCTTGCGAAGACAGAATCTTTGTTTCCGTTACAGCTGTCATATAAATCAGATCTTGCAGCATCTCAACATTAATAAGCGCGCCCGAATTAGTTTTTTTAACAATTTCTTGACGCAATTCGCGTGGTATTTCTTCCGCCCCCATCGCTTCAAATTCGCTCGCCACTAAATCTTGATCTACTTTAACGACACCCGCCTCATCAATAAAATCTTTTGCAACAAGTATTTTAACAATTTTTTGTGCTTGCGATACTTCCACTTTAGCGGCCACATATTTTACATCTTCATAAATACGGCCAACCAACTGCTCCATCTGCAATGTACCAAGTTTATAACCAATATCCGCCTCTAATTCTTTTTGCAATGTACTCACAAACTCAGAAAAGCTTTCATTCACCATGACATGCAGCACATTTATATCTTTATCTTCTACCTGTTCACCCTGTTGGTTTACGCACAAGCGCAAACCGCGACCAATCTTTTGCCGTGCGGTAAAGTTCGACTTTTGCTCAATCAACATACACACTTGAAACACATTCGGATTATCCCAGCCTTCTCTCAAGGCCGAATGCGAAAAGATAAAACGCAAGGGGCATGCAAAAGATAATAACCACTCCTTATCACGCATAATCGTGTTATAAGTGTCATCATCAGCTTGGCTATCGCCCTTTGTATCCTTATACACGCCTTTCTTGTCTTGCGAGAAATAACCACCGTGCACGTTTCGAACATTTTGCGCAAACTTAGTTCGCAAGAAGTCATATTTCTTTTTCGCCAACAGCTCTTCATAACATTCTTCAAACATACGCTCATAAAGTGCTGGCTCTTCATCAGAGCTACGATATTTAGCCACCTCATCAATAAAAAAAAGTGATAAAACTTTAATCCCTAAAGGAACAAGCCGCAATTCTTTATCTAAATGTGTTTCTATAGTGCGATAAATTTGCGCGCGTTTAAGCTCTATTATATTCACATCACCAAGAGCGTGGCCAAATTTGACAACTTCAGTATCAGAAAACTCAACAGCTTCATCCCCCGCCATGCAATTGATACCCGAAACAATATAACCCCTATAAAGCTCACGCCCGCCAGTAACGCGATACAGATCATCGCCTTGTCTCACTGTAACTGTTTTGCGGCTCACCGTGCCATTCTTTCCCGCAATATCCAACTCTAAGCGCGCCTTAAAGCCATGTTTGTGTGATACGGATTTCAAGGCAATATAGGGACGGTTAAAATCTTGCTCTATCTGATTAGAAGAAACACAAATTTGCTTTACAAGTCCTTTTTTATAAGCATCAACAGGTGTTAAACGATATAAAAGATTAATCTCATCTTTATGCGTGGCACTATAGCGGAAAACACAAAGCGGATTAAGGCTCGCAATAGCCTCCTTCGCTTTTGCTGTACTATCCACCGATTGCGGTTCATCTATGATCACAATCGGATTTGTATCTTGGATATAGCGCATAGCACTTTCGCCATTCAGTCTATCTTGCGGAAGGTTGATAATATTTTCTGCTTTTTTAAATGCATCAATATTGATAATCATAATTTCAATATTGGTAGAACTTGCAAATTGGCGAATTTGCGAAAGATCTTTTGAATTATAAATAAAATAACGATAGGGCAGATTATCAAACTCTGCTTGAAAATGCTCCCTTGTTACTTGAAGTGATTTATATACCCCTTCGCGAATAGCAACACTTGGTACGACGATAATAAATTTGGTAAAACCATAGCGTTGATTTAACTCAAAAATCGTCTTGCTATAGACATAAGTTTTGCCTGTTCCCGTTTCCATCTCAATAGAAAATTGCTTTTGCTCTAGCGTCTCACTCGCCAAGAGTTTATTGTTCTGTTGCACCTCTTGTAAATTTGCTAATATACTTTCATCACTGATCAATAATTGATTACCATAACCAAATTCATTTAACGCTAATTGTCCTTGTTCTGAACACAAAAAAATAGAAGAATCTCGTCGTGGTTGGCCTTTAAATAAATCAATGACGCTTTTAACCGCATCATTTTGAAATTCTTGTTGTTTAAATTTAAGTTTCATATCGACGCCCCAATCGTCTCTCTATAGTTTAAATTTTATCAAAACTTACTTCATTGTCTTTAAAGATAAAGTCGCAATTAATAAGCGCCTCATCACTTTTAAAAGCCGCATCAAGCGCTACGATTTTTACGGGAAAATACTTTATCATCTCTTCCGCATCTTCGGGTTCAAAGGGCGGATCTATGGCTATAATCACTAAGACATCGCCTTCGCTCTCGCTTATATAATAGAATTTTTTGCCATTGATTGGTAAAGGATAAATTTTACAATCCAATGGCCAACCATATTTAAGTATGATCTCGAAGATAATATCTTGATGAGAGCGCTCGGGTTTCACCCCCCGCAAAATATGATCCAAACGCATTTGTAATTGTTCTTTAACATCAAATGCATTCGGATCAATCGGGCTATCGTCCCATATGGAAAAGTTGGAACTATCGAGCTCTAGCACGCGAAATCCGGTATCTAAAGGCTGCTTGCTTCTGAGTTCTGCTTCATGCTTTTGCTTGATTTGTGCACCAGCGCGGCGAATACGTTCGCTACCTATATCGCAGATAGTTTTATAACCAGCCTTATAAGCTTCGCTCTTCTCATCACACAATTCAGGCAATTGCACCATGATGAATTTGCGATTGCCACCATCTTCGGCATTCAAAGCCATCACTGCATGCGCTGTTGTACTAGATCCAGCGAAAAAATCGAGAATGATGTCGTTGTCGCTGGTGCAAATGTGCTTTATTAAATACTCAAGCAGCGCAGTAGGCTTTGGATACTCCAACAATTTTGCACCCAACAATTGAATCAATTCCGAAGAGCCTTTTTTGGTACTCCCAATCTCCAGAGGCAGCACTGTTTTGGGATGAACCGTACCTCTTTCTTTTTCATAGCAAACACGACCTTGCGCATTAAAATAAAATCGAGTGACTCTTTGTCCCTTACTATCAAAAGTTTCTTTTCCGCCCAGCCATGACATAAGCTGGTTCTTCATAGCCCACCCTGCTTTAATAGTTACATCTTCCGCTAATAAGCCATTCTCAAAGCGCAATTTACCTGCAACAACATATTGCTTCTCTAAGCCCCCCAACTCATCAGGAAACTCCGCATCTGTTCCTTCAAATTGAATGCTTCCTTTAGGAAACAATACTTCACTCGCTGGATTTGCAGCCGAGATTTTTTTTACTGCCCTATCACTGATAACTCCACCGTCTAAATCTTTAAAATAATTTAGGGCTGTCTTATATCTTGCGTAAACAACAATATATTCATGCGACCGCGTGAAATGCCCTGCTTGCGTTCCGCTAGACAAACTCCACACCAATTGCGCGACAAAATTCTCCTCGCCAAACACTTCATCACAGAGCTTACGCAAATTGTGCACTTCATGATCATCAATCGAGATAAAGATCACACCATCATCACGCAAAAGCGTCTGTGCCAAACGCAAGCGCGGATAAATCATATTGAGCCACGCCGTATGAAACCGCCCCATTGTCTCAGGGTTTGACTTCGTTGTCTGCTTGGTTACTTCCTTATATCGCGCCAATGGGTCTTTAAAATCATCATCATAGATAAAATCATTCCCCGTATTATAGGGCGGGTCTATATAGATCATCTTCACTTGGCCAAAATAAGCCCGCTGGATAAGTTTTAACACTTCAAGATTATCGCCCTTAATATAAAGATTATGTGTATTATCAAAGTTTACGCTCTCCTCGCGCTTCGGACGCAATGTCGCAAGTGAAGGCTTTTGCGCAAGCTTTAAACTTGCTCCTTTGCCCTTCCATTCAAATTTGAACTTCTCAAAATCATTATCAATATATTCACCGCATAGATTAAGAAGCTGATCTATATCCAGTTTTCCCTCAGCAAAACATTGCGGAAAGGCTGCTTTTAACTTTTCTATGTCTGGATTAATAGGGCTTTGACTCATGCCCTCTATTTTATCTTCACCCGCTATTATACTCATCTTTGCGCTTCTCCGTTACGCTTAGTATAAAATATGTCTATGAATATTTCTTTTGTACGTCGCAATTCCTTTTATCCTATTTATTTCTATATCCTCTGCAAACTTACTTTCATGAAAAGTGTCGTATAAGCTGTTCTCTTTATTTTTTAAAGTTTCTTGTGCTTGTTTTATGTCTTTTTGCTTACGCAAGTCAGCTAGATCAATTCGCATTACCACATTTTGATCATTTTGCTTTTCTTTGATTTACTCTGCAAAAGCAATAATTTCGCGCTCTAAATTGGCGCACTTTTTGGCATAATAAAGGCGGCGATTTTATATTTTTTGTGTGCTATTATGGCACTTACAAATATTATCAATAAGCTTATCAATTGGCACAAACACATCCAAAATATGTCTATCTTTTAGTCTTGTTATATTTCTAACAAATCGAAGAGCTGTATCGTCAATTTGACGACATGCCACCATAGGTAATTTTAAAATTGCGTCACATGTGGCTTGGTCAAGCACATACAAGACTATCACTGCCAACTAAAACATAAATTTCTTCATCATTTATTTCGACGCAATAAAAACCAATTTCACAAGGAATTATGTCGACATCCACTTCTAGTTCTCCCTTGTCCGTGCAAGCAAAATTTGCTAAAATACCTTTTACGGTGTGTAAGAACACCCTCAAACGCCCGCCAGGAGG
Organism: Bartonella sp. AC70YNML; assembly: GCF_042196545.1. NCBI lineage: Bacteria > Pseudomonadati > Pseudomonadota > Alphaproteobacteria > Hyphomicrobiales > Bartonellaceae > Bartonella > Bartonella sp. AC70YNML. The sequence continues at coordinate 501,739 of NZ_JBHIQK010000001.1, forward strand.
CTGAAAATCCTTCCCATGCCATAAAACGCTTTGCTTTTATAGGTTTTATACTGTGTGTCAGATTCATAATAAAATATAGCTCTTGTCATTTTTTCCCTGAATGATTTGTATTGCCTTATCAATCATATAATTAGGCTCATGTGCAAACCATGCTTTTACAATCTGCCATAGGAATGTATTAATCTCTTGCACTCGCTCCTTAAATATATTGTGTCATAATTTTTACATTATCAGCAACGTTGGTATTAATTGCCAACCTTCATAACAATAAGCTTTAACAAAGCTTTCGCCTGCTTCTTTTTGTCGTCTAGTGAATTAAACTCTTGCTCTAAGCCTTCTTCAGTGAATTTACGTTTATATATAGCGCCGCGTATTGGTTTTATCGTTTGTTTAAGCACCTTTCTTGTCCACTGTCATCCTCTCATCCCCGCCCTACAAAGCCAAAAAACAAATAGCCATTCCAATTGATGTCAGTAATATATTTGGCAATAGCTTTCAAGCTTTTGTAAATCTTGCCCTCATTGATAGCCTTTTGGCACCACAAGCACATGATGCGTTTGGCCTAAATAATCGTCGCGGCGCAATTGTGTACCCAAAACGGGCGCTTTTCTTTTGCGTGCTCTTTATTTTAGCCGACTGTTCATCACGCAAAAAGATCAGTGTCTCTTAACTTAAACCACCATATTCTAGCACTTTCATACGATAAGCCCGCTTCATAGCCAGTGTTGCTTTATTGCACCACAGCACATCCTCACTGAAATAAGTGTGCTATAAGGCTTTGGATTCCTACATTGATGTATACTTTACAGTGGCTATTTCTTGCTCTAATTGTTTACAACTCACTGTCTAATCCTCTTAACACATGAATGTTCTATTTCCTCGATTAGTCCAGAAAATAGTGTGTGTTCACAAAGTTAGACAAAAATGCAATTATGTCGAAAAACAACCAACGCTCAGCGCAAAAAAATAATTTATTCTTTTGCATTGGATAGCTTCCCCCCCTCCACGCTTAGAACCAATAAACCTAAGCTTATTGATCACGTTTTTCTGTATACCTTAATCGATCAAACACAATTTAAATAAACTCCTCAATAATGACGGTGTCTACTAACTATACGCCTAAGCTTGTTACTGCTATAAGTCTACCGTGCCCCCAAAACGATAAATTTATATCCTATTGAAAAAAATAATAAATTTAGAAGAGGACTTTTTAAAAAAGTCTCCGCTCAATGAGATGTTTTGGCTATTTTGGGCGAAAAGAGAGAAAAATTCACTGTCTCAAGGAACTTAAGCTACGTTAGCGATCATATGCAAAAGAGGCTGAGAAGTGCAGATTTCTTAAAGAAACAAAAGAAATGAGAATAGTTTATAAAGGAAAATGGTACGGTTGGTGGGATTTGAACCTACGACCTCTGGTGCCACAAACCAGCGCTCTAACCAACTGAGCTACAACCGCATAAAAAGAAAATGTACCATAACTGTTCACGATTTTGTAAACATTTATCCTTTGCTTATGTGACATAAGGAAAATCAACAAAGTTTGCAAGCCCCTTTAAAAAAATCTCGCAATTTTTTGTGAAGAAAAAAGCGTTTTTTACAAAGGAAATTTTGCCCAATGCTCAAGACTATGATCACGATAGCTTTTTATGTTATCAACTCCATCTTGTTGCATCATCTGCAAAATCTCTTGCAGAATAGTTATGACAAGATCTGGACCTTCATAAACCATCCCACTGTATAATTGAATCAAATCTGCACCAGCTTTTACTTTTTCCAAAGCAGTTTGTGCGTCCTTTACACCGCCAACACCGATAATTGCAATCTCCTTCCCTAACTTTTGACGCATTTTTGCAAGCACAATAGTAGAACGTTCAAAAAGTGGACGTCCAGAAAGCCCTCCCTCTTCATTGCTGAGGTGACTATTGCTAAGCCCCTGGCGTGAAAGAGTTGTGTTAGAAACAATCAGCCCATTAAAATTAGAAAGCTTTATTTCTTCAGCAACATCATCTAATTCTTTCTCTGATAAATCAGGAGCAATTTTTAAAAAAATGGGAATGGAGAATCCATGCTTTTTCTCTTGCTCATTTCGCACTTGCGAAATTGCACTCAACAAAAGATGCAAACTGTCACGGGCCTGTAAATCACGTAAGCCTGGTGTATTAGGAGAAGAAATATTAACCGTAAAATAATCAGCAACATCATAAAAATGAGCAATACCAACAGTATAATCACCAATCTTATTAACCGTATCCTTATTGGCTCCAATGTTAACGCCTACAACACCAGTTTTTTTACACGCGCGCAATCTGTTGTAAACAACTTGATGTCCATCATTATTAAAACCCATTCTATTAATAATTGCTTCATCTTCTTTTAAACGAAAGAGTCGTGGTTTAGAATTTCCAATCTGAGGCTTTGGTGTCACTGTCCCAATTTCTGTAAAACCAAATCCTAAACGAAAAACACCATCCACAACCTCTGCATTTTTATCAAACCCCGCAGCAAGACCAATAAAATTTTCAAACTCAAGCCCAGCAACAGTTACACACAAACGTTTATCGATAACCTTTTGACAGCCATTTAATCCACTTTTCAGCCCGAGAATCGCTAAACCGTGTGCTTGCTCTGGATCCAACATAAATAAGGCAGAACGGCCAATACAACGAAAAAAACTCATCAATCCTTCTCCACAACATAAAAATGATCCATCGCACCTCACCTATATCTTTTAACACAAAAGATTACCAATCAAAGAGAGCATATTATCCAAATAATACTGCTCTCTTCTATAAGAAACTTCAGCATAAAAATCCATTAATAACCATACACATTTATATTGATGCATACCGTGTAAAAACTTTTTATTCTTTAAAAAACGTTTCTCTTTTTTGCTACTGTTCAGAGATAAACTTTCAAACCTAAACCTTATAAAATGCAGCACAAATTGAGACATCAATGGCTCTTCACCAAAGCCTTTCTCTTCTTTCTTATAGGTAAGCTTATACCCCCCTTTAAAAGGCAAAAAAATTATCTCTATTCTCAAAGTTACTTTGTGTAATATCATATAATATATTGATTTTAATGATAGTTAATCGTTATTCATATTGAATAAGAATCCCGAATATCGTAAGATTGTCTCATTTCAAATCTGTTTATCTTGAATCAATCAAAACCATTCGCTTGCACGT